>NZ_LT629732.1:5762141-6082855 GCF_900104745.1 Actinopolymorpha singaporensis
CCACCGGCAGCGATCTCCCGCTCATCCACCCGTCGAGCCTAGTCCGGCAGGCTCAGTGCGCGGCGGTGGACTCGCGCTTCTCCTTGATCTTCGCGGCCTTGCCGCGCAGGCCACGCACGTAGTAGAGCTTCGCGCGGCGGACGTCGCCGCGGGTGGCGACCTCGATCTTCTCGATGATCGGGGTGTGCAGGGGGAACGTGCGCTCCACCCCGACGCCGAAGCTCACCTTGCGGACGGTGAAGGTCTCCTTCAGACCGGCACCGGCGCGCTTGAGGCAGACGCCCTGGAAGACCTGGACCCGGGTCCGGTTACCTTCGACGACCTTGACGTGCACCTTCAGCGTGTCGCCGGCCTGGAAGTCGGGAACGTCGGAGCGCAGGGAGGCGGCGTCGACGGCCTGGAGCGAAGTCATGTCTTCTCCTCGTGGTGCCACAGGTCACCATCGGTAGATGGTCTGTACGTGGTGACGCGATCGGGCGAGTGCCCGGCGCTCCCCCTGTGGCAGGAACGCTGATCGGCTGGACCCGCAGTGGGCAGCCAGCGGCCAAGTCTGGCATACCGAGCTGGGAACTCCCACAGCGACCCGGAAAGCCGGAGCCGGTTCGCCCGGTTCGGGTGGATCTCGGCCGGGGTCAGCCCGGCCCGCTCTCCTCGCCGGCCCGCCCGGCGCCGGACGAGTCGGACCCGTGGGCGTCCGGCCGGTCCCGCTCGGCGAGGACCCGCCGGTCCCGGGCGTCGAGCTCGTCCGCGGGCAGTCGGCTCAGCAGGTCCGGCCGGCGCCGCGCCGTGCGCCGCAGCGCCTCGTCCCGGCGCCAGCGGGCGATCTGGCCGTGGTGCCCGGACAGCAGGACCGGCGGGACCTCACGTTCGCGCCAGGTCGCCGGCTTGGTGTAGACGGGGTATTCCAGCAGCCCGGCGCTGTGGGACTCCTCGGTCAGCGACTCCGGGTTGCCGAGCACCCCCGGAAGCAGCCGGGCCACCGCTTCGACGATCACCAGGACAGCCACCTCGCCGCCCGCGAGAACGTAGTCGCCGAGCGAAACCTCGTCGACGCGCATCCGGCTGCCGGCGTACTCCACGACCCGCTGGTCTATCCCCTCGTACCGCCCGCAGCCGAACACCAGCCACGGCTCGGCGGCGAGTTCGGCGGCGAGGTCCTGGGTGAACGGCCTGCCGGCCGGCGTGGGTACGACGAACCGCGGCTGGGCACCGCCGGGCGGCGCCAGGGTGTCCAGCGCCTCACCCCACGGCTCGGGCCGCATCACCATGCCGGCGCCGCCGCCGTACGGAGTGTCGTCGACGGTGCGGTGCCGGTCGTGGGTCCAGTCGCGGAGGTCGTGGACGCGCAGGTCGAGGATGCCGCTGTCGACCGCCTTGCCCACCAGCGACAGCCGCAGCGGGGCGAGGTAGTCCGGGAAGATCGAGACGACGTCCAGCCTCACGGGGAACCCTCCGGTCCCCGCTCCGGCACGTCGTCGTCCTCGACGTCCCCGAGGAGGCCCGGCGGCGGGTCGACGATCACCCGCCCGTGCTCGAGGTCGACCTCCGGCACGATCGCGGCGACGAACGGCACGAGCACCTCGCCCGCGTCCGGCGTGCGTACGGCGAGCAGGTCCTGCATCGGCAGGTGCACGACCTCGGTCACCTCCCCGACGTTCTCCCCCGCGACGGTCACCGCGGCGAGCCCGACCAGCTGGTGGTCGTAGAACTCGTCGGGGTCCTCGGGGCGTTCGTCGTCGGGCACCTCGGCCACCAGATCGGTCCCTCGCAGACGTTCGGCGGCGGTCCGGTCGCGTACGCCGTCGAAGCTCACCAGCAGCCGGCCGCTGCTCCAGCGCACCGTGTCGATCCGCAGGTCACCGGCGTCGGTGGCGAAGGACGCGCCCGGCACGAACCTCTCCTCCGGCGCGTCGGTGCGCACCGTGACGGCAACCTCGCCACGAAGCCCGTGGGCACGGCCGATCCGGCCGACGAGCAACTCCATCAGAACAGCCTCCGCGAGGGCGGGACGAGCGGTCAGGACGTACGAAGGGCCGGCGGCGCCGCGTTCGGCCGAACCGAACGGGACGCTGCCGGCCCCACGCGTTGCTGTCTGGTCAGCGGCCGCGGCCGCCGCGCGCGCCGACCTCAACGAAGTCGATGCGCGGGCTGCGGCCCTTGTCGAGAGCGCCGACCACCGTGCGGATGGCCTGCGCGGTGCGGCCGCGGCGGCCGATCACCCGGCCGAAGTCCTCCGGGTGAACGCGGACCTCGAACGTGCGACCGCGCCGAAGCTCCCGCGTGCTCACCCGGACGTCATCGGGGTGAGCGACGATGCCGCGGACGACGTGCTCGAGCGCCTCGACCAGCATGGTCAGGCCCCGCTCTCGCCCTGCGCGGCCTCGGTGCCGGCGGACTCGCCGGTGGCCTCGGCCTGGTCGGCGGGCTTGTCCTCGGCCTTGGGCTTGCGGGCCGCGGACTTCTTGCTGACGGCCTCGCCCTGCGGCTCGGAGTGCGCGTCACGCAGCGCGTCGTCGAACAGCGCGCGCTTGTCGGCCTTGGGCGCCGGCGTCTTCAGCGGCTCCGGAGCGGGCTCGCCCTTGAACTTCTGCCAGTCACCGGTGCGCTTCAGGATCGCGAGGACCGGCTCGGACGGCTGCGCCCCCACGGACAACCAGTGCTGTGCACGCTCGGAGTCGACCTCGATGAAGCTGGGGTCGCTCTTGGGGTGGTACTTGCCGATCTGCTCGATCGTCTTGCCGTCGCGCTTGGTGCGAGAGTCGGCCACGACGATGCGGTAGTAGGGCGCACGGATCTTGCCCATGCGCTTCAGCCTGATCTTGACGGCCACGAGTGTGGAGTCTCCCTGTGTGGACGGAGGGTGAGCGGGCAGCGCCGCGTGGGGTGCGGAACCGACCTCTCGAAGGGAGCCGGCCAGCCGCGGAGTTGAGAGGGCTCGCGACGGACGGACTCGGCCGACCATTGTGCCAGACGGGGCGGAGCGCGTGGCCCGCACGGGTGCACCGGGCGGAACGACGAGCAGATCGCACCCCGCGAACCAGGCGAACCCGGACGTTTCGGCGGGGTCGGAGGGACCCGGCGAGATGGCTCCTCCCAGGCCCCGGGCCCTACGCGACCACCCTGCCGCGCAGGACCACGCGTACGGGAGCGGCCAGCGTGCGGAGGTCGGCCACCGGGTCGTCGGCGTACACCACGAAGTCGGCCGGTGCGCCCTCCTCCAGCCGCGCCGGCCGACCGAGCCACTCGCGGGCCCGCCACGAGCCCGCCGCCAGTGCGTCGTACGGCGACATGCCGGCGCACTCGGCGAGCATCCGGATCTCGGTCGCCACCAGCCCGTGCGGGAGCACGCCACCGGCGTCGGTGCCTGCGTAGATGGGGACACCGGCCTCGTAGGCGGCCCGCAGCGTGCCGTCGACCCGGGAGTGCAGGTCGCGCATGTGCCGGGCGTACGCCGGGAACTTCGCCTCACCCTGGGCGGCGTACTCCGGGAAGTTGTCGATCTGGCGCCGGGTCGGCACCAGCGCCACCTGGCGGCGGGCCATCTCGGCGATAAGGTCGCCGGTCAGCCCGGTGCCGTGTTCGAGGCAGTCGATCCCGGCGGCGAGCAGGTCGGGCAGCGCGTCCTCGCCGAAGACATGCGCGGTCACCCGGGCACCGAGCTCGTGGGCCTTCGCGATCCCGGCGGCCAGGGCGTCGCCGGGCCAGCACGGCGCGAGGTCGCCCACGCCCCGGTCGATCCAGTCGCCGACGAGCTTGACCCAGCCGTCGCCGCGGTTGGCCTGCTCGGCCACGGTGTCGACGAGTTCGAGCGGCTCGACCTCGGCGCCGTAGTTGCGGATGTAGCGCTTCGTGCGGGCGATGTGGCGCCCGGCCCGGATGATGCGGGGCAGGTCGTCGCGGTCGTCGATCCAGCGCGTGTCGGCGGCGCTGCCGGCGTCCCGGATCAGCAGGGTGCCGGCGTCGCGGTCGGCGACCGCCTGCTGCTCCTGCACCGGCGGCGGCACGGCGCCGTCGGCGTCCAGGCCGACGTGGCAGTGGGCGTCGACCAGGCCGGGTACGACGTAGCCCTCGCCGACCAGGTCGGCGTCCGGCACCGGTCTGTGGCTGATCCGCCCGCCGACGACGTACAGGTCGCGGTGCTCGCCCTCGGGCAGGACGACACCGCGTACCCGAAGCGCACCCTCACGACCCCTGGTGGTCACTTGCCGTCTTTCGGCAACAGGTCGCGCAGCTCCTTCGGCAGCTCGAAGCCCTCCGGGACCTCGGTCGGGGAGTTCAGGTCGGGCAGGCCGTTGCCGCCGAACGCGGCCGGGATGCCGCCCTGCTCCTCGCCCTGGTCGCGGGCGGCCACGGCCGCCTCGGCGGCCTGGCGGGCCCGCTTGGCCGGGTTGCCGGAGCGCCCACCGGCGCGCTGGCTGCCCTTGCCCTTCTTGCCCTTCTTGCCCTTGCGGCTGCCGGCACCGAGGGCGCCGCCCATGCCCGGGATGTTGGGCATCCCCGGGACGCCCTTGCCCTGGCTGAGCTGGCTCATCATCTTGCGGGCCTCGAGGAATCGCTCCACCAGCAGGTTGACGTCGGAGACCGTGGTGCCCGAACCGTTGGAGATCCGCAGCCGCCGCGAGCCGTTGATCAGCTTGGGGTCCTCCCGCTCGGCCGGCGTCATCGAACGGATGATCGCCTCGATCCGGTCCAGCTCCCGGTCGTCGATCTGGTCGACCTGGTTGCGGATGTCGCCGAGGCCGGGGAGCATGCCGAGGATCTTCGACAGCGAGCCCATCTTGCGGACGGCCTGCATCTGGGCGAGGAAGTCCTCGAGGGTGAAGCCGCGCTCGGTCTTCAGCTTGTCCGCGACCCGGGCGGCCTGCTCCTCGTCGAAGGCCTTCTCGGCGGTCTCGATGAGGGTGAGTACGTCGCCCATCCCGAGGATGCGGGAGGCCATCCGGTCGGGGTGGAAGACGTCGAACTCGTCGAGCTTCTCGCCGTTGGAGGCGAACATCACCGGCCGACCGGTCACGTGCCGCACCGAGAGCGCGGCACCACCGCGGGCGTCGCCGTCGAGCTTGGACAGCACCACGCCGTCGAAGCCCACGCCGTCGCGGAACGCCTCGGCCGTGGTGACGGCGTCCTGGCCGATCATCGCGTCGACGACGAAGAGGATCTCGTCGGGCGAGACCGCGTCGCGGATGTCGGCGGCCTGCTGCATCATCTCGGCGTCGATGCCGAGGCGGCCCGCGGTGTCGACGATCACCACGTCGTAGAGCTTGCTCCGGGCATGCTCGATGCTGCGCCGCGCGACGTCGACAGGGTCGCCCACGCCGCTGCCGGGTTCGGGCGCGAAGACCGCGACTCCGGCCCGCTGGCCGACGACCTGCAACTGCTCGACGGCGTTGGGACGCTGCAGGTCGGCGGCGACCAGCAGTGGCTGGTGGCCCTGACCCTTCAGCCAGAGACCGAGCTTGCCCGCCAGCGTGGTCTTACCAGCGCCCTGCAGTCCGGCCAGCATGATGACGGTCGGAGGGTTCTTGGCGAACCGCAGCCGGCGGGTGTCGCCGCCGAGGATCTCGATGAGCTCCTCGTTGACGATCTTGATGACCTGCTCGGCCGGGTTGAGGGCCTGGTGGACCGCGGCTCCCCGCGCCCGCTCCTTGAGCTGTGCGATGAAGGAACGCACGACCGGCAGCGCGACGTCGGCCTCCAGCAGCGCGATCCGAATCTCCCGCGCGCTGGTGTCGATGTCTTCGTCGGTGAGCCGGCCCTTGCCGCGGAGCCGCTTGAACGTCGCCTCGAGGCGATCCTGAAGGGTGGCGAACACGGTGGCAGTCTGGTCCTCGTTAGACGTGGTGGGGTCCTGGCCAGGGTAACCGTCCGGTGGGCCGCGGTCGGCGGCGCCGGAGGTTTGGCGTCGATCCGACCCTGCTCACCCGGTTTCGGCGGGTCCTCCCCACTGTGTCACCGGTTCGTGCCCCTGTCATCCAGCGCGGTGCGTATCGACTCCGCCACCTGCGCCGCCACGCCGTCGTCCAGCGGGCCGCCCTGAGGCCGGGTCAGGTAGAAGACGTCGACCGCGTTGTCCGCCCAGGTGCTCACGTGCGCCGATCGGACCGAGCAGCCGGTCGCGGCCACGGCCGCACAGATCTGGTGGAACAACCCGGGGCGGTCGTGCGCGCGTACCTCGAGCACCGTGGCGGCGGCCGACGCGCCGGACGCCACCCGCACGTCGGCCGGGGCGGTGAGGCCCGGCCTGCCGTGCGCGGCGTGCGTGGCGTCCATCCTGGCCACCCGTGGGGCCACCTGGTCCCGGCCGGACAGCGCGGCGTCCAGGCGTTCGCGCAGCACCGCCGGATCGGGCGGCTCCCCCGCCACCGTCCAGATCGACACCCCCACGTCACCGTCGGTGTGCACGGACGCCGACCGCACCGACAGCCGGGCGAGTGCCAGGACACCCGCGACGGTGGCCAGCGACCCCACCCGGCCGGGCGCGACGGCGGTGATCCGGAACGGCTCCCCGTCGATCTCGGGCGGCTCGACCACGACGCCGGGCACGTGTTCGCGGGCGAGCGCCCGCTGCCACTGCGCGAGCGGACCCGGCGCCGGGACCTGGCCGCGTTCGAGGTGGCGGCGTACGTGCCCGACGAGCCGGCCGACCAGCGCCGCCCGCCACGGCGTCCACGCCGCCGGCCCGGTGGCCCGGGCGTCCGCCTCGGTCAGGGCGGCGAGCAGGTCGAGGGTGTCCGCGTCACCGACCACGGCGGCGACCTGACGGATCGTGGTCGGGTCGTCGAGGTCGCGGCGGGTGGCCGTGTCGGCGAGCAGCAGGTGGTGGCGGACGAGCAGGACCAGGGTCGCGGTGTCCGCCTGGTCGAACCCCCACCTCGGTGCCAGCCGAGCGGCGATCTCCGCACCGGTCACGCTGTGGTCGCGCGCCGGGCGGCCGGGCTCACCGCCCTCGCCGTCGCGGTCGCCGCGTTCACCGCGTTCGCCCTTGCCGAGGTCGTGCAGCAGCGCGCCGACCAACAGCAGGTCCGGCCGGTAGACGCGGCGGACCAGCCGGGACGCCTCCACGCAGGTGTCCAGCAGGTGGCGGTCGACGGTGTGCCGGTGCACCGGGGAGTACTGCGGCGCGCACCGCACCCGGTCCCACTCCGGCACCAGGTCGTTCACCAGCCCGGCCTGGTCGCAGGTCTCCCACACAGCCAGCAGGTCCGGTCCGCTGCCGAGCAAGGCGGTGAACAACCGGCGCGCCTCCGCGGGCCACGGCGTCGGCAACGTGGCGGGGGTGCTTCCCAGCCGGTCGGCGGTGTGCGGCGCCAGCAGCAGCCCGTGGTCGGCCGCCGCGTACGCCGCCCGCAGGGGCAGCAGCGGGTCGGTGCCGAGGCGTGCCTCCGGTGCCAGCACGACCTCGCCGTCGACGGCGGCGACCCCGGGCCCCAGCGGGGTGAGGGCGGGGCCGGGGCGCGGCCGGGTGCGGCTGCCGCGCCGGACCGAGCGCCCGGCGAGGGCGCGTCCGGCCCGTCGCCAGGCGATGTCGGCGGTGTGGCTCATCGTGCGGCCCAGGTGGTAGACGTACCGCAGCAGTGCGTCCCGGTCGGGCAGGCCGCAGCCGGCCGCCACGTCCGCCTGCAGGTCGGCGCGCAGCCGGTCGGTGGGCCGCCGGCCGCCGACCTCGTGGAGCACGTCGCGTACGTCGAGCAGGCCGGACCGCAGCCGGGCGATGTTCACCTGTGGCACGTCCACCAGCCAGGTGGCGGCCAGCGCCCGCATGACGACGCCGTCGCGCAGGCCGCCTCGTGCTTCCTTCAGGTCCGGTTCGAGCAGGGCGGCGATCTCCCCGACCCGGACGGCGCGTTCACGGCAGCTTCGCTCCAGCTCCGGGAGCCGGCGGGGCGCCGTCCGCCGCCACCCGGCGAGCAGCGTGGTCCGCAGCTGGATCGTCAGCGCCGCGTCGCCGGCCACGTGCCGGGCGTCCAGCAGGGACAGGGCGGTGCGCAGGTCACCGGCAGCCGCCTCGGAGGTCTCGGCGACGGTGCGCACGCTGTGGTCCAGGGCGACCCGGTCGTCCCACAGCGGGTACCACAGGCGTTCGGCCACCGCGGCGACGTCGGGACAGCGGTCGTCGTACAGCAGGAGGACGTCGAGGTCGCTGGCGGCGGAGAGTTCCTCCCGGCCGTACCCGCCGAGCGCGACGACCGACACCCCGCCGGCGGTGGGCGGGATGCCGGTGGCGGCGAAGGCGTCGGAGAGCAGCGACCGCAGCCGCCCGTCGGCCGCCCGGGTGCGCTCGGCCCGCGAACGGCCGACCTGGGTCAGCCGTTCGCGGGCCGATGGCGCCAGCGAGGAGGTGGGGGTGAGTGGCATGGCCAGAAGTCCGCGGCAGGCCGTCAGGCCGCTACAGCGCCTCCGGCCCGTGTTCGCCCGTTCGTACCCGCACGACCGTCTCCACCGGGACGACCCACACCTTGCCGTCCCCGATCTTGCCGGTGTGTGCGCTCTTGACCACGACGTCCACGATGTCGTCCACGTCGGCGTCGTCGACCACGATCTCGACCCGGACCTTGGGCACCAGGTCCACCTCGTACTCCGCGCCCCGGTAGACCTCGGTGTGTCCCTTCTGGCGGCCGTACCCACTCGCCTCGGTGACCGTCATGCCGGAGACCCCGAACGTCTCCAGCGCTGCGCGTACCTCGTCCAACCGGTGTGGCTTGATGACGGCGGTCACCAGCTTCATCGGGTCCAGCTCCCTTCCTTCTCCTCTGCCGGCGCGGCCGCCGGCCCGTCCTCAGGACCCTGACCCGGCTCCCCCGGGCCCGGCTCCGGGCCCGACTCCGACGTTGGCTCCGAGGCCGACTCCGACGTGGGGTCCGAGGCCGACCTCGGCGCCGGCTCGTGCGAGGCGGCGACCCGTGCACCGTGTTCGGGCCGAACCGCCGTGCCCCGGGCGAGCCCGTGGGTGCGTGAACCGCCGCCGATGGTGCTGAAGTCGTACGCGGTCTCCGCGTGCTCGGTGAGGTCGATGCCGCTCACCTCGTCATCCTCACTGATCCGGAAGCCCATCGTCTTGTCGATGACCTTGCCGATCACGTACGTCAGTACGAAGGAGTAGGCGAGGACCGCCGCCGCGGCGACCGTCTGGCGCCACAGCTGGTCGAACCCGCCCCCGTAGAACAGGCCGTTCACGCCCGCCGGCGCCGCCGCGGAGGCGAGGAAGCCGATGATCAGCGTGCCCACCAGGCCGCCGACGAGGTGGACACCCACCACGTCCAGGGAGTCGTCGAAGCCGAACTTCGTCTTCAGCCCGACGGCCAGCGCACACAGCACACCCGCGGCCAGGCCGACCAGGATCGCGCCCAGCGGGGTGACCGAGGCGCACGCCGGCGTGATCGCCACCAGGCCGGCGACCGCGCCGGAGGCCGCGCCGAGCGTGGTGGGCTTTCCGTCCCGGATCTTCTCCACCAGGATCCAGGCGAGCAGACCGGCCGCCGTGGCGACCTGGGTGTTGATGAACGCCACACCGGCGGTGCCGTTGGCCGACAGGGCCGAACCCGCGTTGAACCCGAACCACCCGAACCACAGCAGTCCCGCCCCCAGCAGGACCAGTGGAAGGTTGTGCGGCCGCATCGGGTCCCGGCGCCAGCCGACCCGGCGGCCGAGGACCAGCGCCAGGGCGAGACCGGCCGCGCCTGCGTTGATGTGCACGGCGGTGCCGCCGGCGAAGTCGAGCGCCTTGATCTTGTCGGCGATCCAGCCGCCGTTGCCGTCGTCGAAGAAGAAGACCCAGTGCGCGACCGGGAAGTAGACGATGGTCGCCCACGCGACGATGAACACGATCCACGCGCTGAACTTCGTCCGGTCCGCGATCGCACCCGAGATCAGCGCCACCGTGATGATGGCGAACATCGCCTGGAACGCCACGAACACCGTCGTCGGAATCGTGCCGGACAGCGACTTCTCGCCGATCAGGCCCTCCAGGCCGAAGTCGCCGAGCCCGCCGATCAGTCCTCCGCCGACGTCCTTGGAGAAGGCCAGCGAGTAGCCGTAGAGGACCCAGAGAATGCTCACCACGCCGATCGCGGCGAAGTTCATCATGAGCATGTTGAGTACGCCCTTGGCCCGGACCATGCCGCCGTAGAACAGCGCCAGTCCGGGTGTCATCAGTAGTACAAGTGCGGCACTGGCCAACACCCAGGCGGTGTCGCCGGCACTGAGCTGGGGCATCGCGTCTCCTCCTGTGGAGATCCGAAGCTGTTCTGGGGGGCTTCGGGAGCTCAGCCGACCGGGGCCGGCGGGCGGCGACGGCGGCGCCCTGGGTGAGCTCACGAGGATGCGGCAAGACTTGTCGCGGTGTGTTTCGCCGGCGGGAGTTCGATGTTGCGGGCAGATGACGGAGCCGACGGCGAGTGTGAAATCCGTGTGAACACGGGGACGGATCCCCTCACTCGTCACAAGGGGGAACGACCAGTGCGCGCAGTGGAACGGCGGCCTTCATCAGCATCTCGTCCCATTCGTCCGCCGGGTCGGAGTCCAGCACGATCGCCCCGCCCGCGCCGACGGTGAGCCGTCCCCGGTGGATCACGGCGGTCCGGATCACCACGCTGAGGTCGGCCGTGCCCGCCAGCCCGAAGTGGCCGAGCGCGCCGGAGTAGATGCCGCGCGGCCGGGTCTCCAGCCGGTCCAGAATGCGCATCGTGGACAGCTTCGGCGCACCGGTCATCGAGCCCGGCGGGAAACAGGCCCGGGCCGCGCGCACGGCGGTCACGTCGGACCGCAGCCGGCCCCGCACCGTGGAGACGAGCTGGTGGACCGTGGCGTAGGACTCCACCGAACAGAACGCCGGCACGCTGATGCTTCCCGGCTCGCACACCCGGCCCAGGTCGTTGCGGACGAGGTCCACGATCATCAGGTTCTCCGCCTGCGCCTTGGTGCTCGCCGACAACTCCTTGCGGGCAAGGTCGTCGGCCACCGGCTCGTCGCCGCGGGGTGCGGTGCCCTTGATCGGCCGGGACTCGGCGTACCCCTGCGCGTCGACCCGCAGGAAGCGCTCCGGCGACGCGGACAGGACGTGGAGGTCGTCCAGCCGGAGATAGGCGGCGTACGGGGCGGGGTTGCGGCGGCGCAGGCGGCAGTAGGCCTCGAACGCCTCGAACGCCTCGAACGGGGTACCCGCGAAGGGCATCTCCACGGTGTTGGTGAGGCAGACCTCGTAGCTGTCACCCGCTCGCAACCGGTCCAGGCAGTGGCGTACGTCGCGCAGGTAGGTCTCGCGTGGGCGGGCCAGCCAGGGCTCGGGATCGGGCTCCGGCGTCGAGGGGTTCGGGAGGCCTGGGTTCGGCCTGTCGGTACGACTGGTCGCAGGCAGGCCCGCAAGCGTGGTGGCCGCGTCGTCCAGCCAGGACGCGGGCGTGTCCGCAGTGCCGAGTTCGACCAGCCAGGCGCGTCCGGCCAGATGGTCGAGGGCGAGGTATCGCGTCGCCGCCATCCAGTACGCGTCCGGCAGCTCGGACCGGTGTGGCGAGGGCGCGCCGTCGTGCGCCCTCAACTCGTAGCCGAAGTAGCCGACGTAGCCGCAGGCGAGCTCGGCGGGCAGCTCCGCGGGGACGTCGACACGTCGCTCGGCGAGCCGACGTTCGAGCCGGTCGTAGACCGAGTCAACCGGGTCACCCGAGTCACCCGGATCCGCCGCGTCACCCGGATCCGGGTCCGGCGGGGTCGGTCGCGGCCCGACCTGGTCGATGAGGACGTCGGCGTGCGGACCGGCGCACTCGCCGAGTACGGAGTACCTCGCGGGCCCGCCCACCATGGAGCTGTCCAGCCAGTAGGCCCGGCGGCCGGCGCCGAAGAGGGCCCGGAACGCCTGCTCGGCGTCCACCGTGGCCGCGAGCTCCCGGCACCGCAGCACCCACTTCGTCACCCGGCTCAGCGTAGAGCGCCGACGCCGGGCAGTTGTCACTGCTGTCAACCCGGGCTGGACAGGTGCCGATCACCGTCCTGCCCGCTGTCAATGCCGGGTTTCACCCGTTCGGCGTACCGAGAGGCGACGATCCCGTTCGGTGAGGTCCTGCTCCTCTGTCGACCTGAACGAAGGGCGGCATACCGTTTGTAACCTCACTCGTCCGGGAGCCATGCCGGAAGACCTCTCCGGGGAGTCAGGATGGCCGAGTACGACGGTCTGGCCCGCGATCTCGTCAGGGTCGTGGCACAGAACGGCCTGCAGGCTCCGCTGCGAATCTGCGAGGCGGTGGTGGCCTCGCACCTGGCCGACGGTGCCGCGGTGACGTTGATCAGCGACCCGGATCGGCAGGAGCCGATCTGTGCCACCGACGAGATCGCCACCCGCCTGGACGAGCTCCAGTTCAGCCTCGCCGAGGGGCCCTGCCTGGATGCCCACACCTCCGGTCGTCCGGTGCTGGTGGCCGACATCACCGATCCCGCCGACACCCGCTGGCCCGGCTTCGCCGAAGGTGCTCGCGGCACGCGCGCGCGTGCGCTGTACGCGCTTCCGATGCGGATCGGCGGCGCCAGACTCGGCGTACTGGATCTGTACCGGCTGGAGCACGGGCCGTTGTCCCGCGGGGGGTTGACCATGGCGTTGCGGGCCGCGGATGCGGCGACGTGGGCCGTGCTCAACCCGGGCGCCGGAGGGCGGCAGGCTCCGCCGGGGGTGCTGGAGGACCTGATCGGCGCCGGGCTGGCACGAGCGGAGGTGCACCAGGCCACCGGAATGGTCGCCGTCCAGCTGGGCGTCCCGGTGGGGGCGGCACTGGCGCGGCTGCGGGCCCACGCCTTCGCCCATGGCCGGCCCCTGGCCGACGTGGCCCACGACGTGGTGACCCGGCGGCTGAGACTCGACTCCACCGACGACCCACCCGGCGACGACCGCAATCTCCCCGGCGGGCCCGACGCCCCCTCAGGCCGGTGACAGCACGTCCTCCAACTCGGCGAGCAGTCGCGCCTTCGAACGGGCGCCGACGAGCGACTTCACCACTTCCCCGCCGCGGTAGACCTGCATCGTCGGTACGGCCATCACGTGGGTGGACATGCCGGTCTGCGGGTTCTCGTCGTAGTTGATCTTGACCACCCGGAGGCGGTCGGCGTACTCCCCCGCGATCTGTTCGAGCACCGGCCCGAGCATCCGGCACGGCCCGCACCAGGTCGCCCAGAACTCCACCAGCACCGGCAGGTCGCTGCCGAGCACCCGGTCGGCGAAGGTCGCGTCGGTGACCGCCTCGAGTTCCTGGCCTGCCTGCCCGCGGGACGTACGGGAGGGGTTGTCGTTCAGCAGCATGTCGTGTCTCCAACGGTGGGGTCGGTCAGGTCGGAGGCCGTACGCCGCAGCGCGGTCGCCAACTGCGCTTCGATCTGGTCCCGCACCGCACCCAGCCGGGTGAGACAGTCGTCGATCTCGGCGAGCTTGGCGCGGTAGACCTGCACGGAGCTGGGGCACACGTCACCGGCCTCGTGCCCGGACCGCAGGCACTCCACGAATGGCCGGGTCTCCTCCAGCGAGAACCCGATCGCCAGCAGGGAACGGATCTCCTCGACGATCCGCCGGTCGGTGTCGCCGTAGTCGCGGTAGCCGTTCGACGTACGCCGCGCAGCCAGCAGCCCCTGCGACTCGTAGTAACGCAGTGCCCGCGTGGTCGTGCCGGTTCGTTCGGCAAGCTCTCCGATGCGCATCTGGCCTCCTCGACCACCGACGCTAGACCTTGACGTCGGCGTCAACGCCAGCACACGCGCACCGATTTCCGCGGCCTGTTCTCCCGGTGGATTCCGCCGGTGAGTTCGGGCGGTGAGCTCACAGGCCCAGTGCGGATCCTTCGGTACGCGGGTCGCTGCCGCCGGTGAGCACTCCCGTCACCGGGTCGCGGGCGATCACCTGGGCGCCGCTCTCCGCACTCCAGTCAGCGTCGACCGACACGTCGTGCCCGCGTTCGGCCAGCGCCGCGGCGTACTCCGCACCGACCCGGCCCTCCAGCGTCAGCGTGAACCTGCCGTCCTCCCCCGCCGACGGCGAGCTGATCCACAGCGGTTGCTCCACCGACTGCTGCGGGTCGAGACCGTGGTCGAGCAGCCCGGTGATCACCTGGAGGTTCCACTGCGGCTGCCGGTCGCCGCCCGGCGTGCCGCCGACGATGGCCATCCGGCCCTCCCGGTCGGCGATCAGGTAGCAGTTGAGCGTGTGCATGGGCAGCTTCCCGGGCGCGAAGACGTTGGGCGAGGCCTCGTCGAGGGAGAACGCCTGGCAGCGGTTGTTCAGCAGGACACCCGTGTCACCGGCGACCAGGCCGCTGCCGAAGTTCGCGGCCACGGACTGGATCAGCGACACCATCATGCCGTCGCGGTCGGTGACGCACAGGTAGGTGGTGTGGCCGGGGTCGAACGTGCCGGCGGGCACGTCGTGCCGGGCCTCGCGCCCGATCAGGCTCGCCCGCTCGCCCGCCCAGTCCTTCGACAGCAGCCGCTCCACCGGCGAGGGTCCGAACGCCGCGTCGCCACAGCAGTGGGCGTACCGGTCGGCGAACGCCAGCTTGGTCGCCTCCACCAGGAGGTGGGTGCGTTCCGGAGAGGCGGCGCCGAGGTCGGCGAGGTCGAAGCGTTCGGCGATGTTCAGCGCCTCCAGCATCACCAGACCCTGGCTGGGCAGGCAGGTCTGGAACACCCGGTGGCCTCGGTACGTCGTGGACAGCGGAGCCGACACGTCGGTGTGGTGGTCCTTGAAGTCCGCGGCGGACAACGCGCCGCCGGCCTGGGCCATGAACGCACCGATCCGCTCGGCGATCTCGCCCTGGTAGAAGACCTCGGGGCCACCGGCGGCCACCAGCTCCAGGGTGCGCGCGAGGTCGGGTTGCGCGAGCACGCTGCCGGGTGCGGGCGGCGTTCCGCCGGGGAGGAACACCCGGGCCGAGGACGGCGCCGCGGCCAGCAGGTCGGCGAACTTCGTGATGAAGCCCACCAGCACCGGCGACACCGGATGGCCGTGGGCGTAGCCGATCGCGGGCTGGGCGAGGTCGGCGAACGTTCTGGTGCCGTGGCGTTCGAGCAACGCGAACCAGCCGTGCACCGCACCGGGCACCGTCACCGACAGCGGACCGCGGCCCGGCAGGTGCACGCCGTCGCCGGCCTTCCGCATCGACTCCAGGCTCGCCGCACGCGGCGCGATTCCGCTGCCCTGGAAGGACGTCACGGTGCCTTCGGGGCCGGTTGCCTCCGGGTCGTGCACCAGCGCGAACAGGTCGCCGCCCAGCCCGCACATCTCCGGCATCACCACCGCCGCGACCAGCGCAGAGGCCACCGCGGCGTCCACGGCGTTGCCGCCTCCGGCGAGCACCCGCAGTCCGGCGCCGGTCACCAGCGGGTGGGCCGAGGCCACCATCCCGCCCTCGGCGAACACCGGGGCGATCCGGCGACGGGGCCAGGCGAACCCCGCGCTCGCAGTGCTCATCGTGCTCACCGTGCTCCCTTCGCGGGCCGGAGGCGTCCGGCGTACAGCAACATGATCGTGAAGTTGTCGGCGTACGGCGAGTTCTGCAGCAGCGGATCGCCGTCGGGTGGCCAGGCGGTCACCCGAACCCCTTCCAGCGCAGGGTTGTTGCCGTACCGCTCGAACAACGGGATCATCGGCAACAGCTCGTTGAACGCCAGGCCGAGGGTGGTGACGGTGGCGCGTTGTGCCGCCTCGTCGAGGCCCTCACCCGCCTGGATCACCAGCCGCTGCAGGTCCACCGGGCCACGCACCTTCGTGCGCTGCCGCAACTCGAATCCCATCCCCCGGCCGCCCTGGTTCGCGGCCACCGGAATGTTGTGGATGAACAGGTCCTGGACGAAGGCGAAGTGCGGGTGTGGGTGCGCCGACGTGCCCCACGACTGGATGGCCAAGGAGAAGTTGCCCTTGTCCACGTCGATCGGCTGTTGTGACTCGGTGACCCCGCGCGGGGTGACCCTGACACCGAAGTCGGACAGCTGGCGCGCGACGTTCTCACCCGACGCCGACCAGTCGGCGTACTCCGCCGGGAAGGTGATCTCGTACTCCGCCGGCCTGCCTTGTGGCGTCAACCACCGCTTGCCCTGGCGCCGCCACCCCGCACCGGTCAGCAACCCGGCCGCCTTGTCCTGGTCGAACTCGTAGGCGTTCAGCCGGCCGCGGTCGGCTTCGGACATCCACTGCGGTACGAGGTTGTCGGAGAACCCTGCCAGGTAACGCACACCCCGGCCCGACCGCGCCAGCGAGACCTTGCCGTTGAGGTCCCGGTCGATCGCGTGCGCCAGTGCCTGCCGCGCGGCCGGGTCGGCGAACTCCGGCAGCCGGACGAGGTTGAACAGCAGCGCGGGCCCGGAGTAGACCGGTGGCCGGATGATCCGGAAGCCCTTCTTGACAAGCTGTTTCTCGGTCGCCACCGGGAAGCCGTGGGTGGCGTAGTCGAGACGTCTCGCGAGGACGACCGGCGTGATCGTGGTCGTCTCGCCGTTGTGAACGATCACCTTGTCGAAGGCGATCTTGTTCGCCGCGTACCCCTTGGGGTTCTTCACCAACGTCAACTGGGCGTTGGTGATGGTGTCGTAGTCGTAGTCGAACGGGCCGGACACGACAGCGCGTTCGGGCCGGAACGCCTGGAACTCCTCGTTCAGCTGCTTGCCCTCTGGAGTGTCCAGGTCCTTTCCGGACCCGAAGAGCCGCTGCGCGCGGCGCGCCCACGGGCCATAGGTCGCGTCCGCATGCAGGTGCTGGCGCAGGACGTAGCGCTCCACGACGGTCGACGGCTTCCTCATGGTGAGTACGACGGTCCGGTCATCCTGCGCGCGTACGTCGTCCAGGTAGTCCCACAGCGAGTTCCGCATGATCCGCAGGCACCAGAAGGTGGTCAGGGCGTCCTTGCTGGTGATCGGCCTGCCGTCACTCCACTTCAGCCCGGACCGCAGCGTGCAGGTGAAGGTGCGAGCCGCCTCGTCGACCTGCCACTTCTCCAGCAGCATCGGTTCCCACTTCTGCTCCTTCCACCGATACATCGCGCCCGGGGCGAGGATCAGGTCGAGGTAGAAGTGGTCACCGAGAATGGCGTCGGTCACGCCGTCCATCAGGTTGAAGTGGCCCTTGGGCGGTACCTGGTACGCCGTTCCACCGTGGAACTCCGTGGGCGCACCGGCCGCGCCGGGCTCGCCGTCCTGCCGGCACCCGGCCAGCGCCCAGGCACCCGCGCCGGCACCCATGGCGGCCAGGAGGTCCCGCCGGGTCAGGCGAGGAGTGTGAGCGGGAAATGAGGGCATCTGATGATTGTCGCGGCGGTACGCCGGCCGGCGAAAGCGTCGCGTGGCCCGCAGTCCTCGATAGGACAGGAGTTTCCGGATCCGGATGACCTCGGATGACCGGCGTGTTACCTCAGACCAGCGCCTCGTACACCCGCCCGATCGCGTCGGAGGCGATCGCGAGCCCCTCCTCGGCCTCGTCCTCGGTGAGGGTGAGCGGCGGCCCGATCCGGATCACGTTTCCGTGCAGACCGCCCTTGCCGACCAGTAGCCCGCCGCGCCGGCACTCCGCCAGCACCATCGCCGCAGCCCGCGGGCTGGGCGTGTCGGTGCCCGGCTCGACCAGCTCCAGGCCGATCATCAGCCCCTTGCCGCGTACGTCACCGACGATGTTCGTACCGTCGGCGAGCGCCCGCAGCCCGGACATCAGCTTCGCGCCGAGCTTGGCGGCGTTGGCCTGCAGGTCGTGGGCGAGCAGGTAGTCCAGGGTGGCGTTCGCGGCGGCCATCGCCAGCGGGTTGCCGCCGAACGTCGACAGGGAGCTCGCGTTCAGGCCGTCCATCAGGTCCGCGCGGGCGACCACGCCACCGATCGCCAGCCCGCCCGCGGCACCCTTGGCGAACGTCAGCACGTCGGGCACCACGTCGTGTGCCTGGTAGCCCCAGAAGTGCTCCCCTGTCCGGCCCCAGCCGGTCTGCACCTCGTCGGTCACGAAGTGGATGCCGTACTCGTCCAGCACCTGCTTCATCGCGCCGTACAGCCCGTCCGGCGGGGTGGCGAACCCACCCACGCCCTGGATCGGCTCGGCGATCATGCATGCCACGTCGCCGGCGGTGGTGGTCTGGATGACGTCGCGCAGGTCGTCCACGCACGCCTCGATGTAGTCGGCGTCGGACAGGTGGCGGAACGGGCTGCGGTAGCGGTACCCACCGTGCACGTAGCTCACGTGGACCGGGGACAGCGAGCTCGTACCCCAGCTCCGGTTGCCGGTGATCGCGACCGTGGCGAACGCGCGGCCGTGGTAGGAGTTGCGCAGCGCCAGCACCTGGTTGCTGCGCCGGGCGTGGGTGGTGAGCAGCAGCGCGGCCTCGTTGGCCTCCGTACCGGAGTTGACGAAGAACACCTTCGCGCCGGGGATGCCGGACAGCTCCGCGACCCGTTCGGCGTACTCCACCTGGGCCCGCCCGAGGTAGGCGGTGGACGTGTGCACCACTCCGGTGTCGAGCTGGCGGCGGACTGCGTCGTTGATCTCGGGTACGCCATAGCCGAGGGAGTTGCTCAGGATCCCGGCGAAGAAGTCGAGGTAGGTCCGGCCGTCGCCGCCGGTGAGCCGGCGCCCCTGCCCGCCGACGATCTCCAGCGGGTCGTCGTAGTAGAGCGCCTGCCAGTTCGGGAGCACTGCGCGGTGCCGGGCGAGCAGGTCGCCGCCTCGCTCGGTGGCCCGGTCGGTGCTGGTCATCGCCACTCCTCCTGCGTCGGTGGGCTCGCCCACCAGTGCGGGCAGGCGAGTCGCCTCCGACCCAGGCTAGGCCTTTCCCAGCACCGCGTGGGCAGCTGCGTCCTGCCGCCGCGCCAGCGTCTCCCTGTCCGGGAGTACCTCGTCGGACTCCGTCCCGGTGTAAAGGAGGCGGCGCCGCGCTGTCAGCCGTCGAGGGCGACGTAGATGTCCAGGCCGGCGACCTCGGTGAAGCCCAACCGCGTGTAGAGGCGGGCGGCCTCCTCGGTCTCGGGGTTGAGGTGGGCGAGTGTCGCGCCACCGCCGAAGCCCCAGGTCAGGATGTCCGCGGTGAGCGCGGCGCCGATGCCGCGCCTCCGGACCCCCGGAAGAACGCCCACGCCGAAGACGCCGACGCTCTCACCGCCGGGGCCGCCGGTGCGTATGCCGGTGGCCACGCCGACCGGCTCGCCGTCCAGCCGGGCCAGCACGGACCGGAAGCCGTCGGCCCCCAGTTGCGGGCGTACCCAGGCGAGGTTCTGCTCCACCGGGTCGCCGAACGCGTCCGCGTCCACGGTGGCGAAAAGTTCCGCCTCGTCGGGTCCGGCCGGGGTGATGGTGACCCCCGGTGGCGGCGCGGCGGGAGGGTCGTACGCCGGGGCCGCCAATGTCATGCACCGCTTCCGGAACAACCACCGGCCGTACCGCCACGGGGTGCCTGCCGGCACCCGCACTCCCCACGGCACGCCTCGGGGTGCGTACCACGCGCGCACCTGCTCCAGGTCGAACAGCGCCGGGTCGGTCACGTCGCCGTTGTTCCACTGCGGGTGCGGCAGGCCGGAGGCCATCACCGAACAGCCCGGCAACCGCGCGGCACCGCCTCCGGCGGCCACCCGGATCCGGCCCATCGCCTGCCAGGCGTCCGCGTGCGCCGCCCACACCCGCGTGTCCACGGGCAGGTCCGGCAGGTCCGGCCTGGTCATCCCATCGGCGGTCATCGGATCACCACCACGGTCACCACGTCGTCGCCGGGCCGGTCGCCGACTGGTCAGTCCGCGAGCAGCGCGTCGACGAACTCCTCCGGAGCGAACGGCGCGAGGTCGTCCGCGCCCTCGCCGAGGCCGACGAGCTTGACCGGCACGCCGAGTTCGCGCTGCACGGCGATGATGATGCCGCCCTTGGCGGTGCTGTCCAGTTTGGTGAGCACGATGCCGGTGACGTCGACCACCTCGGCGAACACCCGGGCCTGGGTGAGGCCGTTCTGCCCGGTGGTGGCGTCGATGACCAGCAGCACCTCGCTCACCGGCGCCTGCTTCTCGATCACCCGCTTGACCTTGCCGAGCTCGTCCATCAGCCCGGTCTTGGTGTGCAGCCGGCCGGCGGTGTCGACGATCACCACGTCGGACTCCTGCTCCACCCCGGCCTTCACCGCGTCGAACGCCACACTGGCCGGGTCGCCACCCTCCGGGCCACGCACGGTGGGTACGCCCACCCGCTCACCCCAGGTCGCCAGCTGGGCGACCGCGGCGGCGCGGAAGGTGTCCGCGGCGCCCAGAATGACGTCCTTGTCCTCGGCGACGAGGACCCGGGCGAGCTTGCCGCAGGTGGTCGTCTTGCCGGTGCCGTTGACGCCGACGACGAGCACCACGGCGGGGTTCGTGGCCGTACGGTCGGCGTGCACCGAGCGGTCCAGATCGGTGCCGACGAGGTGCAGCAACTCTGACCGGAGGATCTCCCGCGCCTGCTCCGGGCTGGCGACACCCTCGACCCGCACCCGGGTGCGCAGCCGCTCGACCAGCTCCTGGGTCGGGCCCACGCCGACGTCGGCGGACAGCAGGGAGTCCTCGATCTCCTCCCAGGTGTCCTCGTCGATCCGGTCCCGGGACAGCATCGCCAGCAGGCCCTTGCCGAGCGCGCTCTGCGAACGCGCCAGCCGGGAACGAAGCCGGACCAGGCGGCCCTCGGCGGGTGCGGGCCGCTCCAAGGTGGGCGTGGGCGGCTCGACGAGATCGAGTTCCTCGGTGGGCGGAGCGGGGGCGCCGGTGCCGGTCGGGCGTTCGGCGGTCGTGACCGGGCCCTCCGCCTCGGACTCCTTCTCGGCGGGCGGCGAGATGGTGCCGGCGCCTCGGTCCGCCTGCGGCGGCAGCTCACGGCGGCGGACCCTGGTGATCAGGAACGTTCCGGCGGCGCCGAGGGCGATGACTGCGATGACGATGGCTGCGACGACGTACTCCACGATCGTTCATCCTCCCAGACCCGGCCGGGAACCGCCGACGCCCGGGGTGGTCACAGCCGGTCACCACCCAAGGGCGCTGGTCAGACCCGGTCCGCAGCGGGCAGCCGTACCTCGGCCCGTACGCCGGGACCCGCGTCGGCCAGCGTCACCGTGCCGCCGTGGAGGCGGGCCAGCTCCCGCACGATCGCCAGGCCCAGCCCGCTGCCGCCGTCGTCGCGGGCCCGGGCGTCGTCCAGCCGGGTGAACCGGCCGAACACCCGCTCCCGGTCCGCGGGCGCGATCCCGGGCCCGTCGTCGGTGACGGTGATCAGCACGCCCTCCCCCGGGTCCTCCACCGCGACCCGTACCTGGGTGGTGGCGTGCCGGACGGCGTTGTCGGCCAGGTTGGCGATCAGCTGCCGCAGCGCGCCCGGCGTGCCGCGTACCCATCGGGCCTCGGGCGCCTCCACCTGGACCGGCACCCGCGCGCCCGCGTACCTGCCGGCCAGCTCCTTGGCCAGCGCGGCCACGTCCACCCGCTCGGCCGGCGGGGGCAGGGCACCCTCGTCGGCGCGGGCCAGTAGCAGCAGGTCGTTGGTCAGGTCGGCCAGCCGGTTCAGGTCCGTCAGCAGGTCGGTGAGCAACTCCGGCTGCGAGCCGGCCCCCGGTGCAGGCGTGTCCAGCCGGACCGCGACCTCCAGCTGGGTACGCATGCTGGCCAGCGGGCTGCGGAGCTCGTGCGCGGCGTCGGCCACGAACGCCC
This sequence comes from Actinopolymorpha singaporensis, assembly GCF_900104745.1. Lineage (NCBI taxonomy): Bacteria > Bacillati > Actinomycetota > Actinomycetes > Propionibacteriales > Actinopolymorphaceae > Actinopolymorpha > Actinopolymorpha singaporensis. The sequence continues at coordinate 5,783,790 of NZ_LT629732.1, forward strand.
GTTGCCGCCGCCGGGTCGACTCCAGCCGCTCGAGCATGTCGTTCAGCGTCACCGCGAGCCGGTGCACCTCGTCGTTGCCGGCCGGCACCGGCAGCCGCCGCGCCGAACTCGTCCCGGTGATCTCAGCCGCGCCCCGGCGCAGCGTCTCCACCGGAGCGAGCGTCCAGCCGACCACCCGCCAGGCGACCGCTGCCAGCAGCCCGACCAGGATCGGGAACGCCACCAGCAAGGTCCCCTTGACGACGCCGATCGATTCGGCCGTCCCGCGTTCGGACACCGCCACCAGAACCGTCCGCCCGCCCGGCAACGGCTCGCCGACCACCCGGACCGCGCCGGTGATCCCCAGCTGTTCTCCGTCCACGGTCAGCCGGGCACCGCTGCGCACCGACGTCAGGTTGCCGGGCCCGAGCATCGGCACCAGCCGGTCCGCGCCCGCCGACGCCGCGGTCACCCGCCCCCGCCCGTCCACCACCTGCACGAACGACACTCCGCCGCCGACCGGAATCGGGTCGGACAACCGCCCGGCGTGTACGAGCCCGGCGACGTCGCGAGCAGTGCCGACCGCACCCTCGTCCAGGTTGCGCTGCAACGTGAACTCCAGCGTCCGGACCAGGATCAGCCCGCCCAGGGCGAGCCCGGCCGCCACCCCGACCGAGCCGATCAGGATCAGCCGGCCCCGCAGGGTCAGCCGGTGCCACCGGCGGGTCAGCCCGCGCGCGTTCACCGGTTCACCCCACGGTCACGTCGGTGACCAGGCGGTAGCCGGCTCCGCGCACGGTCTCCAGCGCCGACCGGCCGATCTTGCGGCGGAGGTAGCCGACATACACCTCGACGACGTTCGGGTCGGTGTCGTCGGCGGCGTCCCAGACGTGGTCGAGCAGCTCGATCTTGGTCACCACGTCACCGGGTCGCCGGATGAGGTACTCCAGCAACGCGAACTCCCTGGCGGTCAGCGCGATCTCCGCACCCGCCCGGGTCACCCGCCGGCTGGCCGGGTCCAGGGTGAGGTCGCCCGCGGTCAGCACGGTCGGGCGTTCGGGGGCACCGCGGCGCAGCAGGGCCCGCAGCCTGGCCACCAGCACGACGTACGAGAACGGCTTGGTGAGGTAGTCGTCGGCGCCGGCGTCCAGCCCGTCGGCCTGGTCGTACTCGCCGTCCTTCGCCGACAGCATCAGCACCGGCACCCAGTGCTGCTCCGCGCGCAGCGCGCGTACGACGTCGTAGCCGGACATGGCGGGCAGCATCACGTCCAGCACCACCGCGTCGTACCCGCCGTGCAGTGCGCGATCCAGCCCGTCGCGGCCGTCGGTGGCCAGGTCCACGACGAAGCCCTCGGCGGACAGGCCGCGCACCAGGGCACGGCCGAGCCGGGGTTCGTCCTCGACGAGCAGCAGTCGCACGCGCACCAGCGTGACACGCGCGGCGCCGCCCGGGCGAGCAGCCAGGACAGCCGCCGCACAGAATCGCTCGCGGGAGGGAGCTTCTCAGCGTGCTCACAGGCGGCACCACGCAGGATGGGGTCGACGTCCCCGCACTCCCCCGAGGAGATCTGTTGAGGAGGCCCGGCTTGTTCACGTCCCGTCCTGCCCTGCGCTGGCTGGCTCCGGCGGCCGTCCTTGCGCTGGTGCTGACCGCCGGCACGGCCGGCACCATGCTGCGAGCCGACGCGGCCGGCGCCCTGCCGTCGCGGACCGCCGCCCAGCTGCTGGTCGACCTGCAGAAGGCCGATCCCGTCCCGTTCTCCGGCACCGTGTCCCAGCAGTCCGACCTCGGGCTTCCCGAGCTTCCCGCCCTGGACGGCGGAGGCGGCAGCTCCGACCTCAGCTCGCTCGTCAGCGGCAGCCACACCCTGCGAGTGTGGTACGACGGTCCGCAGCGGTTACGCCTGGCGTTGCTCGGCACCCTGGGCGAGTCCGACGTCGTACGCAACGGCTCGGACCTGTGGCTGTGGTCCAGCCAGGACCGCGCGGCCACCCACCGCACGCTGCCGGCGAAGTCGAAGCACGCTGCTCCGGACCCGTCGAAGCTGCCCGCCGACCTGCCGAAGACGCCGCAGGAGGCCGCCGACCAGGCGCTGAAGGCGCTCGACCCGACCACGAAGGTCACCACCGACGGCACCGCCAAGGTCGCCGGCCGGTCGGCGTACCTGCTGATCCTCACCCCGCGCGACGCCTCCTCCCTGGTCGGCCAGGTCCGGCTGGCGGTCGACGGCACGCGGCACATTCCGCTGCAGGTGCAGGTGTTCGCCAAGGGATCGAGCGAGCCGGCGTTCCAGGTGGGGTTCACCTCGATCAGCTTCACCCGGCCCAGTGCCGACCAGTTCCGCTTCACCCCGCCACCGGGCACGAAGGTGACCGAAGGCGAGAAGGGCTCCGGCAGGAGGCACGCTCCGAAGAGCGTCCCAGCCAAGCCTGCGGAGCAGCCGCGGGTGGTCGGCAAGGGCTGGACCAGTGTCGTGGTGGCCACGATGCCGGCCGAGCAGGCGGCCGCGCCCGGCAAGGGCAAGCAAGGCGACCAGCCCGGTGACCGATCCGGTGGCCAGTTCGGTCAGCTCGGCCAGGTGCTGAACGCCCTGCCGAAGGTCAGCGGCAGCTGGGGCAGCGGCCGCGTCCTGAAGGGTTCGCTGTTCTCCGTGCTGGTCACCGACGACGGCCGGGTGCTGGCGGGCGCGGTGTCGCCGGACCGGCTGTACGCCGTCGCCGGGTCGACGAAGTGAGCGAGTACGAAGTGAGCGAGGGCGGGGCGTCGTGAGTGAGTCCGCGTCCGCGGTGGTGCCCGCCGACCTGGCGGGCGGGCACCACGAGGACACGCCGGCGATCCGTACGTACGGTCTGCGCAAGCGGTTCCGGTCCGGTCAGGTCGCGGTCGACGACCTCGACCTGACCGTGCCGACCGGCGCCGTCTACGGCTTCCTCGGGCCGAACGGCTCGGGCAAGACGACCACGATCCGGATGCTGCTCGGCCTCGTTCGCCCGTCCGCCGGTCGGCACGAACTCCTCGGCTGCCCGATTCCCCGGGAGTCCGCTCGTGCCCTGCCCCGGATCGGTGCGCTCGTGGAGGGTCCGGCGTTCCATCCCTACCTGTCCGGGCGTGCCAACCTGCACCGGCTGGACGCGGCCGACCGTACGGCGGACCCGGCGACCGCGCGGCGACGAGTGGACGCCGCCCTGGACCGGGTGGGACTCCTCGCGGCCGCCCGCAAGCGCTACCGCGCCTACTCCCTCGGCATGCGGCAGCGGCTCGGGCTGGCCGCCGTACTCCTGCAGCCACGCGACCTGCTGATCCTCGACGAACCCACCAACGGCCTGGACCCGCAGGGCACCCGCGAGGTGCGCAACCTCGTCGCCGACCTCGCCCGCGACGGCGCGACCGTCATGCTGTCCACGCACCTGCTCTCGGAGGTCGAGCAGATCTGTTCGCACGTGGGCGTCATGCACGTCGGGAAGCTGCTGACGCAGGCGCCGCTGGCACAGGTGCGGTCGAGCGCGCAGGCCCGGGTGGAGGTGGAGACCGAACGACCCGACCTCGCCGAGGGAACACTGCGCAGGTTCGGGTTGACAGAGCTCGCGGTGGCCGGGACGAAGGTCAGTGCTCTGATCGGTGACGTGCCGCCGGAGAAGATCGTGCCGGTGCTGGTCGAGGACGGCGTGCCTGTACGCGCGTTCGGTGTGCAGACACCAGGGCTGGAGGACGTGTTCGTGTCATTGACCGGGGAGGGCTTCGATGTCAGCGGCTGAGCCGATCGCCGGGCGGGCGAGCGCGCGGCCGCACCGTCGGGTGAGCCCGCGGTTCTTCTGGTCGGAGCTGGCCCTGCTGTTCGGCCGCCGGCGCAACTGGGCGGGGATGGCAGTGCTCTCCGCCGTACCCCTCGTCATCGCCATCTCGGTGAAGCTGTCCTCGCCGTCCTCCGGTGGCGGTGGTGGTGAGGACGGCCCGAACTTCTTCGCCGGCATCACCTCCAACGGCCTGTTCGTGGCGCTCGCCGCGCTCACCGTCGAGCTCCCGTTGTTCCTCCCGCTCGCGGTGTCGGCGATCGCAGGCGACGCGGTGGCCGGTGAGGCCAACCAGGGCACGCTGCGTGGCCTGCTCGCCGTACCGGTCGAACGCACCCGGCTGCTGGCGGTGAAGTACGCCGGGATCGTGGTGTTCGCGTTCGCCTGCACACTGCTGGTCGCGGTGGTGGGCTCGGTCGCCGGGCTGATCCTCTTCGGTGGTGGGCCGATGGTGTTGCTGTCCGGCGTCCAGGTCGGCTTCGTGGAGGGGCTGGGCCGGTTGCTGCTGGTGTGCGCCTATCTCGCGGTCTGCCTGTCCACGCTGGGCGCGATCGGGTTGTTCGTGTCCACGCTCACCGAACAACCCATCGGGGCCACCATCGCCACCGTGATCCTCAGCCTCACCAGCCAGATCCTGAACGTGATCCCCCAACTGGGCCGGCTGCATCCGTACCTCCCGACCCACTACTGGACCGGGTTCGGCGACCTGCTGCGCTCGCCGATCGCCACCGAGTCGGTGGCACCGGGGCTGTGGCTTTCCCTTGCCTACATCGCGGTGTTCCTCGCCGCGGCGTGGGCGAGATTCGCCGGCCGCGACGTGACCAGCTGACGCGGTCAGCGTGGACCGCCGCAACGGACTTGATCCGCTGCACCTTCGCCCGCGTGCGTATGGCGCCCCAGCTCGGCTGCGAGGAAGACCAGGGCGGCATTGGTGGTGACGTCGAGTTGTCTGCCGGCGGATCAGGCGGACGCGGCGGATCGACCGCCTCGTCCCCGGCTGCCTTGTCCCCGGCTGCCTTGTTCCCGGCTTCGTGGGCGGCAGTGTCGTGGACCGGGACGCCGTTCTTCGCGGCCGCCCCGCACACAGTGCACCTGGCGACCGGCGCCGGGGAGCAGTCGCCACACTCACACCAGCTGTCGTGCAGGTCGTGGTCGGGGAACCGGTGCACGGCACAGGGACCCAGCTCGCCAAGGTCGGTCTCGGGCTCGCCCTGTGCCCGAGAGTCGTCCTGCGCAGATTGGCCTTGTTCCGCATGGTCGTTTGCGGCTTCGTCCTGCGCCGCCTCGTTCCGCCTGTCACGCTGGTCAGCGGTGGCCGATGGAGCCGAGCAGTCGGTGATGTCGGCGGTGCCGGTGGCAGGGAGGCGGCGACGTCGGCGCGGAGTTGGCTGAGGGTGCGTGGGTCGCCGGTGGACTTCACGGCGCGGGCGATGGCGTCGATGTTGCCGTACGCTTCGGCGGCCTGGTCGGCGGAGAGTCCGCGGACGGCGAGGTCTGTCACCCCGTCGACTGCGGGCCAGGTCGCGACGTTCCGCCCGGTCCGCGCGGCCCGGTGCCGCTTGGCGGCCGCTTCGGGGTCGGCCTTGAGCACCTCCGCCTCGACCTTCGCCCGTAGTAGTCCTCCACGCAGTTCCAGGACCTTGGGGAAGATGGCGTCCTCGATGGCGCCCCACAGGTCGGGTTTGGCGTCGGTGATCCGGTCCACGATGGTGCGGACTTCGTTGATCTCCAGCTGCCCGGACGCCAGGGCCTCCCGCACCCGCGGGAGGCGGGGAAGGGTGGTGGCCAAAGACACGTACTGGTGCGCGCGGTAGCCGGTCCAGCCCAGCAGCGGTTCGAGGATCTCGTGTCATCTCATCCGGGATGACACTGCGCTCGGCCGGTCTATCGCTCATGCCGGGTTCGGCGTAGGCCAGCTCGTTCACATCGGACAGGCACTCAGCCTCCAGCCAGCAGATCAGCCGCCGCCGTGCCTTGATCGACTCCTCCAGCTCGAACCCGTTACACATGCTCCGATCCACCGAGGCGACCAGCACTGCCAACCGCGGACCAGCCGGCATCTCCGCCAGCCCCGCAGGCAGCACCCGACGAGGCCCGAGTTCCTCACCCGGACCGTCGTCGAAGCACTCACCGCCGTCGCTCATGTGTTCGATTCTACCGTACCTTTTCAGCTGCCGCCCGCCGGAAACCGCTTGTCCACAAGGGAAAATCCAGGAGGTCCTTAGGGCCAGCAGGCGCCGGCCTGCAGAACGACCGGTCATGGCATGCGGCCTATGACGCCCGTGCGGATCGGGAGGTCCCGCAAGGCACCTATACCTGGAACCCGGAGTTCAACGCCGTCTCCAACGCCGACTACAAAGCGGTACGTGCGCCGCCGTGAGCTGTGGCGCGATGTTGCGAACCTCCGGGTCCTGTTCCGCGCGGTGCACCTTGTCAAGCTCGGGTTGACCTGACGAGGGCCGCAGCCGTTCCTCGCAGCCTCAGCGGAGATCGATCATGTCGCTCAGACCCGGACCTGTGTCCAGCAACACCACCGGCGCACCGGTGTCGTGTTCGACCTGCTCGATCAGCGCCCGGACCGGCGCGGTGATCGCCCCGGCGTCGCGGGCACCGCGCATCGCGGGGTCCACGTGGTCGCAGAACGTCAACGCGATCTGGGTGGGCCCGTTGAGCATCGCGGCGTAGCCGAGGAGTTCCCGGTCCAGCCGGCCGGCCTTGCGCCGCGGGCGCCCGGTGACCACGCCGTACTCGGCGATGCCGCGCCGGAGCACCTCCTCCTCGGGCAGCTCGTACGGCAAGGGGCCCTCACCGACCCGGGTCGGCAGAGCCTTGACCACCATCAGCACGTCCTGCACCAACCGCCAGTTCAGGCCGACGTCGTCCATCGCCGCGGCGGCAGTGCAGTTGCCGGAGGTCGTGTAGGGGTACTCGTCACTGAACGCCAACGACAGCAGGGTTCCCTGCGATCCCTCCACGAGCACCAGACCGTCGCGGGCCACGTCGTTCACGTGCCGGGCGACGTCGGTGAGGTACGGCGCGAGGGCCGGTTCGTCACGCGCCTGCCTGGCCCGGCGGAGCACGAAGTCCGCCCGGGCGGCGCCGTTGCCGGTGCAGGTCGAACCCACGGTCGCGGCCAGGTGCGCGTCGGCGCGCTCGGCCTCGACGTGCCCGGGCTCGATCAGGGCGCAGCGCCCGTCCACGAGCACGCGGCCGTCGAGGTCGAACCTCGCCACCTCCCCGGCCAGCACGGTTGGGTCGACGAGGACGCCGGACCCCACCGCGACGGTCGTACCCGGGTTGATCCACCCGGTCGGTAGCTGCCGCGCGCGAACGAGCGTGCCGTCGTCCAGCGTCACGCTCGCGCCGGCGTTGGTGCCGACGCCGGCGCGTACTGCCAGCGGCGCCTTGTCACGTACGGCAAGGTGCGCGCACACCTTGCCCTTTCCGGAGTCTCCCCACAATGCGTCCACGATGACGACCGCACCCATGTCAACCCATCCTTTACGAGGCGTCGGAGCACACGGATTTCCGAACAGGAACCAAGAGTCCGAACAGGTACTGAGATTCCGACCAGGGATCGCACTACTCCGGCGGGAGGAGTTCCTCCACGACCGGCGCGCCCGCGCCGAACCCGACCACCGACAGCAGGGCACTGGCCTGCTCGGCGGGGAGCAACCTGGACCGCAGGTCGACCAGGTGCGGACCGAACGTCTCCTCCAGTTGCGGCCGGAGCTGGTCGTAGATGGCGGCGAGGTAGGCCTCGTCCCGGATGAGTTTCTCCACCACCCGCAACAGCGCGGGGTGCTCGGTGTGCACGGCCGCGGCGGGCTCGTCCAGGGACGCGATGAGGGCCGTCGTGGAGTCCACGGCGAGGGTGAGCAGATGCCCGCCGACAGTCTTCGCGGGCGGCTCGTGGCGGTAGACCTCGCCGAAGTCGACCGGCACGTCACCGAAGACGTTGACGACGACGTGGCAGCCCGACCGCGCGGCCGCGCGCAGCGGCGCACCCAGCCAGTCCAGGTCGTCGGCCCACAGGCAGACCGCCACCCGATCGTGGGCGTCCGCGACCAGGGCACCGGCGCGCTCGATCACCGACTCCCGGCCCTTCAGGCTCCAGAACGCGGTGGGCTGCGCCGGGCCGGACAGCGCGGCGAGGTCGGCGACCAGCGCGTCGCACCGCCGGGCGGTCTCGTGCTTGATCCGGCCCAGCACCTGAGCCGGTGGCTGGGCGAGGAACCGCGCGGGTGCGTCGCCGACCTGCTCCACGACGCCGCGTTCGGTCAGCGAGGCCAGCACCTGGTAGACGTTCGCCCGCTGCAGGCCGGCGAGCTTGGCCAACTCGTAGCCGGTCGCCGACGGCTGCCGCAGCGCCGCGACGTAGACCCGGGCCTCCTGGGAGGAGAAGCCCACCCGCACCAGTTCGTCGATCACGTGCGATGAGCCTAGACGAGACGTAGTAGTGATCGCAACTACTACGTCCCGCCCAGTGCACCGGCTCGGCTTCGCGACAGGCTCAGGCGGCGCGGACCCGGCGTTCGAGGTCCAGCAGGAACTGCTTGCGTTCCAGCCCGCCGCCGTACCCCGTGAGACTTCCGGACGCGCCCACCACCCGGTGGCAGGGCACGATGATGCCGATCGGGTTTCGGCCGTTGGCCAGTCCGACGGCCCTGGACGCGGCCGGCCTGCCGATCTCGCGGGCGAGTTCGCCGTAGCCCCGGGTCTCGCCGTACGGGATGGACCGCAGTCCGGCCCACACCTGCTGCTGGAACGCGGTGCCCACCGGCGCGAGCGGTACGTCGAACTCGCGAAGGCGACCCGCGAAGTACGCCTCCAGTTGCGCGGTGACCTCCTCGAACCCGTCCGGGTCCGGGACGCCGAACGTCTCCTGGCCGGGCCGGTGGCGCTGGTCGGACATGTAGAGGCCGGCGAGCACACCGTCGGTGGCGACCAGCGTGAGCGGCCCGACCGGACTGTCGACCCTCGTGTGGGTGCGCCGCCCGGCTCCCGGTGTCGCGGGACGGGACGCGGCCGCAGCGGTCGTCGCCCTCACGTCGGCGGGCGTGGCGGTGGTGGAAGTACGCATGGATCCCTCGCCTCGGTTCCTCGTTCGGTACAGGTGGTGCCGGTGGCCGGCCCGATCACCGCACCCCGTCAACCTAACCTTTCCCCCGGTCCGATCCTGGCGGGAATCCGACATCGTGGTGGGCCCGGGCGGGCAGCAGGCCGGTCGCGAGACCGGTCGCGTTTTCCGAACCGACAAGGCGAACGGGCCCGCCTCCTCCGCCGTGGAAGGAAGCGGCCCGTTCGAGCAACCGTGACGAACCGCTGCGGACAGCGGCGGACAGCGGCGGATCCGTCAGCTGAAGCGCGGGATGACCTCGTCCGCGAACCGCTGCAGCGGCTCGTGGTCGTAGGCGACACCGGGGATGTAGGTGATGAGGTAGTCCGAGCCGGCCTCGACCAGCGCCTCGACCTTCGCCGCGATCTCGTCGGCGGTGCCCACGACGTTGGCGTCGGCGAACTGCTCGTAGCTCTGCCGGCCGCGGGCCTTCGCGGTGGCCTTCTCCGGGTCGGCGCCGGCCTCGATCGGGAACACGTTGAGGCTGGTCGACTTGATGATCGAGTCGTAGTCGCGGCCCAGCTTGTCGCAGTGCTCCTTCAGCACCGAGGCCTTGTGCTTGAACGCCTCGGGGTCACCGCCACCGATGTTGGCCGCGTCGCCGTACTTCGCGACCAGCTTCAGCGTGACCTTCTCGCCACCGCCACCGATCCAGAACGACGGGTGCGGCTTGCGCGCGCCCTTCGGCTCGTTGTACGGCTTGTCGATCGAGTAGTACTTGCCGTTGAAGACCGGCGCGTCCTCGGTCCACATCTTGTAGATGAGCTCGGTGGCCTCACGGAACGCACCCATCCGGTCCCGCAGCTCCGGCCACTCGTAGCCGTAGGCTTTCCATTCGTGTTCGTACCAGCCCGCGCCGATGCCGGCGTACAGGCGGCCGTGGCTCGCGACGTCGACCGTGGAGGCGATCTTGGCGTACAGCGCCGGGTGACGGTAGCCGTTGCAGCCGACCATCTGGCCCACGTTGACCCGCTGGGTGTCGCGCACCAGCGTCGAGGTGATGGTCCAGCACTCGAACGTGGTGTTCTGCGTGGGCTCGGGCACCGTGTGGAAGTGGTCGTAAACCCAGATCGAGTCCCATGGTCCCGCGTCGGCGGCCTTGGCGACGGCGGTCATCGCTTCGTACTGTTCGACCGGATCGGAGATCTCGGTCAGGTCCATCCGCCAGCCTTGGGGTACGAACACACCGAAACGCATGGTCATGCGAACTGTCCCTTCGTCGTGTCCGCTTACCGGACACCTCGCTTCGGACCTTACCGAGAGCCGACGAACGATCGGCGACGCCCGTGTGGCCCCGCAGCGGAGCACGACCGGTATCGGACGCGAGGCCACCGGTCCGCGTGCACAACCAGGGTGCACCGACCACGCACGATGACCCGACGACGACGGAACGGACACCTCATGCCCGACGCAACGCCCGACCCGGTGCCCGGCCTTCAGGTGATCACCGCGGCGCCGACACCGTTCGGTCACGACCAGTCGCTCGACGTCGCCGGGGTTCGCACCCTGCTCGCCCACGTCGCGACGTACGGCGTGAACGGGGTGCTGGTCGCCGGTACGAACGGCGAGTTCGTCGCGTTGTCCGACGCCGAACGCCTCGCCGTCGTGGACGCGGCGCTGGAGGTCTGGCCGGACACGGACGGCGTCTACGCCCACGTCGGGGCGGCGACGACGTACCAGGCCGTGGCACTCACCCGGGCGGCGGTCGGGCTCGGGGCACGCAAGCTCGCCGCGCTCACGCCCTACTACCACCCGGCGAGCCGCCAGGTGGTGCTCGACCACTTCCGAACCGTGGCAGACGCGGCCGGCGGAGCGGCGGTGTACGCGTATCTCTTCGAAAGTCTCACCAACACCCGGGTGGACGTGGAACTCCTGGCCGAGCTGGCAACGATCCCAGGCCTGGCCGGGGTGAAGGTCAGCGGGCAGCCGGTGGACGCGGTGGCGGCCTACCGCGCGGCCCTGCCGCGAGAGTTCGCGGTCTATTCAGGGGCGGACATCGACCTGGCCCGGATCCACCGCATCGGTGGCACCGGCGTCGTCTCCGGTGTCTCCGCGGCCTTCCCGGGACCGTTCCTGGACTTGGCCGCGGCGGTGCGGGCCGGTGACGCGGTGACCGAGCAGCGCGCGCAAGCCGAGGTTGACACGGTGGTCGACGCGCTGTCCGGTGGTACGGCGAGCCTGAAGGCCGCACTGGACCTCCTGGGGTTGCCGGCCGGTCCGGTGCGGGTCGGCGTCGACCCGCCGTCCGCGCAGGAGTACGACCACATCCGGCAGCTCACCGAGCGGCGACGGTAGGCCCCAGGTCCAGCACCTCGTCCACCAGATCGGCGGGCACCGCGCGGTGGGTGACCAGGATGACGGTGCGGTCGGCGGTCGCGGCGAGCAGGTCGCGGGTGAGCGCGGTGGCGTCGGGCTCCGCCAGGTGCTCGGTGGGTTCGTCGAACGCCACCACCGGGGTTCCGGCCAGCAGGCACCGGGCCAGCGCCAGCCGTTGGCGTTCGCCACCGGACAACCGCTCGCCGTGTTCGCCGACCCTGGTGTGGATGCCGGCTGGGAACGATTCCAGCCGGTCCAGCAGCCGGGCCCGCTCCAGGGCCTGACGTACGTCGGCGTCGTCGGCGCCGGGCCGGGCCAGCCGGACGTTCTCGGCGAGGGTGGTGTCGAAGATGTGGGCGTCCTGGGCGCACAGGCTGACCACCGTACGCACGTCGTCGGTGGCGAACCGGCGTACGTCCACACCGTCCAGGCTGATCCGGCCCCGGCCCGGCTCCACGAACCGCACCAGCGCCTGGGCGAGTGTGCTCTTGCCGCATCCGCTCGGCCCGACCACGGCGATCCGCCGGCCGGGTGGCAGGTCCAGGTTGACACCGGTGAACACCCACGGCGCGTCCGCCGACCAGCGCACCGCGAGATCGTCCACCCTCAGGTGGTGCGGGCCGGGCGGCAGAGGCAGTGGGTGCTCGGGTTCGGCGACCGGCTCTGGCGCCGACCGCAGCTGCGTCAGCCGGGCCAGCGCCGGACGTGCACGCGTGGCGCCCAGCGCCGCTGCCGGGATCGGGGCGAACACGTCGGCCAGGGCCAGCGGGACCAACGCCACCACGGCCAGCAGCACCGGGTCCAGCCGGCCACCGGCGACCGCGGGAACCCCCACCGCGAGGCCCACCCAGCAGGCCGCACCGACCGCCAGCACCAGGCCGGCCGAGCCGAGGCCCGCGCTCCAGGCCGACCTGCGCTCGGCCCGCCGAAGCCGTTCCGTGCCGGCACGCACGTGCTCCAGCACCGGGCCGGTCGCACCGTAGGCCAGCAGGTCCGGTGCTCCGTCGAGGAGTTCGGTGGTGGCGGTGGCCAGCCGACCGCGCTCGGGAGCGACCGCACGCTCGGCCGCGCGGGCGGACCGGGCCACCAGCCACGGCACCACGACCAGAGCCAGTCCGACGCCCACCGCGGTCGCCACCCCGGCGGCCGGCAGGACCAGCCCGAGGAACACCGCCGTGGCGGCGCCGGTGATCCCTGCGGCGGCCACCGGCAGCGCGACCCGCAGGATTACGTCCAGCACCGCGTCCACGTCGGCGACCAGCCGAGCGAGCAGGTCTCCGGACCGGAACGCCGACAGCCCGCCGGGAGCCAGCCGTTCCAGCCGGCGGTACGCGTCCGCCCGGACGTCACCCAGCAGCCGGTACGCCGAGTCGTGCGCGAGCAGCCGTTCGACGTAGCGCAGCACACCCCGGCCGAGCCCGAACGCGCGCACCGCCACGATCGCGACCATCAGCACCAGCACCGGCGGATGCTGGGCGGCCCGCGAGATCAGCCACGCCGACGTGGCCAGCAGGGCGACGGCACTGGCCGCCGCCGCGACGCCCGCGGCCGCGGCGAGGAGCAGCCGGGCCCCGGCCCTGCGGGTGTTCCTGGCGATGCGGAGACCCTGCACCACGCGGGTCGTTCTGGTCATGCGAGCGCTCCGGCGAGGGGGCGACCGGGCCGGGAGGTGGGGGGCGGTCGCAGAGGTACCTCCACGACCCGGTCGGCAAGTGGGAGAAGCGCCTGACGGTGCGTGACCACGACCGTGGTGACGCCCCTCGTCCGCAGCCGGGCGAGTTCGGCCCTGACCTGCTCCTCGGTTGCGATGTCCAGTCCGGCGGTGGGTTCGTCCAGCAGCAGCAGGCAGCCGCGGCCGGACGCCAGCCGCCGCTCCACTCGGGCCAGCGCGCGGGCGAGCGCGACCCGGCGAACCTGCCCGGCGCTCAGACCGGCGCCGCGCTCCCCCACCGGCCGGTCGGCGTCCAGATCAGCGGCACCGGCGCGGGCCAGGAGGGCCGCGACCTGGCTCCGGCCGGCTTCCGGGTCGCCGATCCGGACGTTGCCGGCCACCGTTCCGGCCAGCAGGTAGGGACGTTGGGGCACCCAGGCGACGCCGGCCCGCCAGGCCGCCGGGTCGACGCCGGCCAGGTCGCGCCCATCCGCGAGCACCTGCCCGGACACCGGGGCCACGAAGCCGAGCAGGCCGGCCAGCAAGGTGGACTTGCCCGCGCCACTCGGCCCGGCGACCGCCACCGTCTCCCCCGGCCGTACGGTCATCGTCAATCCGGCAAGGGCAGGCGCGTCACGGTCGGGATAGCGGACCTCGAGGTCGCGCACCGTCAAGGTGACCTTGCCCGGGTCGACCGAGAGATCACCGCGATCGGGCAGCGGAGTCTCCAGGACGCGGAACGCCTCCTCCGCCGCGGCGAGCCCGTCGGCACTGGCGTGGAAGTGCGTACCCACCATCCGCAACGGCAGGTACGCTTCCGGTGCCAGCACCAGCACCAGCACCGCGGTTCGCAGGTCCAGCTCACCCTCGACCAGCCGCAGCCCGATCCCGACCGCGACCAGTGCCACCGACAGGGTGGCCAGCAGTTCGAGGACGAGCGCGGACAGGAACGCGATCCGCAGGGTGGCCAGCGACTCCCGCCGGTGCTCGTCCGACACCTCGCGCAGCGCCCGCGCCTGGGCCTTCGCCCGGCCGAACAGCTTCAGGGTGGGCAGACCTGCGACGACGTCCGCGAAGTGGTGCGCCAGCACGGCCAGCGCCCGCCACCGCCGCCTGGTACGTGCCCTGGTGGCCAGCCCCACCAGGACCATGAAGACCGGGATCAGTGGCAGGGTGAGCGCCACGATCACCGCGGAAACCGGATCGGCGGTGAACAGGCACACCACGACGGCGGCCGGGACGATGGTGGCGAGCACGAGTTGAGGCAGGTAACGCGCGAAGTAGCCGTCCAGCGCGTCCAGGCCGGACGTCACCAACGTGGTCAGCGCGGCCCGGCGTTCGGTGCCCAGCCAGGACGGCCCGAGCTCGGCCACGTGCTCGGTGATGCGCTGACGCAAGGTCGCCTTGACGGCGGCGGACGAGCGCTGGGCGGCGACCTCCTGCCCCCAGGCGAGCCCGGCCCTGGCCGCGACGACAAGTCCCAGCAGGGCAAGCGCCCATCCGTACCCCGCTGTCTGCGTCGTCCCCCCACGCCCACCGGAAGCACCGTCGAACACGCCGCTGATCACGTCGGCCAGCAAGGTGGCCTGGGCGATCACCAGACCGGCCGTCACCGCACCGATCCCGGCGGTCAGCCCGACGTACACCGCACTCGCCCGGGCGTACCGCAGCAGCCGCGGATCGAGCGGACGCACCGTCGACGACGCGCTCATCCGGCCACCCGCCTGCGGAAGACCCAGTACGACCAGCCCTGGTAGGCGAGCACGGCCGGCAGGGTCACCAGCCCGGCCACGGTGAGGACACGCAGCCCGTACGCCGGGGAGGCCTCGGTCAGCACCGTGAGGTCGTGTGCCCGGCCGACGGTGGACGGCATCAGGGTCGGGAACGCCGAGCAGAAGATCGCCACCACCGTGGCGCCGACCGCTGCCGTGGTGCCGGCGAACGCCCAGCCGTCGTGGCGCAGGACCACCCCGGCGACCACGCCGAGGGCCGCCACCGCACCGACCAGGTCCACCCACCCGGACAGCCCGCCGGCAGGGCCCGCTCGCAGCGCGGTCCACAGCCAGAACCCGCCGCCGAGCAGGACCGCCGGAACGCTCGCGACGGCGAGTGCCCGGCTCGCGCGGGCGCGCAGTTCACCGGTCGTGCGCAGCCGCAGGAACGCTGCACCGTGCAGGAGGCACAGGGCGAGCAACGCGCACCCACCCAGCAGGGCGTACGGATGCAGCAGCGCGCCGAGGCCGCCGACGAGCACGCCGCGTCCGTCCAGCGGAAGGCCCCGGGCCGCGCCGGCCAGCGCGACGCCCCACGCCAACGGCGGGAGGGCCGAGCCGACCGCCACCCCCAGATCGCACCTGCGGCGCCAGCGGTCGTCGTCGTGCTTGCCGCGGAACTCCAGTGCGACTCCACGCAGGATGAGCGCGACCAGGATCGCCACCAGCGGGAGGTAGTAGACGCTCGTCAGGGTGGCGTACCACCCCGGGAACGCCGCGAACATCGCGCCGCCGGCCACCACGAGCCACACCTCGTTGCCGTCCCAGACGGGCGCGATGGTGGACAGCAACTTCCCTCGCTCGGCTTCGTCGCGGCCGAGCACGCGGGCGAGCACTCCGACTCCGAAGTCGAAGCCCTCCAGGACGAAGTAGAGCGTCCAGAAGAAGACGATCAACCCGAACCACAGCGTCGGCAGGTCCATCATTGCGGCCCTTTCGTCAGTAGGCGAAGGTGATCGGGCGGTCGGCCTCGTCGGCCTCCCGGTCGCCGGAGTCACGCCCGGGCGGTACGAGATCCGCACCGTCACCGTCGCCGGGCGGCAGGTCGGGTACCTGCCGGGCGACCCGCCGCAGCAGGCCGAGTTCCACCACCGCCATCACCCCGTACACGAGCGTGAACACGCCCAGCGACACGACCACCTGCCAGGCGGCGGTGCCCGGCGAAACACCGTCCGCGGTCTGGAACAGCCCGTACGCGAGCCACGGTTGACGGCCGCCCTCGGTGAACAACCAGCCGAAGCTGTTGGCCAGCAGCGGGAGGAACGGCACCGTCAGCGCGACCCGGGGCACCCAGCGGTTGGCGAGCAACCCCGGCTTGCGCAGCACCACCAGCCCCACCAGGGCGAGGAACGCCGCGAGCAGACCGAAGCCCATCATCAGCCGGAAGCTCCAGTAGGTCACCGGCACGTTCGGCACGTAGTCGCCGGGCCCGAACGCCGCGACCGCCTTGTGCTGCAGCTGGTTGACGCCCTCCACCTTGCCGGTGAAGCTGCCGGTGGCCAGGAACGACAGCAGGTCCGGGAAGCGGAAGCTCCACAGTTCTCGCCGGCCGTCCGCCGTCCCCAGGGTCAGCAGCGAGAACCCCGCCGGCTGCTCGGTGTCGAACAGCCCCTCGGCCGCGGCCACCTTCATCGGCTGCAGCTGGGTCATCAGCTTCATCATCGAGTCACCGGTGACCACCACGCCCAGGGCCGCGACGACCACGACACTCGAACCCACCTTGGCCGCGGTACGAAACGCCGCCCGAGCGGCCTCGGTCGCCTTCGGGCGGGCCAGGTGCCAGAACGCCACACCCGCCACCAGGGCACCGCCGGTGAGCAGGCACGCGGCCGCGGTGTGCAGGCCGGCCTCGATCGCGACCGGGTTCGTCAGCAGGGCGGTGAAGTCGGTGAGTTCGGCCCTTCCGGTCGCCGGGTCGATCCGGTAGCCGACGGGATGCTGCATCCACGCGTTGACGCTCAGGATGACGTACGCCGAGATCTGGGTTCCGATGGCGACCACCCAGATGCAGCCGAGGTGCACCGCCCGCGGCAGCCGGTCCCAGCCGAACACCCACAGGCCGAGGAACGTCGACTCCAGGAAGAAGGCGAGCAGTCCCTCGATCGCAAGCGGTACGCCGAAGATGTCGCCGACGAACCGCGAGTAGGCACTCCAGTTCATCCCGAACTGGAACTCCTGGATCAGCCCGGTGACGATGCCGACCGCGAAGTTGACGATGAAGATCTTGCCGAAGAACTTCGTCAACGTGAGGTAGCGCTGCGCCTTCGTGACGAACCACGCGGTCTGCAGCCCGGCCACGATCGCCGACAGGCCGATCGACAGCGGAACGAAGAGGAAGTGGTAGACGGTGGTGATGCCGAACTGCCACCGCGCGAGGTCGACTGCACCCATGCCTGAATACTACTTCTTGTAGTACGACAGAGCGTCGTAACCTTGCTCACACCGGTCAGGCGCGGTGATGCGGGGGAAGTGCTCGCTCCGCCTACGTGAGCTTGCGGGGACGAGGGCGGAACGCCCAGGCCAGGCGCGGCTCGACCGCCCACCTGGTCGCCGCCCGGACCGGCGGCGTCGACAACAGCCCGGCCAGCGCGATGCCACCCACCGCGGCGGCCAGGACGCCGAGAGTGGTGTGCAGCGCGGGGTGGTCGTACCACCCGAGGTAGTCGGCCACCTTCACCGGCACGCCGTGCAGGAGGTAGACGTACAACGTGATCGCACCAAGGCCGGTGAACCACGTCTTCCTCGAGGGCACGAGCGCGAGGAACGCCGCGGACAGGATCGTCGCGCAGACCAGCATCCCCGTCCGCATGGCCGTACCGGTGAGGTTGTCCACCCCGAGATAGTCGTTGCTGCGGCGCCAGAAGACCCACTCCACGCTCATCCGGGTCTGCGCCCAGTAGGCGACAACCAGGCCTGCGGCCAGCACCGGAACGGCGAGGATCCGCACCCAGCGCCGCCGCAGGTAGGCGAAGTGCTCCGGCTTCAGCATCATCCCCAGCACGAAGAACGGCAGCAGGCTGAGGATCCGGCCGGTTTCCAGCACGCCCGGAAGCTCCTGCAGCCCGGCCGCCAAGGAGATCAGCACCGCCACCGCCAGCGGCCGGCGGATCCGCAGCCAGACCGGCGTCGACAGCCGCCAGGCGAACAACGCCAGCAGGAACCACACCAGGAAGTACGGGTCGAGCAAGGTCGGGTTGACATCGTGGCCGCCGACGAACTTTCCGAGCAGCATGTACACGATCTGGAAGAGGACGTACGGCGCGAGCAACTGCGTGATGAGCTTGCGGGCCTTGTTCCTGGAGAACGGGAAGCGCCGGGAGAAGTAGCCGGACACGATGATGAACACCGGCATGTGGAACATGTACAGGAAGAGGTAGAGCGCGCGGCCCGCCGGCACGTCACGCAACGCCTCCATCGCGTGACCGGCCACCACCAGCACGATGGCGATGTACTTCGCGTTGTCGAAGAACGGGTCGCGCGTCTTCTCCGCCCACCCGGCGGCCTCGGACCCGGTTCCGGTGGCGGCACCCTCGGTTGCGGCACCCTCCCTCGCACCACTGTGCTGGACGTCACCTTCCAGGGACGGTCCCACCGGGTCGGACGAGGGGGCTCCGGGATCAGCGGCAGATGTCACCACCGGCGGGACGATACCTACCGGCCCGGCGGCGGCCAAACCGCGTGACGCCTGCCGCGTGAGCGAAACCACAGCGCCCGGTACCGACCGAGAACGCCCGAGTACGACACAGCGTCGTAGAATCGCGGACATGGCGCGGTTGGGAAACCTCGAACGCGAGGTCATGGAACACGTCTGGTCCGCCAAGGATCCGGTCACGGTCCGCGAGGTCCACGAGGCGCTCGCGGTCGAACGTGACCTGGCCTACACCACGGTGATGACGGTCCTGGACCGGCTGGCGAAGAAGGGTGTCGTACGCCGCGTGCGCGACGGCCGCGCCTACCGCTACGAGGCGGCCGCGGGCCAGGACCAACTGGTCGCCGACCTGATGCGTGAGGCGCTCGACGGAGCCGGCAGCGGCGCCAACCGGGCCGCCGCCCTCGTCCGGTTCGTCGACCAGGCGTCCCCGGAGGAGGCAGCCGCCCTGCGTGAGGCCCTCGCCGAGGTGGACGCACTCGCCCCCCGGCCCCGCCGACGGACCCCCCGGAGCTGACATGACGCCGGTCGTCCTGGGTGCGCTGGCGCTCCTCCTCACCTGGCCGGTGCCCGAACTCCTCGGCCGCGCCCGCTGGCCCTCGCTGGTGCCCCGCGCCGCACTGGTCCTGTGGCAGGCGCTGGCGCTGGCCGCCGTCCTCGCCGCCCTCGGTGCCGGCCTGAGCCTGGGCACCGACGTCGTACTGCGGCCCGGCCAGGGAGCGGAGCGGACCGCCCTGCAGGTGGCGGTGACCCTGCTCACCGTCGTGGTCGCGGTCCGGTTGGCGTGGGCGAGCCTGCTGGTCGCGGTCCGCACCCGGGCCCGGCGCCGCCACCACCGGATGGTCGTCGACCTGGTGGGCACTCCCGGCGAGCGGCTGCAGTCCACCCGTCCGGACACCGCCCGGCTGCAGGGTGAGGAGCTCGGCATCCGGGTGCTCGCCGAGAAGACGCCGTTCGCGTACTGCCTGCCGGGGGTGCGGTGCTCCCGCGTCGTGGTGTCCTCCGGCGCCCTGGACCAGCTTGCCCCCGAAGAACTCGACGCGGTCCTCGCGCACGAGCGCGCCCACCTGCGGGCTCGCCACGATTTGGTGCTGGAGGCGTTCACCGCGCTGCGACAGGCGTTTCCGCGCTGGGTGCGCAGCCGCACGGCGTTCGAGCGCGCACACCTGCTGGTGGAGATGCTCGCCGACGACGCGGCCCGGCGACGGGTCGGCGCTCCCCCGGTGGCCCGCGCCCTGGTGACGCTGGCGTCCACCCCGGCCGCACCGGCCGGCGGGCTGGCCGCCGGTGGCACGGGAACCCTCGCCCGCGTACGCCGGCTGGCCCGGCCCGGCGAACCCCACCGGGTGCTCGCGGCCACCACCTACCTCGCGGCGGCCGCGTTGGTGGTGGTGCCCACGCTCACCCTGGCCGTGCCGTGGCTCGCCCGGCTGGTCGAGCACCTGGCCTGAGGCACGCGGTTCGTCAGGCGGCGTCCTCGTACTGCCCGTTCAGTCCGGGCCGGTCCGGATGGAGCAGATGTCCGTCCTGGTAGTGGTTGGCGTCCTCTTCGGGCGTGGGTGTGCTCGTGGTGCGGGAGAAGACCGCGACGAGCGCCATGACCACCAGCGCGAGCGTCGTGATCGCCAGCAGCGAGCCGATGAGAGCAATCACATTGTGAGAGTCCCCTCCGCCGGTCCGACGAAAACGCTTCCGCCCGACGGAATTCTGCTTCGGGCCCGACGGAAATCCCTCGGATGATCGCGAGGCCCCTTGTCTGCTTGGCGAATCGGCCGCTCTGTCCGGCATGTACCACTCGGGGAGCGCGGAATCCCTGTCAGGAAAGAGAAAACCGGCGTCGTGCATCCTGATCCGGAGGAAAGGCAACGACTAGGAAGACCGGCCCAGTGCACGCACGAGTGCGTCTGCGCAGGCGCGGGTTGACAGCGGCCCACCGAAGAACCACGTTCTCGCGCCGAGCCGGTGAACCCGTCGTTCGGCCACGAACGCGAGCCCCCGCCAGTCCTGCCGGCCGGTCATGGCGCCGGTGAAGATGTCGCTTCGTGGGTCGGCCAGGTAGAGGAAGTCCGCCGTGGACACCTGCCCGAGATCTGCCGGCCCGACCGTGGAGAGGCCGTACCGGTCCGGCTCCCCGCGCCAGTCGTTCTGCAGGCCGAGCCGGCCCAGCAGGTCCCCGGCCAGCGAGGTCCGGCCGAACATCCGGATCGTCGGCACGCCCTCCACGGAGTAGCCCTGGGCGAGCGCCACCGGCAGGTTCGCCGCCCCCGCGGCGGCCAGCTTCGACCGGTCCCGCGCGATCGCGTCGTCCAGCCCGCGCAGCACCCAGGCGGCCTGGTCGGTGCGGCCGACCGCCCGGGCCACAGCGGCGAACGTCGTCCGCATCTCGGTCCAGGCGGACATGTCGGGCCGGTACGGGTCGAACACCAGCACCGGCGCGATCTTGCGCATCTGCGCCACCACAGCGTTGGTCTCGTCCGCACCGACCAGGATGAGGTCGGGCCGCAGGGCGCGCACGGCCGTCGGGTCGGGCTGCTGGCGCGGCCCGACCTCGGCCGTGGTGTGGTCCAGCCGGGGACCGCCGCCGACCCACGCCGCGTAGCCGGCCTTGTCCGCCACGCCGACCGGCCGGACACCGACCGCGAGCAGATCCTCGGCGTACGTCCAGTCCAGTGCCACCACCCGGCGGGCCGGCGCCGGCAGCCGCACCACGCCGTTCACGTCGGTGACGGTCACCGGTTTCGGCAGGGCGGCCCGGGCACGCGCGGCTGCGGAACCCGGACTCGCGGAGGCCCCGGCGGTCACAGAGGTACGCGGGGACGCCGAGGCGCTCGGGGACGCGGAGGACGCCGGGGACGTCGAGACGTTCGGAGACGTCGAGGCGCTCTGTGACGTCGGGGACGCGGGGGACGTCGAGAGGCTCGGCGCCGGCGAATCCTCGCCGGAGCAGGCGACCAGCCCGGTGGCGAGCAGTACGCCGACCAGGGCGGCGCAGACACGTCGTACGGAAGCGGGACTCACCGGGCTCGCCTCTTTCGGTGGTGGGACTCACCGAATCGCTTACCCGCCGACGAAGATCACCGACCGGCCCGTGCCGGAACAGGGCCGTACCGGAACAGGGGCAGTACCGCGACCCGCCTAGGCGGACTCCGCCTCGCGCATCCGCTGACTGATCACCGCCGACACGCCGTCGCCGCGCATCGACACGCCGTACAGCGCGTCCGCGACCTCCATCGTGCGCTTCTGGTGGGTGACGACCAGCAGCTGGCTGTTCTCCCGCAGCTCCTCGTAGATCTCCAGCAGCCGACCGAGGTTGGTGTCGTCCAGCGCCGCCTCCACCTCGTCGAGGAGGTAGAACGGGCTGGGCCGTGCCTTGAACAACGCGACCAGAAACGCCACCGCGACCAGCGAGCGTTCGCCCCCGGACAGCAGCGAGAGGCGCTTGACCTTCTTGCCCGGCGGGCGGGCCTCCACCTCGATGCCGGTGGTGAGCATGTCGTCGGGATTGGTCAGTACGAGCCGGCCGTCACCACCCGGGAAGAGCCGGTCGAACACCTGCGCGAACTGCTTCTCCACGTCGCGGTAGGCGGCGGTGAACACCTGCTCGACCCGCTCGTCGACCTCCCGGACGATCTCCATCAGGTCCTTGCGGGTGGCGCGGAGGTCCTCCAGCTGGCGGGACAGGAACGTGTGGCGTTCCTCCATCGCCGCGAACTCCTCCAGCGCGAGCGGGTTGACCTTCCCCAGCAGGTTCAGCTGACGCTCGGCGGCCCTGAGCCGCTTGGTCTGCTCGGCCCGGTCGTAGGGACGCGGCTCGCCCTCCGCCTCCTCACCCGGAGCGGTCTGGGACGGCGGCACGGGCACCTCCGGGCCGTACTCGCGGGAAAGTGTCTCCGGGTCGACTCCCAGCTCCTCGACGGCGCGGGTCTCCAGCTGCTCGATCCGCATCCGCTGCTCGGCCCGGGCCATCTCGTCGCGGTGCACCGAGTCGGTCAGCTCGTCCAGCTCGCCGGCCAGGGCGCGGACCTTCTGCCGGACGGCGTTGATCTGCGCCTCTCGGGCGGTGCGGGCCTGTTCGGCCTCCTGCCGCTCCCGCCCGGCCGCGGCCAGCGAGCCGTCCAGGCGGGCGAGGACCTGGCGTACGGCGGAGAGGACGGCGGTGGCGACCTCCGCCTCGCGGGCGCGGCGTTCCCGGCGTACCCGGGCGCGTTCGCGGGCCGCGCGCTCCTCGCGGGCCGCGCGCTCCAGGGAGTCGGCGCGGCCGGACATCGCCCGGCCGCGTTCCTCGGCGGTACGTAGCCCGAGCCGGGCCTCCATCTCCCGCTGGCGAGCGTCGCGGCACACCTCGGCGAGCCGGTCGCGCTCGTCGGTCGACGGCTCCTCGTCCGGGCTGTCCTGGGCGGTGGACAGCCGCTCCTGCAGCTCACCCAGCCCGCTCTGGTCGCGGACGACGGCCTGCCGGGCCTCCTCGATGGCGGTGCCGAGCCGCTCTGCCTCCGCCTGCGCCGACCGGGCCGCCGAGCCCAGCTGACCCAGGCGTTCGGCGACGGCCGCGAGCTCGGCATCGGACTCGTGCAGCCGGTTGAGCGCCTGCTCGGCAGCGGCAGCGGCGGCCTTGCGGCGTTCCTCCGCCTCGGCGCGTTCGGCGCGCAGGCGTTCGGCTCGTGCACTCGCCTCACGCAGCCGCTCGGCGGCGTCGTCGACGGCAGCCTGGACCTCCAGCAGGCTCGGCTGGGCGGCCGAACCGCCGTACGCGGTGTGTGCGCCCAGCAGGTCGCCCTCCCGGGTCACCGCCATCACGTCCGGCTGGTCGGCGACCAGCGCCCGGGCCGCGGCGAGGTCGTCGACCACGGCGACCCTGGCCAGCAACCGGACCAGCGCGGGCAGCACCTGCGCCGGGGCGCCGGCCACGTCGACGGCGTAGCGGGCGCCCGGAGGCAGTGCCGGCCAGTCCGAGGGAGCGCCCTCGACGCCCGGGCCGGCACCGCCGACCAGTAGCCCGGCCCGGCCGAGGTCCTCGGTACGCAGGTGGTGCAGCGCGGCCACGGCCGAGTCGACCGACTCCACCGCCACCGCGTCGGCAGCCCGGCCCAGCGCACCGGCGACGGCCGCCTCGTAGCCCGGCTCCACCGACAGCAACGCGGCGACCGAGCCGAGCAGGCCGGACACGCGTTCGGTGGCGGCGAGCAGCTCGGCGGCGCCGTCCTTACGGGCCAGGCCCAGCTCCAGCGCCTCCTTGCGGGCGGCCAGGGCGGCCCGCTCGCGTTCGGCCTCCTGCTGGTGCTGACGCAGGGTGAGCAGTTGTTCCTCGAGCGCCTCCAGGGCGGCCTGGGCGGACTCGTACGCCGCGTCCAGCCCGCGTTCGCCGGCGTCCAGGCTCGCCACCTGGCTCTCCACCGCGACGAACTCCTCCTGCGCCTGCTCCGCACGCTCCCTCGCCTCGGCGCGGGCGGCGGTGAGCCGCTCCACCTCGGCCTCGCGGGCCTCCAGCCGGCTGCGCACGGAGTTGACCTGCCCGGTGAGCCGGGCCAGGCCCTCGCGCCGGTCGGCGGCGGCGCGCGACAGCGCGGCGATCCGGCGTTCCTCCTCGGCCAGCGCTCGCTCGGACGCCTGCCGGTGTCCGACCGCCTGGTCCAGCGCCTCGCGGTGGGACTCGGTCTCGGCGGCGATCGCCTCCTCCTCGGCCCGTACCCGGCGCGCCTCCTCCTCCAGCTGGTCGGGGTCGCGGCCCGGGCGTTCCTCCTCCCGGGCCTCGGCCAGATGGCGGGTGCGCTCGACGGCCAGCCCGGCGGTGCCGCCCAGCCGCTCCTTGAGGCTCGACAGGCGGTACCACGTCTCCTGCGCCCGGGCCACCCGCGGCGCGTCGGCCCGCAGGCTCTCCTCTAGCTCGGCCTCCTGCGCCTGGACGACGCTCAGCTCGCGCTCGACGGCCGCCCGGCGCTCCCGTACGGCGGACTCGTCGGCCACCTCCTGGGCCAGCGTCGTGGTGAGCTGGACGAGATCGTCGGCGAGCAGCCGCAGCCGGGCATCGCGGGCGTCGGCCTGGATCACCGCGGCCTTTCGGGCGGCCTCGGCCTGCTTGCCCAACGGCCGGAGCGCCCGCCGGATCTCCGCCAGGAGGTCCTGCAGCCGGGTGAGGTTTCCCTCGGTGGCGTCCAGCTTGCGCAGCGCCTTCTCCTTGCGCTTGCGGTGCTTGAGGACGCCGGCGGCCTCCTCGACGAAGCCGCGCCGGTCCTCCGGGGTCGCGTGCAGGATGGAGTCGAGCCGGCCCTGTCCGACGATGACGTGCATCTCCCGGCCGATACCCGAGTCGGAGAGGAGCTCCTGGACGTCGAGAAGCCGGGACGTGCGGCCGTTGATGCTGTACTCCGAGCCGCCGTTGCGGAACATCATCCGGCTGATGGTGACCTCGGCGTAGTCGATCGGCAGAGCGCCGTCGCTGTTGTCGATGGTGAGGATCACCTCGGCCCGGCCCAGCGGGGCCCGTCCGGACGTGCCGGCGAAGATGACGTCCTCCATCTTGCCGCCGCGCAGGCTCTTGACCCCCTGCTCACCCATCACCCAGGCGATCGCGTCGACGACGTTGCTCTTGCCCGAGCCGTTCGGGCCGACCACACAGGTGATGCCCGGCTCGAAGTGCAGGGTCGTCGAGGACGCGAACGACTTGAACCCACGGAGCGTCAGGCTCTTGAGGTACAACGCGCGCTCTCCTCGATGCTTCCGGGGCCGGGGGGACTCGGTGGTCCGGGGCGCCGGCCTGGGCGGGGTCTGGGCACTGGTCCGGGTGCGGGGCCCACGACCCTGGGCGGGCCGGTGGGGACCTGTGCCCGACGATACCGGGGGTGAGCGCCGGAGCCGTTCGCGACGCGGCCGGGTATTGCGCGCCCGAACGTTCCAGGCACAACAAAACGGGACGCCTCAGATGAGGCGTCCCGTTCCATCTCGGTCTTTCGAGGCTGGTCCACTCAGTGAGACCGGACCTCCCTCAGGTCAACGCGGGCTCGTGCCGGGCGTCGATGGTGAGCAGTTGGTCTTCGTGCACCACTGCGGAGAGGGAGTCGTTTTCTGCCTGAAGACGCATGACATGCGCCTCCAGCTCCGATACTCGCTTTTGCAGACGTCGCACCTCGGAGACCAGACGGGGGTCAGGGCCACCAACGTGGCCGAGGAGCGCTTTCGCCATAGGGGGTCCTCCACGCTGAGTGACCTAAGGTTTGGGTCGCTACATCGCAGCACTCAAGTGGGGCAGGGAGCGCGGCGGTGTTTCTAGAGTCTCACCAGAGCGCCATGCCGTCAAGGTGACCGCACCACGACCCACCGTAGTCAAGTGATCGCACTCCCCACTTGTCCGGCAATATCGCCACCGGATCACAGGGCGGGCGAATGGACGTCACAACGTCCAGGACGGCTCAGATCCCCTTGTACACAAGGGAAAACGCCTGTCGCCACCGCAGGCGGCAGTTGCCCGGCGTATGGCGGAAAACAGGTGTCAACGTGGTAGAAGTCACCAACGACCGCGACGTGGACGGGGCTGACACCTCGGGCATGTGAAGGACGACCGATTCATGAAGGGATCCCGCCGCACGGCGTTTCCGCAACGTTCACACGGCTCGCCTTCCCTGCCGTACACCGAAAGCGAACGCGCGAAGTAGCCGCTTTCGCCGTTGACGTTGATGTACAGACTGTCGAACGACGTTCCGCCGGCGGCCAGAGCGGCGCTCATCACGTTGCGAACCTCCGCCAACAGCGTCTGTGCCTCGGTCCGCCGCATCGTGTCGGTTGCCCGGGCGTAGTGCAGCCGGGCTCGCCACAACGCCTCGTCGGCGTAGATGTTGCCGACCCCGGAGATCAGCCGCTGGTCGAGCAAGGCGCGCTTGACACCGGTACGGCGGCGGCGCAGCGCGGTCACGAACTCGTCGTCGGCGAACGCGGGATCGATCGGGTCCCTGGCGATGTGCGCGATCTCGGCCGGCAGTTCGGCGCCGCCGGGGCTGATCGACAGGCCACCGAACATCCGCTGGTCGACGAACCGCAGCTCCCAGGACGGCTGGTCGGTGAACGTGAACCGGACCCGCAGATGGGGTTCGTCCGGACGTTCGGTGGGTACGACGACGAACTGGCCGCTCATCCCCAGATGGGCCAGGAGGGCGTCACCGCTGTCCAGCGGCAACCACAGGTACTTTCCGCGCCGCCGGGCACCCACGACGCGGTGCCCCACCAACCGGTCGGCGAAGTCCTGCGGGCCGGCAAGATGCCGTCGGACCGGGCGGGGATGACCGACCGTGACAGTGGCAATCGCGTGCCCGACGACCAGCTTCTCGATGCCCGCGCGGACGACCTCGACCTCGGGCAACTCAGGCATGCCCGGCCCCCTCGCTCAGGCCGGAGCCGTATCCGCGGCGCCGCCGGCGGCGGTCCGGTCGGCGGAACCGCCGACCTGCTGGTCGGCCGAGCCGTCGGTGCTCTCACCCAGCATGGCGCGGATCGCCGCCCAGGCCGCCTCGGCGGCCTGCTGCTCGGCTTCCTTCTTGCTGCGGCCGGTGCCGACGCCGTAGTCGGTGCCACCGACCACCACGTGGGCGGTGAACACCTTCTCGTGGTCGGGGCCTCGCTCCTCCACGACGTACTCCGGCACGCCCAGCGAGGCACGCGCCGTGAGCTCCTGCAGGCTGGTCTTCCAGTCCAGACCGGCACCCAGCCGGGCCGACGCCTCCAGCAGCGGGTCGAACAGCCGGTGCACGAACTCCTGGGCCAGCGGGAACCCGCCGGCGAGGTAGACCGCGCCGATGACCGCCTCTACCGCGTCGCCGAGGATCGACGACTTGTCCCGGCCGCCGGTGGTCTCCTCACCGCGGCCGAGACGGAGGTACTTGCCCAGGTCCAGCCGCCGGGCCACGTCAGCGAGCGCCCGCATGTTGACCACCGCCGCCCGCAGCTTCGCGAGCTGTCCCTCGGACAGGTCGGGATGCGTACGGAACAACGCGTCGGTGATCACCAGGCCGAGCACAGCGTCGCCCAGGAACTCCAGGCGCTCGTTGGTCGGCAGGCCGCCGTTCTCGTAGGCGTACGACCGATGTGTCAGCGCGCGTTCGAGCAACGCGTCGTCAAGCACCAGACCAAGCTTGGTGTTCAGCTCGGCGTACGCCACTGTCCCCCCGAGGCGATCCACTGACTCAGACCGAAACTCAGACGTCGAGAACCTGACGGCGCCCGGCGCGAGGACCGTACTGCCCACACTGCGGGCACGCGCGGTGCGGCAGGTGCGAGGCCCGGCACGCGGGGTTGGCGCAGACGACCAGCTGCGGGGCCGACGCCTTCCACTGCGCCCGCCGGCTGCGGGTGTTGCTCCGCGAAACCCTCCGCTTGGGAACGGCCACGCCACTACTCCTTTACCTCGGGCCGTCGGGGCGAACCCGCGACCTCGTCCGTGTCGTTCTCGTCCGGCACGATCGTGGCCAGCGCCGCCCATCGAGGGTCGATCGCCGCCTCGTGCTGGTGGTCAGGGTCGTCTGCCAGGCGCGCGCCGCACTGCGGACACAGCCCCGGGCAGTCGTCACTGCACACCGGTTGGTACGGCAACGCGAGCACAACCGCGTCACGCACCACCGGCTCGAGGTCGAGCAGGTCGCCCTCGAGCCGACTGGCCTCGTCGTCCTCGATCTCGCTCTCCGGGAAGGCGTACAGCTCCTGGAAGTCGACGTCGAGCGGTTGCTCGAGCGGCTCCAGGCAGCGCACGCACTCACCGGTCAGCATCACCCGCGCCGTGCCGGACGCGAGCACTCCCTCCATCACCGACTCCAGTCGCAGAGCGAGCTCGATGTCGGTGCCTTCGGGGACGCCGAGGACGTCGATGCCGAGTCCAGCCGGTGCGGGCACCGAACGCCGGAGCTTACGTTGTGCCCCCGGGCGGCGGCCGAGCTCGCGAGTGTCGAACACGAGCGGCGCCTGAGGGTCGACGGTGCTCAAGGCGTCCTTGCTTTCTGGGTCGCAGGGCTGGATTCGGCCTCGATCGAGACCGGCTATCGAGCGTACCCGAGGGGCGTTGGTGCACTCAACGCGGCCCGGTCGCTCGCTCCCCGTGTCCGGTCGGGGAGCGTACCGGACGCCGGACGCCGACCCTGGCGAACCCGGACGCATCGGGATCCACTCTCCGAAACCGGCGAGGTCACTCCCGTCGCTCCCCTCGCTCCCGGGGTCGCCGCCGGGTCGCAGCCAGTCAGCCGCCGGGTCGCTCTCCGGGCAGCGGAGGTCCGTCCGGGTCGCCGCCGGCGAAGGTGTCGTCCAGACCGCTGCGGTCGCGCAGGCGTTCCCGGCCACGGGTCACCGAGTCCAGGGTTCTGCGCAGGGACTCCTCGAACTTCCCGAGCTTGGTCTCGACGTACTCGTCGACCTCCGCCGGCGACTTCGGGCCGTCGCCCCGGCCGGCGTTCCGGCTGCGGCTGCGCAGCTCCTCCCGGCCGCGGGCCACCGAGGTCAGCGTCTTCTGCAGGGCGATCTCGAAGCCGGCAAGCTTGCCGTCCACGTAGTCGTCGACCTCGCGGCGCAGCCCGTCGGCCTCCGCCTGAGCCTTGGCGGTCAGCTCGTCGGCGGCGGCGCGGGCCTCGCGATGGATGTCGGTACGCTCGACGAGCTCGGCGCGCTCGCGGCGGGCCTCCTCGACCAGCCGGTCGGCCTCGGCCCGCCCCTCGGCGACAACCGCGTCCCGCTCGGCGGCCACCTTGCGAGCCGTCTCGAACTCCTCCGGGAACATCCGCTGCGCCTCGTCGAATCCGGCGAGCAACTCGGTCCGGTTGACGAGACACGACGCGGACAGCGGCACCGACCGGGCGCTCTGCACCATCCGGCGGAGCTCGTCGAGCTTGTGCTGCACGTCCACGATCTGTCCTTTCCGAATGCGGCCCCTTGCCGAGTCGGCCTGAGATCTGGGCGACGTCTCCCCCGGGCCGGCCGGGCCGGCTAGGCCGGGGTGTCCCCGAGCCGAGCGGTGAGCCGGCTCAGGACGTGCTCGGGCACCAGACCCGAGACGTCGCCACCGTACGTCGCGACCTCCTTGACCAGACTCGACGACAGGAAAGAGTACTCGGGACTGGTGGGTACGAAGACGGTCTCGACGCCGGTGAGGCGGAGGTTCATCTGCGCCATCTGCAGCTCGTAGTCGAAGTCGCCGACCGCCCGCAGTCCCTTCACGATGGCCTGGATGCCGTGCGCGCGGCAGAAGTCGACCAGCAGTCCGTCGAACGTCGCGACGCGCACCTCGGCGAGGTCCTTGGTGACCTCGCGGATCAGCTCGACCCGCTCGTCCACGCTGAACAACCCCGCCTTGCGTGGGTTGGCGCCGACGGCGACCACCAGGTCGTCGAACAGCCGGGCCGCGCGCACGATGATGTCCAGGTGACCGTTGGTCACCGGGTCGAACGACCCCGGGCACACCGCGCGGTGCACTGGCGCCTCCCCTGCCCCTGTCGTGGTCGTGGTCGTCTTCGTGGTCGTGGTGCGGTCCTGTCGTGCGGTCTACCCCTCGATGGTGGCGTCCCCGTCCGCGGCGTGACCGTACCAAAGAGCCGTGTCGCCGTACTTCCGCATGCGGTCGGCGGTGAAGCCGGGTGGCCAGGTAAACGCGGCTGATCGCGCGGACCGCTCGACCACGACCACCGCGTCCGGGGCCAGCCAGCCGTTGCCGGCGAGGTCACGCAGGACGGCGGCCACGGAGGCGTCGGGCAGGGAGTACGGCGGGTCGACGTAGACCACGTCGAAGCCGTCCGGCTCCGGCGGCGGGCCGCCGACGACACGCTCGACCCGGCCGGCCAGCAGGCTGGCGCCGGGCAGGCCCACCGTGCGGAGGTTGTCCCGGATCACCCCGACCGCCCGCCGTGCCACCTCGACCAGCACGACCGCGGACGCACCGCGCGAGAGCGCCTCGATCCCGACCGCGCCGCTGCCGGCGTACAGGTCGAGGAACCGCAGGCCCTCCAGCGAGCCCAGCTCGGAGCTGAGCGAACCGAACAGCGACTCGCGTACGCGGTCAGAGGTCGGCCGCGTGTCCTTCCCGTCGGGCACGCTCAGCCGGCGCCCGCGGGCCTCTCCTGCGACGATGCGGCTCATCGCCGCCATCCTCTCGCACGCGGGCGCCGTCACGCGGGTCAGGTCTTCTCGAGGTAGTCGGCCCGGTCGTCGTCGTACAGCGCCGCCACCGCCACCGCCAGAGCGGGCTCACCACGCAGGCCGGGGTCGGCGGCGACCACCTCAGCAGCGTCGGTGCGGGCCTGGGCGATCACCTTCTCGTCCCGGATCACCGCCAGCATCCGCAGACTCGACCGGCGCCCGGACTGGTCCGCGCCGAGGACGTCACCCTCCCGGCGGTGTTCGAGGTCGATCCGGCTGAGTTCGAACCCGTCGGTGGTTGAGGCCACAGCGTCCATCCGGACCCGTGCCGGTGTCCCCTCCGCCGCACCGGTCACCAGCAGGCACAGCCCGGGATGTCCGCCGCGGCCGACCCTGCCCCGCAGCTGGTGCAGCTGGGAGACCCCGAACCAGTCGGCGTCCATCACCACCATCGTGGACGCGTTGGGTACGTCGACACCAACCTCGATGACCGTCGTCGCGACGAGGACGTCGATCTCCCCGGCGGCGAACCTGCGCATCACGGCGTCCTTGGCGTCCGAGGCCTGCCGGCCGTGCAGCTGGTCGACCCGCAGCCCGGCGAGCGGTCCGCCGGCGAGCTCGGCGGCGAGTGCGACCACCGCGGTCATCTCCCGCGAGCCGTCCGCCTCGACGTCGGCCGGTAGGTCGGAGGTGTCGGTGTCCTCGCCCGCGCCGCCGCTGCCGCGTGCCCTGCCGTCACCGTCCTCGCCGTCGTCACCGATCCGCGGGCAGACGACGTAGACCTGCCGACCGGCGTCGACCTCCTGGCGGACCCGGCGCCACACGTGGTCGATCCAGTCCGGCTTCTCCGCCAGCGGAACGACGTTGGTCTGGATCGGCGCGCGTCCGCTCGGCAGCTCGCTGAGCGTGGAGACCTCCAGGTCACCGAAGACGGTCATGGCGACGGTGCGCGGGATCGGGGTCGCGGTCATCACCAGCACATGCGGGGGCACGCCGCCGGCCTTGCCGGTGAGCGCGGCCCGCTGCTCGACGCCGAACCGGTGCTGCTCGTCGACCACCACCAGCCCGAGGTCGGCGAACTGCACCTTGTCCTCCAGCAGAGCGTGGGTGCCCACGACCAGGCCCGCCTCGCCGGAGGCCACCTCGAGAAGCGCCTTGCGGCGGGCGGCAGTGCCCTGACCACCGGTCAGCAGCGCCACCCGGGTGCCGTCCTCGGCGCCGCCGATGAAGCCGCGCTCGGCGAGCGGGCCGAGCAGGGCCGTGATCGAACGGAAGTGCTGCTGGGCGAGCACCTCGGTGGGCGCGAGCAGCGCCGCCTGGCCGCCGGCGTCGACCACGGTGAGCATCGCCCGCAGCGCGCAGACCGTCTTGCCGCTGCCCACCTCCCCCTGCAGGAGCCGCTGCATCGGGTGGTCGCGAGCCAGGTCGGCCGCGATCTCCTCCCCCACCGCGCGCTGGCCGTCGGTGAGCGCGAACGGCAGCCTCGCCTCGAACGCGGCGAGCAGGCCGCCCTCGCCGGCGACGCGGGGACGCGCGGCCAGCTCCCGGGCAGCCGACCGGCGGCGGGCCAGCTCGGTCTGCAGGACGAACGCCTCCTCGTACCGGAACCGCTTCCGGGCGGCCTCGACGTCGGCGAACGACTCCGGCCGGTGCACGGCCTCGAACGCCTCCCGCAACCCGAGCAGGCCCCGGCGCTCGCGTACCGGCGCGGGAATCGGGTCGGGCACCTCGCCGAGAGCGTCCAGCACGTGGCGCACGACCCGGGCGATGCTCCAGGTCGCGGCCTTCGCTGTGGAGGGGTAGATGGGCATCAGCGCACCGGCGAACTCCTCGATGATGGAGTCGGCGTCTGTGCCGGCGTAGTCGCCGAACAGCACGAAGTGCGGGTGGCTGAGCTGCATGGTGCCGCGATAGGAGTCGATCTTGCCGGCGAAGAGGCCACGCATTCCCTGCTGCAGCTGGTTGGCCCGCCACTGCTGGTTGAAGAACGTCAGCTTCAGCTCGCCCGAGCCGTCGGTCACCACGACCTCGAGAATGTTGCCCCGGCGGTTGCGCATCGGCCGGGTCTTGACCGACTTGATCTCCGCCTGGACGGTGACCTCCTCACCCGCCCTCAGCCCGCGAAGGTTGGTGAGCTCACCGCGCTGGACGTAGCGCCGGGGGTAATGTCGCAGCAGGTCGCCGAGGGTCGCGAGCTCCAGTCGCTCGCGCATCGCCTTCAACAGCTCGGCCTTCGCGAAACCCGACAACGGCATGCCCAGGTCGACCTCCGCGGGAAGCCGCAGGAGCTTTGCCATCACACCTCCACGGTCGTTGCCGTCGAGGCTAGCGGGCGGCACCCCCACTGGGCCGGTTGGCGCTTTCGTGTGGGCGTCGGATACTCTCGACCGGTTGCCCCGCGCGGTTGGCGTGCGCTGGGCAGCGGTCCATGTCCTCATCTTGCTCGGGAGAGTCTCCGGTGGCTGCCGTCTGCGACGTTTGTGGCAAGGGGCCCGGCTTCGGCAACAACGTGTCGCACTCGAAGCGGCGCACCCGTCGACGCTTCGACCCCAACATCCAGCGGGTTCGTGCGACCGTCCACGGCACCCCGAAGCGGGTCAATGTCTGCACTTCCTGCCTGAAGGCGGGCAAGGTCACTCGCTGACCCGGTCCCCACTCGCGTGGGGCCGCACCGAACGCCGTACCACAAACCTGGATCGAACGAAGATCGACTGACCGTCGTGGCCGGTCACCCCGTCGGGGGTGGCCGGCCACGTCGCCTGTTCCGACCTGGCTCAGCGGAAGTGGTCGTGCCCGGCCGGGCCCTCGTACTCCTCGCCGTTCACCGTCACCGGCGGCTCACCGCTCTCCCGTGGCCGGCCCTCGGGGTGGCCCTCGCGTTCGCCCTGCTCCTCCGCCGCGAGCACCCGGCCCACGACTTGCCACCGCTCGGGGAGTTCGACGTCCGGACCGAACGTCGCGGCCAGCGCGTGGTCCTCGCCGCCGGTGAGCACGAACGCCAACGGGTCGGCGTTGATCGCGGCCGCCACAGCACGCAGCGGCTCGGCGACGTCCAGGGTGCCGGTGTCCACGTCGATGCGTACCCCGCTCGCCCGGGCCACGTGCCCGAGGTCGGCGAGCAGTCCGTCGCTCACGTCGATCAGGGCGCTCGCCCCCAGTGCGGCCGCCTCCGGGCCCGCGTCGTAGGGGGGTTCGGGGCGACGGTGTGCCTCCACAACGACCCGCGGGGACCGGAAGCCCCGGCCCAGGACGGTGAGCCCCGCCGCGGACCAGCCGAGCCGCCCGCACACGGCGACCACGTCGCCTGGCCGGGCGCCTGAGCGGGTCAGCGCCTCCCGGCCCTGCAGAGTGCCGAGCGCGGTGATCGAGACGACGATCGGCCCGGAAGCCACCACGTCGCCGCCTGCCACGGACGCTCCCGCCGCCGCCGTCTCGTCCCGGAGCCCTTCGGTGAACTCCAGCGCCCACTGCGCCGGCAGGTCCGGTGGCGCTCCGAAGCTCACCAGCAACGCGGTCGGGACCGCGCCCATGGCCGCGACGTCGGCGAGATTCTGTGCCGCCGCCTTGCGGCCCACGTCGTACGCCGGTGACCAGTCGCGGCGGAAGTGGCGTCCCTCGACCAGCATGTCGGTGGTGGCGACCACGCGGCTGTCCGGCGCCGAGATCACCGCCGCGTCGTCGCCGGGACCGAGCAGGACGTCCGGGCCGGTCGGGAGGCGTGCGCTCATCGCCGCGATGAGCCCGAACTCCCCCAGTTCGGCGACGGTGCCGCCGACACCCTCGGTGCCGCCGGCCGGTCGCCGCGAGCCCGCCTGAGTACCCCTGATCTGCGTCACCTGCGCCGCTCCTGACCTCGCGTCGTTGATGTCAGCCCACATCGTGCCGTGCCCCACCGCGGTGGTGACCGGCACGGTGCACCTTCGCCGGGCGCCCTTGCCGTCGGCCCCGACCGGGGTAGCGTCTGAAACATCCCTCAGGTTTGCCGGCCGGGCGGCGTCGCGGCGAGGATCGCGGACCCTCGGCCTGCAGGGTGGGGGCGCGCGGAGGGGCCGGCTCGCGATACCGTGCACACTCACTTGACCGACCTTGGAGCATCACCACCGAGACGATCGTCGCGAACGACCGCGCGGTGAGGCCCTCCAGCCCGAGAGGACGTATCGATGGTTCAGGCCTACATCCTCATCCAGACCGAGGTCGGCAGGGCGGCCGAGGTCGCCGAGGAGATCTCGCACATCACCGGCGTCACCCTCGCCGAGGACGTCACCGGTCCCTACGACGTGATCGTCCGCGCCGAGGCCCACAACGTCGACGAGCTCGGCCGGCTCGTCGTCGCCCAGGTGCAGGGGATCAACGGGATCACCCGTACTCTCACCTGCCCGGTGGTCCACATCTGATCCGGCCGTCATTGCGAAGGCTCCCCGCGGTCGCCGCGCTCGGTCTGCTCGCCGTGTTCGTGGTGGGCTGCGGCGAGCCGACCGTTCGCGTCGAGCAGCCACACCCGACCGGTGCCGCAGCGTCCGCGTGCCGTGCGCTGACCGCCGCGCTGCCCACGAAGGTGCTCGGCGAGTCGGCGCGGGTGGTGCAGCCGTCCTCCCCCAACACCGCGGCGTGGGGTGACCCGCCCATCCTGCTGCGCTGCGGCGTGCCCCGGCCGGCGAAACTGCTGGCGTCCTCGGAGTGCCTGGTGATCGACGGCGTGGGGTGGTTCTCCGAACGCGCCACCCGCGGATACATCTTCACCACCGTCGGCCGGGACGCCTACGTCGAGATGTTGGTGCCGTCGGCCTACCAGCCGCCGTCCAGCGCGCTGGTGGACGTCGCCGCGGCGGTCCGGAAGGCGGTTCCCGCCCGTACGCCCTGCGTCTGACCCAGGCATGCCCGAACGCACCGCAGGGGTCCCCGACGCGGTGGCCGTGCGTCAGGGGACCCCTCGTCCACTGCTCGCCCGAGACACAGCGTCCGTCCCGGGCGAAGGCTTCAGCCCGTCGCGACCCGCCGGGTCCGCGGCCGGGTCAGCGGCCAGGGTCAGCGCAGGCCTGTGGGCCTGCGCAGCGCGAGCTGGATCAGGTGGTCGCACAGCGCGGCGTAGTCGACTCCGCTGGCGGCCCACATCCGCGGGAACATGGAGTACGGCGTGAAGCCCGGCATCGTGTTGATCTCGTTCAGCAGCAGCGTGCCGTCGCTGCGGAGGAAGAAGTCGACCCGGGCCAGGCCCTCGGCACCCAGCGCCTCGAACGCCCGCACCGCGACGTCCTGCACCTGCCGGGTGGACTTCTCGTCCAGGGGCGCCGGCAGTGCCAGGTCGACGTGCCGCTCGTCGTCGAGGTACTTCGCCTCGAAGTCGTAGAACTCGTACTCCGTGCCGTACCGGATCTCCGCGACCGCGCTGGCTCGCGGCGGCCCGCCGTCGAGGCTCTCGAGCACCCCGCACTCGATCTCGCGGGCCCCCTCGACCGAGGCCTCCACGAGCACCTTGGGGTCGTGCGCGGCGGCCTTCTCCACCGCCTCGCCGAGATCCTGCGGCCGGCTCACCTTGGTGATGCCGATGCTCGAACCGCCGCGGGTGGGTTTGACGAAGACGGGGTAGCCGAGAGACGCGACCGCCTCCTCGCACGCGGACCGGTCGGCAGCCCAGGCGCCCGGCTTCAGCAGGGTGTAGGGCACCACCGGGAAGCCCTGACCGGAGAGGACGAGCTTGGCGAAGTGCTTGTCCATGGCGACCGCGCTGGCGAGCACACCGGCGCCGACGTAGCGGACGTCGGCCATCTCCAGCAGACCCTGGAGGGTGCCGTCCTCGCCGAACGGGCCGTGCAGCAGGGGAAGAACGACGTCGACCTCGCCGAGGGTGCCGGGCACCGTCGCCGGGTCGAGCGAGACCAGCTCACCGCCCCGGTCGTTGGCGAGCACGACCGCGGCACCCTTCTCGTCGACCTCGGGCAGCCTGCCCGCCCCGATCGCGAGCCGCTCCGGATCGTCCTTCTCCAGCACCCAGCGGCCGTCGACGGTGATGCCGACAGGGATGACGTCGTAGCGTTCCCGGTCCAGCGCCCGCAACACGCTGCCGGCGGTCGCGCACGACACGGCATGCTCGGAGCTGCGGCCACCGAAGACGACGGCCACCCGGGGTTTGCGTCCGGCCCGCGCGGACGGGTCCTCGCCCGCCTGCGGACCCCGCTCGTACTCGCTCACCGGCCTGACCCTACCGGTCGCCGACATCGGCCGCTGACCGGTCAGCCCGGGCAGGACTCGGGAAGAATCGGCGTATGTCCGACTTCGACGAGCACGCCGCGCCGGATCAGCCTCCGGCCCAGTCACAGTTCACGCCGATGGCCCAGTCGCCGGCCCGGTCGCAGGAACACTCACCGGGGTCGCCCGCACTCGGCCTGGACACGGTGGCGGTCACCGCCGGCCGCCCCCCACGCGACCCGGACCAGCCGCTGAACCAGCCGCTGGTGATGGCCTCGACGTACGTCGCGGGCGGTGATCTGGAGTACGGCCGGTACGCCAACCCCACCTGGTCGGCGTTCGAGGAGGTGCTGGGCGCCCTGGAGGGTGGCCGGGCCCTGGCGTACCCCTCGGGCCTCGCGGCGGTGGCCACGGTGCTCGACCTGGTTCCGGTGGGCGGCATCGTGGTCGCGCCCCGGCACGCCTACCTCGGCACGCTCGGGCAGCTGGCCGACCTGGTGGAGTCCGGCCGGCTGAGCGCGGCGCCGCTGGTCGACGTCGCGGACACCGAGGGCACCCTTGCCCTGCTGCCCGGCGCCGACCTGGTGATCCTGGAGTCACCCACCAACCCGGCGCTGGAGGTCGCGGATCTGCCCGCCCTCTGTGCGGGCGCCCGGGAGGCCGGTGCGGCGGTGGTGGTCGACAACACGTTCGCGACGCCGATGCTGCAGCGCCCGCTGGAGTACGGCGCGGACGTCGTACTCCACTCGGCGACGAAGTACCTCGCCGGCCACAGCGACCTCGTGCTCGGAGCGCTGGTGACCGCCCCGACCGAGCGCGGGAACGAGCTGCACGACCTGCTCGACCTCCGGCGCCGCAAGCTGGGCGCGACACCGGGTGCGTTCGAGACCTGGCTGGCGCTGCGGGGCCTGCGCACCCTGCCGCTGCGGGTCGAACGCGCCTGCGCCAACGCCGCCGTTCTCGCACACAGGCTGGCCCAGCACCCGGCCGTGGAGCGGGTGCGGTACCCCGGGCTGCGCGACGATCCCGGACACGCCCGTGCGACCGCCCAGATGACCGCGTACGGGGCGATCGTGGCCGTGGAGGTACGCGGAGGCGCCGAGGCCGCCGAAGCCCTCACGACGGCGACCAGGCTGTGGGTACGCGCGACCAGCCTCGGCGGGGTCGAGTCGACCCTGGAGCGCCGGCGGCGGTGGTCGGGTGAGAGCGCCACGATCCCCGACAACCTGGTGCGGCTCAGTGTCGGCGTGGAGGACGTCGAGGACCTGTGGGCCGACCTGTCCGCGGCCCTGTCGGCCGTCGGTCCCGGAGCCGGGTGAGAGTCACCAGCCGTGGCGCTCGGGCTTCGCGCTGCGACTGACGAGACCGGCGATCAACTGCGCGGGTGACAGCTCGCCGCGTACGACCCGGGTCACGTGCTCGGCGACCGGCATCTCCACCCGGTGCCGGCCGGCGAGTTCCAGGATCGCCGCGCAGGTGCGTACGCCCTCGGCGACCTGTCGGCTGCCCGCGAAGGCCTCGGCGACCGTACGCCCCTCCCCCAGGGCGGTGCCGAGCTGACGGTTGCGCGACAGCGGGGACGAGCAGGTGGCCACCAGGTCGCCCAGACCGGCCAGCCCCGCGAACGTGTGCGGGTCCGCGCCCAGGGCCACACCGAGCCGGGTGACCTCGGCCAGGCCGCGGGTGATGAGCGAGGCCCGCGTGTTGTCCCCGAACCCCAACCCCGCGGCGATCCCGACCGCGAGCGCGATGACGTTCTTCGCCGCGCCCGCGAGCTCGCACCCCACCACGTCGGAGTTGGTGTACGGCCGGAACGCGGGAGAGTGGCACACCTGCTGCAGGCGCCTCGCCACGTCGGCGTCCACGGACGCGACCACGCTCGCGGCCGGCTGTCGTTCGGCCACCTCGCGGGCGAGGTTGGGGCCGGTGACGACGGCGACCCGTTCCGGTGGGATCCCGGTGGCCTCGGCGATCACCTCGCTCATTCGCTTGCCGGAGTGGAGTTCGACACCCTTGGCGAGACTGACCAGCACGGCGCCGGCGGGGACGAGCGGCGCCCACCGGGCCAGGTGGGAACGCAACTCCTGTGCGGGTACGGCGAGGAACACGTAGTTCGTCTCCGCCAACGCCGTCTCGACGTCCGCGGTCGCGCTCACCGCAGCCGGCAGTCGCACGCCCGGCAGGTAGTCGGAGTTCTCCCGCCGGGCCGCGATCGTCTCGGCGAGCGCGCGCCGCCGTGCCCACAGGCCGACCGTCGCGCCCGCGTCGGCTAGCACCAGCGCGAACGCCGTGCCCCAGGAACCGGCGCCGAGAACGGCCGCCCTGGTCATCCGAAGGTCACTTCCGGGGAACCCGCCGCTTGTAGGGGTTGCCGATGCTGGGCAGGCCCGTCTTGCCCGGGTCGAACCGCACGGCCGGCGGCGCTTCGTGCCGCAGTCCTGCCACCATCCGGGTGAGCACGTCCATGAGTTCGTTCGTGGCCTTCTTCAACAGCGTGGGCGTGAACGGGACGTCGCGGTAGGCGGACAGGTCGAACGCCGGGCCGGCCTGCATCCGCATCGTCTTGCGAGGCAGCAACCGAGGGACCTTGGCGTACGGCAGCAACACTTCCTGCGCACCCCACTGGGCGATGGGAACGATCTCACATCCGGTACGCAAGGCGATCCGCACCGCACCCGTCTTGCCGACCATCGGCCAGAGGCCAGGGTCACGGGTGATCGTTCCCTCGGGGTAGACCACCACACACTCGCCGCGTTCGACCGCCTGGCAGGCTTCCTTGAGCGCGTCGCCCGCGGTGCGCTTCTCCCGGTGCACCGGGATCTGACCCGCCGAGCGCAGGAACCTGCCCACCAGCGGAACGTCGAACAGGCTCGCCTTGGCCAGGAAGCGAACCGCGCGTCCCTGTTCGTGCAGGAAGTGCCCGAGCGCGATCGGGTCGAAGTAGGACAGATGGTTGGTGACCGCGATGAAACCGCCCTCGCGTGGGACATGCTCGCCACCCCGCCACTCACGTCTGGTGAAAGCCAGCATGGTGGGCCGAATGACGCCTGCGGCGATGTCGTAGGCCCGACCGGTGCGGGGCAGGGGCACGCTGTCCTCCTCGTCGATCCTCACTCACAAACGCGAGATAGCTGAGCTGACGCCGGCCGCTCGGACGCTGGCCGTGCCGCTTGCCAAAGTGTGAAGTACGCGGCAACCAGTGTCGACCGGCGGGTCGGGGTCGCTTGCCCGAGGCTGAGAGGATCGGGGCGATGTCAACGCATGAACGTCCCGTGGCGCCGGCCGGTTCCATCGGCTGGAGCCTGGTGGTGCCCGTGAAGCCCGCGGCGGTCGGAAAGTCCCGCCTCGCACCGTTCGCCGGTGGTCATCGCACCGAACTCGCCCAGGCGATGGCGATCGACACCATCACCGCGGCACTCGCGTGCCCGCGAGTGGTCGAGCTGCTGGCGATCACTCCCGACCCGGAGTTCGCCGCCATCCTGGCCGGAGTCGGTGCGGTCGTCGTCACCGACGAACCCGCTGCCGGGCTGAACGCCGCCCTGCTGCACGGTGCCCGGCTGGCGCGTTCGCGCCGCCCCGAAGGCGCCGTGGCGGCCATGCTGGCCGATCTTCCTGCGCTGCGGCCGAACGAGCTGACGACGGCGCTCGACGCCGCGACGGCGTGGCCGACGTCGTTCGTCCCGGACGCCGCGGGTGTGGGCACCACGCTGTACTGCGCGTCGCCGGGCGTGGAGTTCGCGCCGAGGTTCGGCGGACCGTCCCGGCTGGCACACCTGGACGCCGGCGCGGTCGAGCTGATGCCGGTGCCGATCACGTCCGTACGCCGCGACGTCGACACCGGCGCGGATCTCCACCAGGCCAGGGATCTGGGCGTCGGGCCGCGAACCCGGGCAGCCCTCGCGGCGATGGCGCGGGCCGGCGACCCGGTGGCGGAGACCGGAACCTCCTGACAACCCGACCGGATGCCCTAGGCTCCACTCATGCAGGCGACGGTGCGAACCTTCGACCCCGGCTCTCGCGCGGGCACGGTGCTGGCCGACGACGGTGTGGAGTTGCCGTACGACGCGACCGCCCTCCCCGGCGGCCTTCGTCATCTGCGGATCGGGCAACGGGTCCAGGTGGAGTTGACAGCCCCGGACGAGCCCGCGACCCGGGTGCGCTCGCTGCACATCTACACCCTTCCGCACTGATCCGGCGTACTTCCGGCGTACCGATCTCGCGCAGACGCAAGCGAAGGGCCGAGCCCCTGCGGGGATCGGCCCTTCGCTTTGTCCTGCGTGGGTCCGGTTGGTGACCGGTGGAACGCCGTCAGCGCTTGGCGGTGCGCTTGGCCGGAGTCCGCTTGGTGGTGGTCTTCTTCGCAGCGGTCTTCTTGGCCGTCGTGCTCGGGGCCTTCTTGGCCGCGGTCTTCTTGGCCGTCGTGGCCTTGGTGGCGGCGCGCCCGGTCGTCGTGGTCTTCTTCGCCGCCGCCTTCTTGGCCGGTGCCCTGGTGCCGGCGACCTTGCTCGCTGCGGTCTTCGTCGCAGGGGCCTTGGTGGCGGTGGTCTTCGTCCCGGCGCGACCGGTCGTCGTGGTCTTCTTCGCCGCGGCGAGCTTCGGCAGCTTCTTGGCGCCGGAGACGACGGCCTTCAGCTCGGCACCAGCGCGGAACTTCGGCACCGACGTCTTCTTGGCGCGCTTACGCTCGCCGGTGCGGGGGTTGCGGACCATCCGGGCCGGGCGGTCGATCTTCTCGAACGCACCGAAGCCGGTGATCGCCACCTTTTCTCCGGACGCAACAGCACGAGTGATCGTGTCGATCACGGACTCGAGCGCGTGCTGCGCATCCTTCTTGTTGTCGTCGAAGCGCGAAGCGAGCACCTCGACCAGCTGGGACTTGTTCACTGTTTCCCTCCGTGAACGGGATTGATACGAGCCTGCGCTCGGTTCATGCGCACGTTAGGAAATGTAGCGCCGTTCCTCAATCACCGTCGGCACCGGTTCCCAACGTCGACGGGGATTCTGCCCCTTGCGCGCGCACCTGAGGCCTGCTCGTACGCACCGTCCGGACGAGTTGACCACGGTCCCGGCAGGCCGCCGCTCCCCTGCTCTGGTTGGGGATGCGGCGTCCTTCCCGGGCCCTCGCCAGGCCCTCCGCCCGCGCTCCGGCCCGGCGGCCGGAGTGCCCGCCGGTGCGAGTACGTCGACCGGGCCGGTACCGAAACTCCCTTGCATGGTTGGGATCTGGCGTACTCGTCAACGGTCCATGGCGTGTCGTCGGCCGGTCGGCGGGCCGACCTGGGCGCCACCTCGACGGCTGCAATCGCCAAGGTCGCCCCTCGGCCGACAAGATCGTCAGCCGCCCGGTAGGGCCAGGGATCCTCACCGTGCAAGGGCGCCGGCGCCGGATCGCGGCGCCCGGCCCGGCCGTCGAGAAAATCTGAAAAAAAGTCAGCGATGACTTCCGTCACTTCGGCGTGTCGCACCCGGCATGTCGCGCACGACTGCACGAAGAAGCCCGGTGCGGAGCCAGTCTCGCTGGCATCCGCACCGGGCTGGAAGCGTTCCCAGGACGAGCCCGTCCCTGCGGTGGGCCGGTTTCACGCCCCGGGGAAGGCGTTCGCCGTCACGTCCTCACCGGCAACGTGGTCGGCTTGTAGCTGGGCCGACGGGCTTCGTAGGCGTCGATCTCGGTGACGTGGGACAGGGTGAGACCGATGTCGTCCAGCCCCTCCAGCAACCGCCAGCGGGTGTAGTCGTCGATGTCGAAGGTCTCCCGGATCGCCTCCGGACCCGAACCCGCGAGCACCAACCGCTGCTCCAGATCGACCGACACCTTGGTCTCCGGTGCCTCCTCCAGCAACGCCCACAGGCGTTCGATCACCTTCTGGTCCACCAGGGCCGCCAGCAGGCCTGCCTTGCCCGAGTTGCCACGGAAGATGTCGCCGAAGCGGGAGGAGAGAACGACCCGGAAGCCCGCGTCCTGCAGGGCCCAGACGGCGTGCTCACGCGAGGATCCGGTGCCGAAGTCGGGCCCGGCGACCAGGATCGAGGCACCCTGGTGTTCGGGGCGGTTGAGGACGAAGTCGGGATCGCCGCGCCAGGCGGCGAACAGCCCGTCGCCGAAGCCGGTGCGGGTGACCCGCTTGAGGTAGACGGCGGGGATGATCTGGTCGGTGTCCACGTTGGCCCGGCGCAGGGGCAGCGCCTTGCCGCTGTGCAAGGTGAACTTGTCCATGGTGTGCTCCCGGGTCAGGCGGTGACGGACGGCAGGTCGGCGGGCGCGGCGAGGTGACCGGACACCGCGGTCGCGGCGGCCACCAGCGGGGACACGAGGTGCGTACGACCGCCCTTGCCCTGCCTGCCTTCGAAGTTGCGGTTGGAGGTCGACGCGCTGCGCTCCCCCGGCGTCAGCTGGTCGGGGTTCATACCGAGGCACATCGAACATCCTGCGCCGCGCCACTCGGCCCCGGCCTCCTTGAAGATCACGTCCAGGCCCTCGGCCTCGGCCTGCAGGCGAACCCGGCCGGAGCCCGGAACCACCAACATGCGTACGCCCTCGGCCACCGAGCGACCGCGCACGACGGCCGCGGCCGCGCGCAGGTCCTCGATCCGGCCGTTGGTGCAGGAGCCGAGGAACACCGTG
Organism: Actinopolymorpha singaporensis; assembly: GCF_900104745.1. Classification (NCBI taxonomy): domain Bacteria; kingdom Bacillati; phylum Actinomycetota; class Actinomycetes; order Propionibacteriales; family Actinopolymorphaceae; genus Actinopolymorpha; species Actinopolymorpha singaporensis. The sequence goes on from NZ_LT629732.1 coordinate 5,826,980, forward strand.
TCCACGGCGATGTCGCGCATCGGCGTACCGGCCTCGAGCCCCATGTACTCCAGGGCACGCTCGGCCGAACGCCGCGCGTCGGGGTCGTCGAAGTCGGTGGGGTGCGGAACGCTCGCACCCAGCGGAACGCCCTGCCCGGGGTTGGTGCCCCACGTCACGAACGGCGTGATGGAGCCGGCGTCCAGGGTCACCTCGCGGTCGAAGACCGCGTCGTCGTCGGTACGCAGTGTCCGCCAGTACGCCACCGCCGCATCCCAGTCGGCACCCTTCGGTGCGTGCGGGCGCCCTTCCAGGTAGGCGAAGGTGGTCTCGTCGGGGGCCACCAGGCCGGCCTTGGCGCCCCACTCGATGGACATGTTGCAGACCGTCATCCGGCCTTCCATCGACATCGTGCGGAACGCCTCGCCGCGGTACTCCACGACGTGGCCCTGCCCGCCGCCGGTGCCGACCTTGGCGATCAACGCGAGCACGAGGTCCTTGGGCGTGACGCCGTCGGGCAGCTGACCGTCGACGGTGACCGCCATGGTCTTCGGCCTGCTCTGCGGCAGCGTCTGGGTGGCGAGCACGTGCTCGACCTCGCTGGTGCCGATGCCGAACGCCAGCGCGCCGAACGCGCCGTGGGTCGAGGTGTGCGAGTCGCCGCACACCACCGTGGTGCCGGGCTGGGTGAGCCCCAGCTGCGGCCCGACGACGTGCACGATGCCCTGGTCGGCGTCACCGAGGGGGTGGAGCCGGATGCCGAACTCCTCGCAGTTGCGGCGCAGCGTCTCCACCTGCGTACGCGAAACCGGGTCGGCGATCGGCTGGTCGACGTCCACGGTGGGTACGTTGTGGTCCTCGGTGGCGATGGTGAGGTCGGGACGCCGGACCGGCCGGCCCGCGAGCCGCAGCCCGTCGAACGCCTGCGGGCTGGTTACTTCGTGGACCAGGTGGAGGTCGATGTAGAGGAGGTCGGGCTCACCCTCGCCACGACGTACGACGTGCTCCTCCCACAACTTCTCCGCAAGGGTGGTCCCCATGCTGGTGCCTCCAGGTGTGTGAATGCTCTCGTGAAGTGATGTCGCGGACGCTCCGCGGTCCGTCTCCTCGGTCACCGGGCCGGAGCGACGGCCATTTTGGACCTCCGACTTGCGTCTCGGAATTCGAGACTGCAATATCGAGTCATGGACAACTCTAGCGGAGTCGGCGTACTTGACAAGGCCGCGCTCGTACTCGGGGCCCTGGAAGCCGGTCCCGCGACCCTGGCCGGCCTCGTCCAGGTCACCGGACTGGCCAGGCCCACCGCGCATCGCCTGGCGGTCGCCCTGGAGCACCACCGGCTGGTGGCCCGGGACATGCAGGGCCGGTTCATCCTCGGCCCGCGGCTCGGCGAGCTGGCCGCGGCCGCCGGCGAGGACCGCCTGCTGGCGGCCGCCGGACCCGTCCTGGCACGGCTCCGCGACATCACCGGCGAGTCCGCCCAACTGTTCCGCAGGCAGGGCGAGGGGCGCGTCTGCGTCGCCGCGGCCGACCGGCCGACAGGGCTGCGCGACAGCATCCCGGTGGGCACCCAGCTGACCATGCAGGCGGGCTCGGCGGCGCAGATCCTGCTCGCCTGGGAGGAACCGGAGCGGATGCACCGCGGCCTGCAGGGCGCGAAGTTCACCGCCGCCACGCTGGCCGCCGTCCGCCGCCGGGGCTGGGCACAGAGCGTGGGAGAACGAGAGACCGGAGTGGCGTCGGTGTCGTCGGGGATCCGTTCGCCCTCGGGCAAGGTGGTCGCGGCCGTGTCGGTGTCCGGTCCGCTGGAACGCCTTTCCCGCCAGCCCGGCCGGATGCATGCCCCGGCGGTGATGGCGGCCGCCGAGAGGCTGTCGGAGGCCTTGCGGCGCGCAGCTGAGTGACCGCGCGACCGGCCTCGACGGCAACGACAGGCCGGAACGGCAAAGGCCCCCTCCCCGGACCGGGAAGGGGGCCTTTGTCTGGTTGTAGCCCCGACCGGATTCGAACCGGCGCTACCGCCTTGAGAGGGCGGCGTGCTAGGCCGCTACACAACGGGGCCTTCGACGAAGCGAGCTGAACTCTAGCAAGAGCCGTACCAGCTCACTCGCTGGGGTACTAGGACTCGAACCTAGACTAACTGGACCAGAACCAGTCGGGCTGCCAATTACCCCATACCCCATGGGACGGGCCCTCCTCCCGAACCGACGAGCGGATCGTGGTGGTGAGCCGCGAAGCACAATACCGGAGACCGGCCGCCGACCCCAAAGCGACCGGGTCACCCACGCTTCGACCCGGCCTGTCCCGCCTCGAAACCCTTTGGCACGTAGGTCGCGAGAGCGAAGTTCCGCTTGAGGAGTTCCTCGCGTACGCGGTTGCCGGTACGCCGGTCGATCACCGACCGCCAGATCTCGTTGCGCCGGAAGTGCCGGCCGCCGAGGGTCAGGAACTGCTCGTCCCTCGCGTACACCGAGTAGGAGTGCGGCAGCTCCCGGTCGGCACGCAGCTCGCCCTCCAGGTAGCGGTCGCCGACCCCGGCCAGCACCTGGAACGTCGCGTCGGTGTCGTTGCGCACCTGCAGATCGACGTAGTTGTAGAAGACCGCGCAGCCGGTGCCCCAAGGGATCACCCGGCCGTTGTCGGGGAACGGGTCCCAGCCGTGCGCGGAGCGTTCGACGACGGTCAGCGGACTGTGCAGGACCATCCAGTGCAGGAGGTTGGCCAACTGGCAGATCCCGCCGCCGAGCCCGGCCCTGGCCTTGCCGTTGGACAGCAGCATCCCGTCGACGTAACCGCGCCGCCTGGTCGCCTTGCCGACCGTACGGCAGAAGGACAGCGTCTCGCCCGGCCTGATCAGCAGCCCCGCCACCCGTGGCGCTGCCAACCGGAGGTTGGCGACCTTGTTGTGCTGCAGCCACATCTCGCTCTCGCCCAGTTGCCGCAGCAGCAACGAGTTGTGCCGCTTCACACGTACCGGCAGCGGCTCGGCAGCGCGTTCGTGCGCCCAGCGGGTGCGGGACGTCAGCCAGCGCACTCGCCGGCGGGCACGGTGCGCGGCGACCGCCAGCGGATACAGCGCGGGCGCCACCTGGGCGACCCGGCGGCGGCGCCCGGTCAACGCCACCGGAAGCTCCCAGCCGTCGGCGACCAGGGAACGCAACAACGCCTCCTCTTCAGCCGACAGCGGGCCGACCTTCCCCGGGCCGGGCACCTGCTGTGGACCTGCGTTCGGCTGCCCTGGTTGGCCGGCGAGGTGCGGCTGGTCGGGCTGGACCTGCTCAGGTGCGTACGCCATCGGTGATTTCCCCCGTCAAGCACGACTGGTCGTCGCGTGTGCGCGAAGATCATGCACCGGCACCAGGCAGTTCGACCACCATGCGCAGGCAAATCCTCATGGCCGACAGGGCTCTCGGCCCGGACAGGCCCTACTCCCGGTGACCCCGCCCCATGTCGTCGGCGGACTCGACGCGAGCCAGCGCCCACCGCGCCCAGTCGTGGAACGCGGCGTACTGCCGCAGGCCGAACTCCGCCGCGAACCGGCCGAACCGCTGGGGCTCGCCGGCCTCCTCGGACGCCTCGAGTTGCCGCTGATCTTCCACGCCGCCCGGAGGTTCTCGGCGCGCACCGAGGCGGCCAGGGCCGGCTGGGAGGACCTGTGGCACTCCTCCCCCGGTTTCCGGCGTACGTTCGTAGTCCTGTCGGCGGGCCCGGCCGCGCAACCCCGCCGGGCGGCCACGAAACCCCACGAGGACGGCGCTCCGCAGGGCGCCACCACCTGAGTTCGTCCGGCCGATCAGACCCCGACGTGATGGTCGAGCGCACGACGGATCCTCGCCAGCGTGCGCTCGCGGCCCAGCAGGGTCAGCGACTCGAACAGCGGCGGCGACACTCTGTTCCCGGTCACCGCCACGCGAACCGGCCCGAACGCCCGCTTGGGCCGGCGGCCGAGTTCGTCGACGAGGGTTCGCCGCAACGCGCTTTCGATCGCCTCGTCGGTCCAGTCCGGCAACGCCTGCAACGCCGCCTCGGCGGCCTCCAGCACCGCCTTGGCGTCCTCGGTGAGGATTCGCGCGGCTGCCTCCGGGTCGACGTCGAAGACGTGCTCGGGGACCAGCAGGAACGCCAGCAGGTCGGCCGCCTCGGTGAGGTGGACGAGACGCTCCTGGATCAGCGGGGCGGCCGCCGCGACCGTGCGCGCCTGCTCCGGCGTCGGCGGCTCGTTCACCAGGCCGGCGCGGGCGAGGAACGGCATCGTCCTGCCGACGAGTTCGTCCGGCGGAAGTGCCCGGATCTTGTCGCCGTTGATGGCGTCCAGTTTGCGCGGGTCGAGGCGGCCGGCGGTCGCACCGACACGCTCGAGGTCGAACGACTCGACCAGGGCGTCCAGGGTCAGCTCCTCCCGGTCACCGCCCGGAGACCAGCCAAGCAGCGCGAGGTAGTTGACCACCGCCTCCGGGAGATAGCCGTGGTGGCGGTACCACGAGATGCCCGCCGCCTGGCGCCACGACGAAAGCGGCGAACCGTCCGCCGTCAGGATGTCCGGGGTGTGCGTGTAGACCGGCAGGTCGGCCTCGGCCACCCCCATCGCCGCGTGGATGGCGATCTGGCGAGGTGTGGAGGCCAGCAGGTCGTCACCGCGGACGATGTGGGTGATCCTCATCATGGCGTCGTCCACCGACACCGCGAGGTTGTAGAGCGGATATCCGTCGGATCGCTGCACCACGAAGTCGGGCACGTTCGCGTGGTCGAAGACGATCTCGCCGCGGATGGTGTCGCGTACGACGGTGGACCCCTCCGGCATCCGGAAGCGGACCACGGGACGCCTGCCCTCCCGGCGGTACGCGGTGACCTGCGCGGTGGTGAGCTCTCGGCAGTGCCCGGCGTATCCGGTGGGCAGCCCCTTGGTGCGTTGCTCGTCCCGCTCGCCGTCGAGCTCCTCCTGCGAGCAGTAGCAGTGGTACGCCGTGCCGTCGGCGAGGAACCTGTCGACCCACTCGCGGTACAGCGACAGCCGCTCGCTCTGGCGGTACGGCCCGAACTCCCCGCCGACGTCGGGCCCCTCGTCCCAGTCCAGGCCCAGCCAGCGGAGCGCGTCGATCGCCCCGGTCACCGCCTCCGGTGAGACCCGGGACCGGTCGGTGTCCTCGATCCGGACCACGAAGCTGCCGCCGCAGTGGCGTGCCCACGCCCAGGAGTACAACGCCGTTCGGACCGCGCCGACGTGGAGGTCGCCGCTCGGTGAGGGGGCGAACCTGGTTCGGGTACGGGCCGAGCCCCTACTTGAACCCTCCCTAGCCATGCCCGATCACCCGGTTGGTGAGGGTGCCGAGGCCCTCCACGGTCACCGACACCTCCTCACCCACCCGCATCGGGCCGACACCCGCGGGCGTTCCGGTGAGGATGACGTCGCCCGGCAGCAGCGTCATGAAGCTGCTGACGTAGGAGATCAGCGAGGGGACGTCGTGGATCATCTGGGACGTACGCCCGGACTGGCGTACCTCCCCGCCGACGGTCGTGGTCACCGCGAGGTCGGACACGTCCAGGCTGGTGTCGATCCACGGCCCGAGCGGGCAGAACGTGTCGAAGCCCTTGGCGCGAGCCCACTGCTTGTCCGACCGCTGCAGGTCGCGGGCGGTGACGTCGTTGCCGACGGTGTAGCCGAAGACGACCTCGGCGGCGCGTTCGGCCGGGACGTGCCGGCAGATCCGGCCGATCACCGCGGCCAGTTCGCCTTCGTACTGCAGGTCGCTGGTCTGCGGCGGGTGGACGATGCCGTCGCCGGGGCCGACCACCGAGGTGTTCGGCTTGAGGAAGACCAACGGCTCGTCCGGCACCTCGTTGCCCAGCTCGGCGGCGTGCTCGGCGTAGTTGCGGCCGATGCCGATCACCTTGCTGCGGGGAATGACCGGGGCGAGCAGCCGGACGTCGGCGAGCGGCAGGCGTTCGCCGGTCAACTGCACCTGGCGGTAGAGCGGATCTCCGTCGAGGACGGCGAGGACCTCCGCGCCTGGTTCACCTTCCACCGCGGCGTATCGGGGGTCGTCGCCGGCACTAAAGCGGGCGATGCGCAAGGGGCTCTGGCCTCCATCCGTCGAACCTACCGGCGTGCGCAGCCTACCGGGCGCGGGCGTCAGACGCGGGTGGGCGTGGTGGGCGGAGCGCGGTCGACGTGACCGGGCAGTGCCGGTCGGCCTGACGGGCCGCGAGCCGGCCGAAGGTACCGTGGCTCCCGTGAGCGCACCCGGTCCCACCCGTCCAGGCGGCGTCGCAGGGCCGGACGCCGAGCCGGTCCTGGCGGCCGAGGTGCTCCCCGAGCACGAGTGGCAGGCGCGCCGCGCCGCACACGTTCGCCGGGTGGACGCCTGGCTGGAGCCCCACCTGCACCGGCGCGGGGAACGCCGCGCGCATCCGGTCGAGGACTTCCTGTTCACCTACTACTCCCACCGGCCGGCCCGGCTGCGCCGCTGGCATCCCGGGGCCGGCGTGGTGCTGGCCGGCGACGCGGCCCGGGCGGCGTACGGCGGCAGCCGCGACTACCTCGGCGTACCCGCAGGCATCGTGGTCGACCCGGCGACGCTCGCGGCCCGGTCGGACTCGATTCGCTGGATCCGGGACCTGTTGGCCGCCACCCGGGCGCGGCCGGCGTTCCTCGGCTGCTTCGGCCTGCACGAGTGGGCGATGGTCTACCGCCTGCCGCAGGAGGAGGTCCGGCACTCCGCCTGGCCGCTGCGGCTGGGGGCCGAGGGCACCGACCAGGTGGTGGAGTCGCACCGGATCCGCTGCTCGCACTTCGACGCGTACCGCTTCTTCACCGAGCCGGCGCGGCCTCGCAACGCCCTGCGCCCGGCCCGGGAGACCCAGCGCGACCTCGAACAGCCCGGGTGCCTGCACGCGAACATGGACCTCTACAAGTGGGCGTACAAGCTGTCGCCGTACGTCCGCTCGGAGCTGGTCGCGGACTGCTTCGAGCTCGCCCGGGAGATCCGCGAGCTGGACATGCGGGCCTCGCCGTACGACCTGTCCGCGCTGGGCTGCCGGCCGGTCCCGATCGAGACGCCGGAGGGCCGGGCCGAGTACGCCGCCGCCCAGCGCGGCTTCGCCGAGCGCGCCGAGATCCTGCGCGACCAGCTGGTCCGGGCCTGTGACGACCTCCTCGCACTCGCCGACAAGGACCCGGACCCGGGCCGGCCCAGCCCTCGCTAGGCCTGCTCGGCCGCTGGGGCCCGCTCGACCCCCGCCCGCACCAGGGCGTACGTCACACCGTCCACCAGCGCCTCCCACGACGCCTCGATGATGTTGTGCCCGACCCCGACGGTCTCCCAAGACTCCTCGCCGTCGGACAGCTGGATCAGAACTCTGATCACCGCGTCGGTCCCGTGGCCGGTGTCGAGGATGCGGACGCGGTAGTCGATCAGGTCCAGCTTCTCCACCACCGGGTGGGCCTGCCCGATCGCTCCGCGCAGAGCGGCGTCCAGCGCGTTGACCGGGCCGTTGCCCTCGCCGGTGACGATCGTGCGTTCCCCACCCGCCCGCAGCTTCACCGTCGCCTCCGACAGCGCCTCCTCCCCCGGCCGGGAGTCGGTGAGCACCCGCCAGGACTCCACCTCGAAGTAGGTCGGGCGTACTCCCTCGACCTCCTCCATCAACAGCAGCTCGAACGACGCGTCGGCCGCCTCGAAGGTGTAGCCGCGCGCCTCCATCGCCTTCACCCGGTCGGTGATCCGGGTGACCAGAGCCCGGTCGCCGGCGAGGTCGTAGCCGAGTTCGCGGCCCTTGAGCTCGATGCTCGCCCGGCCGGCCATGTCCGACACCAGCAGCCGCATGTCGTTGCCGACGTCGGCGGGATCGGCGTGCTGGTAGAGGTTCGGGTCCACCTTGATCGCGCTGGCGTGCAGGCCGGCCTTGTGGGTGAACGCCGACGCGCCGACGTAGGGCTGACGGGAGTACGGCGGGATGTTGGTGAGCTCGGCGACCGCGTGGGAGATCCGGGTCGCCTCCCGCAGCGCGTCGGTGGGCACCAGGCTCATGCCCCGCTTGAGCTGGAGGTTGGCCACGATGGTGACCAGGTCGGCGTTGCCGGTGCGTTCGCCGTAGCCGTTGAGCGTTCCCTGCACGTGGGTGGCGCCGGCGTCGACCGCGGCGATGGTGTTGGCCACCGCGCAGCCCGCGTCGTTGTGGCAGTGGATGCCGACCCGCGCACCGGTGCCGGCGAGCACGTTCGTCACCACCTCACCCACCTGGTCGGGAAGCATGCCGCCGTTGGTGTCGCACAGCGCCACGACGTCCGCGCCCGCCTCAGCGGCCACGCGCACCACCTCCAGCGCGTACGCCGGATTGTCGCGGTAGCCGTCGAAGAAGTGCTCGGCGTCGAGGAAGACGCGCTGGCCGCCGGCGCGCAGGAACTCCACCGTGTCGCGGACCATGGCGAGGTTCTCCGCCAGTGTGGTGCGCAGCGCGTGCTCGACGTGCCGGTCGTGGCTCTTGGCCACCAACGTGACGACGCCGGCACCGGAGTCACGCAGTGCGCGGACCAGCGGGTCGTCGGCGGCGGCCACCCCGGCTCGGCGGGTGGCGCCGAACGCCGCGAGCGTGGCCCGGCCGAGCCGGAGCTCCTCCCCCGCCCTGCGGAAGAACTCCGTGTCCTTCGGGTTGGCGCCCGGCCATCCGCCCTCGATGTAGCCGACCCCGAGCTCGTCGAGGTGGCGGGCGATCGCCAGCTTGTCCTCGACCGACAGGCTGAGGCCCTCTTGCTGGGCCCCGTCGCGCAGCGTCGTGTCGTACACGTGGAAGTCGCTCATCGGGGGACGCTCCTTGCGAACCATCGTCGACGTTCGGTGGGGGTTCGGTTTTCGGATCTGGATCTGGATCTGGATCGGGTCAGGGGTGGGACCGGGCAGACAAACAAAAAAACCTCTCGCGGGGTGCGAGAGGTCTGCGCGCGGGACGGGGTGGTGTCCGGCGCGCCTAGGTAATGATCACGGTGTACGAGGCGACCATGCGGGCCAGTGTCGCATACCAACGTGCGTCCGGTCACGTGACCCACCGTTCCCGGCCGGTTCCGCGCCGTCGGAGGGTCGTCGGCCAGGTCCCGGGATGCCGGTCTGGTCCCGAATACCCGAGTGGGACCGGCGCCGGTCACGCCGACGGCGCGGGTGCGACGTGGATACCGGTTGAGCGGACCGCCGGGCGTTGGCTAGGGTCTGGTTGGTGGGCAGCTGACCGGAACTCTCCGATTCTCCTGTGTCGCGTGGTGATCCACCCGCGGCTCCCTTCGAGTTCCCGGGATCCCATGCCTGCATCCACTGTTTCTTCCGTTTCTTCTGCTGGTTCTGCCGCGCCCGCCGGTGCCACCGCGGCTGCCGGCCCCTCCGCGTCCGGCGCGCCCGTCCTCACCGCCTCCGGCCTGACGAAGACGTACGACGGCGAGCCGTTGTTCGCCGACGTCAGCCTGGTCGCGAACGCGGGGGAACGCATCGGTCTGGTAGGCCAGAACGGCGCCGGCAAGTCCACCTTGCTCCGTATCCTCGCCGGCCGTGAGCAGGCCGACCGCGGGTCGGTGCGGTACGGCCCGCACGACCGGGTCGGGTACCTCGACGCCCAGGTCGCGGACACCACCACGACGATCGGGGCCTTCCTGGACGCCGGTCTCGGCGAGATCGCCGAACTCGCGGCCCGGATGAGGACGCTGGAAGCGGCGATGTCGGCCGGCGCCGACGACAGTGCCGACGTTGCCGACGGTGCCGACGGTGCCGGCGAGGCGGTCCTCGCGGAGTACGCCGCCGCGCAGGACCGGTTCGCCCTGCTGGGTGGCTGGCAGGCGCAGGCACGGGCGGACGAGGTACGCCACCGGTTGGGTGTCGCCGACCTCGACCTGGACCGCCGCCTGGGCGACGTCAGCGGTGGCGAACAGGCCCGGGTCCTGCTCGCCCGGCTGCTGCTGGAGGAGCCCGGCATCCTGCTGCTGGACGAGCCCACCAACCACCTCGACGCCACCGGCCTCGCCTGGCTGACCGAGTACCTCACCGGCTACCGCGGGGTGGTGGTCGTCGTCACCCACGACCGGGCGTTCCTCGACCGCCTGGTGCACCGGATCGTCGAACTCGACGTGCTCACCGACCGGGCGGAGTTCTACGTCGGCGGCTACACCGCCTACCGCGAGGAGAAGCGAAGGCGCCGGGCCCGGTTGCTGGCCGACCTGGAGGCACAGGAGAAGTTCCGCCGCCGGCTGGAGCAGGACATCGAACGCACCGCCAACCAGGCCTTGCGTACCGAACTCGGCACCCACAACGACAAGGCCCGCCGCTACGCCAAGAAGGTGGCCCGCAAGGCGAAGGCGCGCCGGCGCAGGTTGACCCGGGAGATGACCTCGGCGCGCTGGCTGGAGCGGCCGGAGGAACGACCGCCGCTGGTACTCGACCTCTCCGGTCAGGCGCCGCCGGACGAGGTGATGGTCGCCGTCGACAACCTGGTCGCCGACCGCGGGAACGGCCCACTGTGGCAGGCGTTCTCGGCGGCCGTACGAGGCGGCGAGCGCGTGCTCGTCTCCGGGGAGAACGGCACCGGCAAGTCCACCTTGCTCTCGCTGCTGGGTGGGGCGCTCACCCCGGCCGGCGGCACGGTGCGGCTCTCCCGCGCCCCCGGCGTCCTGCCGCAGGTGCATGACAACCTGCCGTTGACACTGCCCGCGCTGGACCACCTGCGCCGGCAGGTGCCGATCTACGAGGAGGATGCCGAGCGCCTGCTGGACTCCTACCTCTTCGACCCCGACCAGATCCGCCGTCCTCTCGGCACGTTGTCGGCGGGCGAGATCCGCCGGTTGCTGCTGGCCTGCCTGGTCAACGGAGGTTCGGACCTGCTGTTGCTGGACGAGCCGACGAACTACCTGGACTTCGAGTCGCTCGACGTGCTGGACGAAGCCCTCGCCGGTTACGGCGGAACGGTGGTCGCGGTCAGCCACGACGAGCGCTTCGCCGAGAGCTTCCGGCCCACCCAACGCTGGCAGTTGCACCGGCAGGCGGACGGTCCGGCGCACTGGCAGGTGTCCTCGGAGCCCGCCGTACCTCACGCCTGCCGAGTCGTTCCCGGTTCCTGACGGCGCACCAGCAGGTCGCCGAGGGCGGTGCGCTGGTGCAGGACGGACCGGCCCGCTCGCACGGTGGTGATGAGCCCGGCGCCACGCAGGGCCGCGGTGTGAGCGGAGGCCGTGGCGTTGCTGACCCCGAGCCGACGGGCGAGATCGCTGGTGGTGTACGCGTCGGCAAGCAGGAACAGCAGCTCGAAGCGGGTCCGGCCGAGCACCTCGGCCAGCCCGGCCCGGCCATCACCCCCGCGGCCCCCGCGGCCGGCGACGCCCGCACCGTCCGGAGGAAGCGGCGTCCCCGGGCCGGCCGGATAGGTGACGACGACCGGCAGGTCCGGCAGCGCCGGCAGGTCGCAGACCAGCGGGTGCCCGGTCCAGTGGAACGTCGGCATCAGCACCAGGCCGCGTCCGGCCACGTCGACCTGCTGTTCGACCGGTGCGTCGAGCTCCCACACCTGGCCACGCAGCCGTGCACCGGCTACCAGTCCACCGAGCGCGCCCCCGATCCCGCGCTCGGCGACGGACACCGCGTACCTGGTGAACTCCGCCTGGTGCAGGTCCTGCACCACACCCCACACCGGCCGGACGGCAGCCTCGAACGCCGCCCGCTGACCGCGGCGCAGCACCCGCCACGCGTCGGCGTCCCCCCGGTGCAGCTCCCGGATCCAGGTCGGTACCGGCGTCGTCGCCGGGGCACGTGCGTACACCCGTTCCAGCTCGGCGCGTACGAGTTCCCGCCGCCACGTCCGCGGACGGTCCAGGGCCGCGGCCAACGAGTCGTCGAACACGTCCAGGAAGGCCGGCGCCACGCCGGCGGGCACAAGGTCGGCGAGCGGCCGCACGGTCGCGGGCAGGGAACGCGCCAGACGCCGGCGCCAGGCACCGAACAACAACCCACCGTCGGGCCGGCCCATCATCAGGAACGCCGTGTTCAGCTCCAGCAGCGGCGCCGGGCGGGGGGCGAACCGGATCCCGGCCAGGTCGTCGGCGGTGAGGCGGATGCGGATCATCAGGGTCCCCCGGTTTCGCGCGAGCCTTTCGAGCCGGCCCTCGGCGCCATCCTCTGGGGCCAGCCTTTAGGGCCAGCCTTTAGGGCCAGGTCGAAACCATGGTCTCCGTTCCTGGCAAAGGACACCATGCGGGGCATGTCCCACGTACACGTGTATCCCGACGCCCCCGGGCCTGCTCGCCCGTCCCGGCGAGCCGTCACCGTCTCGGCCGTCCTCGGCGCCTTCCTGGTCGCGTCCGGCGCGGACGTCGCCGCGGCACGCACCGCTTCGGCCGACATACTCCTGCGGCTGCCGGCACCGACCGGACCTCACCCGGTCGGGCTCACCACCTGGTACCTCGTCGACCGTTCCCGGCGCGACCCGTGGGACGGCACCATCCCGGTCCGCGAACTCGTGGCAACGGTGTTCTATCCCGCCCGGGGCGTCCGGCGTCACCCGCCGGCGCCGCAACTGGCCCCGGTCGCGGCAGCGGTGTTCGGCGCCCTGGCTCCCTACCAGCATCCGGGGTTGCCGGTCGCCGGAGTGGACTGGGCGGCGACCATGACGCACGCCCACCAGGACGCGCCGGCGGCACCCGCCCGCAGGCCGGTGCTGCTCCACAGTCCGGGCGGCGGCGACCCGCGCGGCTTCGGCGCCGGACTTGCCCAGGACCTCGCCAGTCACGGCTTCGTGGTGGTGACCGTCGACCATCCCGGCGACGCACTGGTGGTGGAGTTCCCTGGTACGACCGAGTACCGAGGCGACGTGGTCCGCACCACGGCGTTCCGGGAGGACCCGCGTTCGAACCCGGCGACGTTCGACACCATGATCAGCACCCGGATCGCGGACCTGCGGTTCGTGCTCGACCAGGTGGAGGTCCTGGCCGGGGGCGGCAACCCGGACGCCACCGGGCGTGCGCTGCCGACGGGACTTGCCCGCGCCGTCGATCCGCGCCGGGTCGGTGTGTACGGACACTCGGCGGGCGGGACCGCCGTGGCCCAGGCGACGTACGACGACCGAAGGATGGACGCCGCGATCGACCTGGAGGGCTACCTGGACCACCCGGGCGAGCGGCCCGGCGAGCCTGGGCGGTTGTTCCCGGTCGCGGAGTACGGCGTCAACCGGCCGTTGCTCCTGTGGGGTACCGACGGCTTCCCCGACCGGGCGGGGATGGAGCGTTCCTGGCAGCCGATGCTCGCCCACCCGGGAGGGTGGACCCGGCGGCGGGAGCTTCGCGACGCCGCGCACTGGGCGTTCACCGACTTCGCCGCGTTCGCTCCGCAACTGCAGGCGGCCGGGCTGATGACCGCGGACGCCCGCACTGCCCTGGTCGGCGCGATCGAGCCGGCCAGGTCGGTACCGACCGTGCGAACCGGCGTACGGGAGTTCTTCGCCTGTCACCTGGGTACGTAGCGGCGCACCCGGAGGAACGACAGCAGACGTACGGCACGTCGCCAGGCCGGAGCGGGCCGGCGCGCTGTGGCCGGGCGTACCTGTCCACGTTGCAGCGGGATCCGGACAGGCGGGCGGTACGGGGCGCAGGGCCGGGGCTTCCGGGTGAGCCGCGCCAACTGCCGGGCCTCGGCCGCGCGGTGCAGGTCCGCGATCCGGGCATGAGCGAGGTCGTTGAGCATCCGATCGTGCATGATCATGGATCACCACGCCTTCGGCAGGGCCGGGCGGACCGGCTCGAAACCCTTTGTGTGCAACGGCTTTCGTCACCGGTCCGCCGGTCGTGCGCTCAGGTCAGCGGTGTCTCCAGCTCCTCCGGGTCGAACTCGCCGTCCTTGGCTCCGGCCAGGAACGCCTCCCACTCGTCCTCGGTGAACACGAGCACCGGGCCGTCGGGGTCCTGGGCGTTGCGCATGCCGATGAGTTCGTCCACGAAGGCGACCTCGATGTCACCGCCGGCGGCGGAGGACCGCCACTCGGCCCGCTCCAGATCGAAGGTTCCCTTGAGCGGATGGTTGACGCCGGCGCTGTCGTGGGTCGGTCGTTCGATCATGTGTGGTGCGTACTCCCTGTGTGAGGATCGGCCCGCGCGGGGCGCCGGAGAAGACCGGGCGCCTGCCGCGATCCCGCTGCGCAGCAGACAAGCTACTCCCCTTGCCGCGCGCATGTACACAGAGTTCCCGCTCGTACGCAGGACGTAGACGATGAGTTCCCACGTCACACGTGAGCGTGGGCTCGGGCAGACCTCAGCAGACCCGGTGCAGCCAGTCGTAGGTGTCCTCGGTCCGGCCGTACTGGATGTCCAGCAGCTGCCGGCGGATCCGGGTGGTGACCGGGCCGGCGGTGCCGTCACCCATCACCAGCTCCCCCTCGCGCGAGCGCAGCGTCCCGACCGGGGTGAGCACGGCGGCGGTGCCGCAGGCGAAGACCTCGGTGATCCGCCCGGAGGCGGCACCCTCGCGCCACTCGTCGATGCCGATCCGGCGTTCCTCGACCTTGTGCCCGGCCTCGGTGGCCAGGGTGATGATCGCCTCGCGGGTGATGCCCTCCAGGATCGTGCCCAGCTCGGGGGTGACGATCTGCCCGTCGTCGTAGACGAAGTAGAGGTTCATCCCGCCGAGCTCCTCCACCCAGCGGCGGTCGACCGCGTCCAGGAACGCCACCTGGTCGCAGCCGTTCGCGATCGCCTCCTGCTGTGCGATCAGGCTGGCGGCGTAGTTGCCGCCGCACTTGGCCGCACCGGTGCCGCCGACGGCCGCCCGGGTGTAGTCCTCCGAAAGCCAGATCGAGACCGGCTTCACTCCCTCGGAGAAGTACGCCCCCGCGGGGGACGCGATCACCACGAAGCTCACCTGCCGGGCCGGGCGCACCCCGAGAAAGACCTCGGAAGCGAACATGAACGGGCGGAGATACAGGCTCGCCTCGCCGCCACTGGGAACCCACGCCTCGTCCACCCTGACGAGGGTGTCGAGCGCGGCCACGAAGTCGTCGACCGGGAGCTGCGGCAACGCCATCCGGGCAGCCGAGCGCTGGAACCGGGCCGCGTTGGCCTCCGGTCGGAAGGTCCACACCGAACCGTCGGCGTGGCGGTAGGCCTTGAGCCCCTCGAAGATCTCCTGCGCGTAGTGGAGCACCGCCGTCGCCGGGTCGATCGCGAGCGGTCCGTAGGGCTTGACCACCGCGTCGTGCCACCCCTGCTCGGGGGTCCACGTGACCGTGACCATGTGGTCGGAGAAGTATTTGCCGAACCCCGGCGCGGCGAGGATCTCCTCCCGGCGCGCGGAGGGCACCGGGGAGTCGGAGAGCTGCTGGCGGAACTCGAGGCTTGCGGTCATGGCTGCACCGTACCCAATCATTGCTCGACCCGTGGAGGTGTGATCCTCACGCGGTCCCTCCGGCGCCCACGCGGGGGAGGGAGATGACGTACGAAAACCGGCGAATGGCAACCGGGAACGACGAACGAGAACCGCCGCCCACGCGTCACGCGGGCGGCGGCCAGCTCCGAGGCGGATGACGCGACGAAGCCTAGTTGGATACTCGCTCGGCGATGTCGTCGCCGATCTGGCTGGTCGTGCGGTCCGGAGCGTCCACCCGGGCCGCGATGTCGGCGGTGACGGCATCCTCGACCCGTCGGGCCGCGGCCTGCTCGCCGACGTGGTCCAGCAGCAGCGCGGCGGACAGGATCGCCGCCGTCGGGTCGGCCTTGCCCTGCCCGGCGATCGACGGCGCGGAGCCGTGCACCGGCTCGAACATCGACGGGGCGGTGCGGTCGGGGTTGACGTTGCCGCTGGCGGCCAGGCCGATTCCACCGGTGACGGCGGCGGCCAGGTCGGTGATGATGTCGCCGAAGAGGTTGTCGGTGACGATCACGTCGAACCGCTCCGGCTCGGTCACCAGGAAGATGGTGGCCGCGTCCACGTGGAGGTAGTCGACGGTGACGTCGGGGAACTCCGGCGCCACCTCGCCCACGATCCGCGACCAGACGCCGCCGGCGTGCACCAGGACGTTGGTCTTGTGCACCAGGGTCAGCTTGCCCCTTCGCCCCTGTGCCCGGACGAACGCGTCGCGCACCACGCGTTCGACCCCGAACGCGGTGTTGACACTGACCTCGGTGGCCAACTCCTGCGGGGTGCCCTTGCGGACCACACCGCCGTTGCCGACGTACAGCCCCTCGGTGCCCTCGCGAACCACCACGAAGTCGATCGGGGCGTCGGAGGCGAGCGGAGTCGGGACGCCCGGGTAGCTGCGCGACGGGCGGAGGTTGACGTAGTGGTCGAGCTCGAACCGCAGCCTGAGCAGCAGCCCGCGTTCAAGGATGCCCGCGGGCAGGTTCGGGTCGCCGGGGCGGCCGCCGACCGCGCCGAGCAGGATCGCGTCGTGCTCGCGAAGCTCTGCCAGCACGGTGTCGGGGAGCACCTCACCGGTGGCGAGGTAACGCTGTGCGCCGAGGTCGTAGTGCGTCGGGTCGACCTTGATGTCGTACGCCGGGGAAATCACCGACAGGACCTTCAGCGCCTCCTCGGTGACCTCGGGGCCGATGTAGTCGCCGGGGATCACCGCGAGACGAATGCTCTGCGCCATGGGGCTCACCGTACTTCCTCATGTCCACATCTCGACACGCGGGTCTTGCGATGCGGACGGTCGGGTTGGGTCCCGGAACCGGGAGGATCGCGCGAAGGGGATACGAGCTACCGGACGGACACGTGCTCGTCGGCGTCGTGCCGGTCGGGCGCGAGCGACTCCGACTCCACCTCACTGCGACCGCCGTTGTCGCGGCGGTCCATGGCTTCCTGCAGGGCGCGGTAGGCCAGTTGCTGGGCTTCGATCATGGGGCGAATCTCCTTTCTGGACAACAAAGGACGTATACCCACATCACCTGGCCGACAATAGTAGGGCGTCCTAGTAGTTGTCTCGCCAGACGACCCGGTGTCTCGGACTACGAGATCCGGTCGGACCTTGTGCCACACTCTGGCCGCATGAGCGCTCCGCCCCAGATCCCCGGTGTGGTCACCCGCGCCCACCAACTCTCCCGCCGGCGCGGCTTCGTCTCCTCCTGTCGCAACGAGACCGGCTGGCTGCTCGCCTCCCTGGCGGCCTCGCGCCAGGGCACCCTGGCCGAGTCGGGCACCGGCTGCGGCGTCGGCTCCGCCTGGCTGCGCAGCGGGATGCGCGCCGGCTCGAGGCTCGTCACCGCCGAACACGACGCCGGGCTGGTCGAGGCGGTCCGGGAGATGTTCGCCGGCGACGAGGCGGTCGACGTCCTGGAGGCGGACTGGAAGGAACTCGCTTCGCGGGCGCCGTTCACGCTGTTGTTCCTCGACGTGCGCGAGGCCAAGCGGGCCGGCCCCGACCTGGCCGCCGAGCTCGTCGAGCCCGGCGGCCTGGTCGTACTGGACGACTTCACACCCTGCGCCACGTGGCCGCCGATGTACCAGGGACGGGTCGACACCACCCGCCAGCAGTGGCTCACCGACCCGCGGTTCACCACCGTCGAGGTGATGGTGGCGATCGACGCCAGCGTCCTGATCGCTACCAGGAACTGACGCGGTCCCATTCCGGGCCCAACCGGCCGAACCCCGCGGGAGCGGGGTCGCGTGGGTCAGTCGTCCAGGTCGATGGCGCGAACGCCCTCGGCGCTGATCTCCTGGGCGATCTCGTCAAGCGCGGCTTGCGGGATGGTCGAGTCGACCGTCATCGCGGCCAGCGCCTCTCCCCCGCGGCGGTCCCGGCTCACCTGCATGCCCGCGATGTTCACCCCGGCCGCTCCGAGGATCCGGCCGACGACGCCGACCACACCGGGCCGGTCGACGTACCGCAGCACCGCCATGTGCGAGGTGAGCTCGATCTCGATGTCGAACCCCTCCACCTCGACCAGTCGCTGGATGTGCCGCGGGCCGACCAGGGTGCCGCCCACCGAGACCTGCCGGCCGTCCGCGAGCGTGCCCCGCAACGTGACGAGGTTGCGGAAGTCGGGGCTCTCGGGGTCGGTGCGCAGGCGTACCTCCAGGCCCCGCTCGGCCGCGAGCAAGGGCACGTTGACATAGGAGACCTGCTCCTCCACGACGGAGGCGAAAACCCCTTTGAGAGCAGCGAGTTCGAGCACCTTGACGTCGTGGTCGGTGATCTCGCCGCGTACCTCCACGTCCATCTGTACGGCGACCTCGCCGGCCAGCGCGGTGAAGATGCGGCCGAGCTTCTCCGCCAGCGGGATGCCGGGCCGGACGTCCTCGGCGATGACGCCGCCCTGCACGTTGACCGCGTCGGGTACGAGCTCACCGGCCAGTGCGAGCCGCACCGAACGGGCGACCGCGACGCCGGCCTTCTCCTGCGCCTCCGCGGTGCTCGCGCCGAGGTGCGGCGTCGCCACGACGTTGGGCAGCTCCAGCAGGGGCGAGTCGGTGCACGGCTCGGTCGTGAACACGTCGATGCCGGCGCCACCCAGCCGGCCCTCCTTCAGCGCGACGTACAACGCGTGCTCGTCGATGATCCCGCCGCGGGCGGCGTTGACGATCAGCGCGCCCGGCTTCATCGTGGCCAGCTGGGCCTCGCCCACCAGCCCGAGCGTCTCCGGAGTCTTCGGCAGGTGGACAGTGATGGCGTCGGCGACCTCGAGCAGTTCTTCCAGTGGAACCAGCCGGACGCCCATCTGGGCTGCCCGGCCGGGCTGGACGTAGGGGTCGTACGCCACCACCTTCATGCCGAACGCCGCCAGCCGCTGTGCCACCAGCACGCCGATCCGGCCCAGGCCGAGTACGCCGAGGGTCTTGTCGTACAGCTCGACTCCGCCGAACTTGCTGCGCTTCCACTCCCCCGCACGAAGGGACGCGTCGGCCGCCGGAACGTGCCGGGCCACCGCGAGCAGCAGCGCGATCGCGTGCTCGGCAGCGGAGATGATGTTGGACTGCGGCGCGTTGACCACCATGACGCCGGCCTGGGTCGCGGCCCGTACGTCCACGTTGTCCAGACCGACGCCGGCACGGGCGACCACCTTCAACCGGCGGGCAGCGGCCAGCGCCTCCGCGTCGACTTTGGTGGCACTGCGGACGAGGAGCGCGTCGACGTCGGCGAGCGCGGGCAGGAGGGCCGACCGGTCGGCGCCGTCGCAGTGCCGGATCTCGAAGTCGTCGCCGAGGACGTCCAGGGTGGCGTCGGACAGTTCCTCCGCGATGAGCACGACCGGCCTGCGCGCGGCGCCTGACGGCGCCGGCGTTGCCGGCGCTGCGGACACGGCGGGCGTGGCGGCTGGGGTGGCGGGAACGGCCGCCGGGGTGGCGGATCCTGCCGAAATGGGGGAATTCACGGCTGCAGGCCTCCAGCACGTCGCGAGGGCGAGGGACGGTCCCCCGAGCACGACGTTGGGCCCGGCACTTGCGGTCAGGATAGCCAGGGCCGCCCGCCCGGCGCAGTCCCGGCGCCGGGTCCGGTCGGGGATGGCCGAACCCTCACCCTCGCCGGTCGCGCCGGACTCCGGAAACGACGAGGTGGGAAGACCTGTCAGGGCTGTGGGCCCCACAGGTCTTCCCACCTCGTTGGACTTGCCGAGCGCCTGCCGGCGACGCCGTACGTCAGCCGCGGGCGGCCGTGCCCTCGACGTAGTCGTCGTCGTGGCTCTTCACCCAGGCCATCAGCTTTCGCAGATCACGGCCGACGGTCTCGATCGGGTGCTTCTCCGACTGCTCGCGGAACTTCTTGAACTCCGGAGCGCCGGCGTCCTGGTCGTCGATGAAGCGCTGCGCGAACGTGCCGTCCTTGATGTCGGCGAGGACCTCGCGCATCCGGGCCTTGACCGACTCGTCGATGATCCGCGGGCCCGACACGTAGTCGCCGTACTCCGCGGTGTCGGAGATCGACCAACGCTGCTTGGCGATTCCGCCCTCATACATCAGGTCGACGATCAGCTTCAGCTCGTGCAGGCACTCGAAGTAGGCGACCTCAGGCTGGTAGCCCGCGTCGATGAGCGTCTCGAAGCCCGCCTGGATCAGCGCCGAGGCGCCGCCGCACAGCACCGCCTGCTCGCCGAACAGGTCGGTCTCGGTCTCCTCGGTGAAGGTCGTCTTGATGCCGCCGGCGCGCAGGCCGCCGATGGCCTTCGCGTACGACAGCGTGAGCGGCCAGGCACCACCGGTGGCGTCCTGCTCGACCGCGACCAGCACGGGGACACCGCGCCCCTCGGTGTACTCGCGGCGCACCAGGTGACCGGGCCCCTTCGGCGCGACCATCGCCACGTCCACCCCGGCCGGCGGCTTGATGTAGCCGAACCGGATGTTGAACCCGTGGCCGAAGAACAACGCGTCGCCGTCGGCGAGGTTGGGCTCGACCGCCTCGGCGTACAGCTTCCGCTGCACCGGGTCCGGCGCCAGGATGACGATCAGGTTGGACTCCTCCACCGCCTCCGCCGGCGTGAGGACCCGAAGGCCCTCCGCCTCGGCCTTGGCACGGCTCTTCGAGCCCTCGGGCAGGCCGACGCGGACGTCGACACCAGAGTCCCGCAGCGACAGCGCGTGGGCGTGGCCCTGACTGCCGTATCCGAGAACGGCGACGGTACGACCCTGGATGACCGCGAGATCGGCATCGTCGTCGTAGAACAGCTCTGCCACAACTTCTCCTTTGACCAATTCATTGTGTGGGGGTCGTACGACGGGTACGGCCCCGGTGTCCTTCGCTGGCTGAACGCGAGCCGGCTCCTCGCGGGAGGACGTCCGCGCCCTGCCCTCAGGCGCTCCGCTCGCCCACCCGGTCCAGGGAACGAAGCGTCCGGTCTGTGATGGAGCGGCCGCCGCGCCCGACGGCGACCATGCCCGACTGCACGAGCTCGCGGATGCCGTAGGGCTCGAGGACCCGCAGCATCGCGTCGAGCTTGTCCGGGCTGCCGGTCGCCTCGATCGTCACGGTATCGGTCCCGACGTCGACCACCTTCGCCCGGAACAGCTGGACCGTCTCCAGCACGCTGCCCCGGGCCTGGCCGTCGGCCTTCACCTTGACCAGCAGCAGCTCCCGCTGGACCGAGGTGGAGGGCTCCAGCTCGACGATCTTGATGACGTTCACCAGCTTGTTGAGCTGCTTGGTGACCTGCTCCAGCGGGAGTTCCTCGACGTTGACCACGATCGTCATCCGGGAGATCTCCGGGTGCTCGGTCGGGCCGACCGCGAGGGAGTCGATGTTGAACCCGCGCCGGGAGAAGAGTCCGGCTATCCGAGCCAGGACACTGGGTTTGTTCTCGACCAGCACGGAGAGGGTGTGTCGGGACATGTGCCTCGTCCTTGTCCTTTCGAGGGGGCCGGCTACGACGACTGGCGGGACGCGGGGTCCTTTCCGAGTCGGCGACGCTGCGGTCTAGAGGTCGTCGTTCTCCCAGACCGGCGCCAGGTCGCGCGCGATCTTGATGTCGTCGTTGCTGGTGCCGGCCGCCACCATCGGCCACACCATGGCGTCGCGGTGGACCACGAAGTCGATCACCACCGGAACGTCGTTGATCGCCATCGCCTTGGCCAGCACGTCGTCGACGTCCTCGGCCTTGTCACAGCGCAGCCCCACACAGCCGTACGCCTCGGCCAGCTTGGCGAAGTCGGGGATCCGGCTGGAGTGCAGGTCGGTGTTGGAGTAGCGGCCCTCGTAGAAGAGCGTCTGCCACTGGCGGACCATGCCGAGACTGGAGTTGTTGATCACCGCGACCTTGATCGGGATGTTGTCCAGCGCGCAGGTGGCCAGCTCCTGGTTGGTCATCTGGAAGCAGCCGTCGCCGTCGATCGCCCAGACGGTGGCGTCGGGCCGGCCCGCCTTGGCACCCATCGCGGCGGGCACGGAGAAGCCCATCGTGCCGAGTCCGCCGGAGCTGAGGAAGGTGCCGGGATTCTCGTACGAGATGAACTGTGCGGTCCACATCTGGTGCTGGCCCACGCCCGGGACGTAGATCGCCTCCGGCCCCGCGACCTGGCCGATCCGCTCGATCACCTGCTGCGGCGACAGGGAGCCGTCGTCGGGCTTGTCGTACCCCAGCGGGTAACGGGAGCGCCATTCCTCCAGCAGCCGCCACCAGCCGGTGTAGTCGCCGGCGCGGCCGGCGGCGTTCTCGGCCTGCAGCGCGACCACCAGGTCGGCGATGACCTCCCGGCAGTCACCGACGATCGGCACGTCGGCGGTGCGGTTCTTGGAGATCTCGGCCGGGTCGATGTCCGCGTGCACGACCTTCGCCCGCGGCGCGAACGTGTCCAGCTTCCCGGTCACCCGGTCGTCGAACCGGGCGCCCAGGCTGATCAGCAGGTCGGCCTTCTGCAGCGCGCCGACCGCCGCGACGGTCCCGTGCATTCCGGGCATGCCCAGGTGCAACCTGTGGTTGTCGGGGAACGCGCCGCGCGCCATCAGCGTGGTGACCACCGGGATCCCGGTCATCTCCGCCAGCACCCGCAGCTCCCGGGCGGCCCGGGCGCGCAGCACGCCACCGCCGACGTAGAGCACCGGGCGCCGGGCCTCGCTGATCAGCCGGGCCGCCTCACGGACCTGCTTGGCGTGCGGGCGGCTCACCGGCCGGTAGCCGGGCAGGTCGACACCTGACGGCCACTCGAACGTGGTCATCGCCTGCATCGCGTCCTTGGACACGTCGACCAGGACCGGGCCGGGCCGGCCGGTGGAGGCGATGTGGAACGCCTCGGCGATCGTGCGCGGGATCTCCGCCGGGTCGGTGACGAGGTAGTTGTGCTTGGTGATCGGGAGCGTGATGCCCTGGATGTCGGCTTCCTGGAAGGCGTCGGTCCCGATCGAGCTGGCGGCGACCTGCCCGGTGACCGCGACCATCGGCACGGAGTCCATGTAGGCGTCGGCGATCGGGGTGACGAGGTTGGTGGCGCCGGGCCCGGAGGTCGCCATGCACACGCCGACCCTGCCGGTGGCCAGGGCGTAGCCCTCGGCGGCGTGTCCGGCGCCCTGCTCGTGGCGGACCAGCACGTGCCGGATCTTGCGGGAGTCCAGGAGCGGGTCGTACGCGGGGAGAATCGCCCCGCCGGGGATGCCGAATACCGTGTCGACGCCGGCTTCCTCCAGCGATCTGATCAGGCTCTGCGCCCCCGTCATCTGCTCACTCATGAGCGTCCTCTCGCTGTCGTGCCGGGTGTACCGCTGCTGGAACCGCCGGCGGTCCTGCCGGTGCTGCCTGTGCGCGTGGTGCGTGCTGCGGGTGGTGCTGGTGCTGCGGGTGTCGTGGTCGTGGTGGTCTGCGCCGTCAGAACAGTCTCCTGGGAAACAAAAACCCCTCGGCCCGGGTGGGCAACGAGGGGAGCGCGCTGGCTGGAAGCTTCGAGAGCGGTCAGCCGGCGCGCGAGTGGAGTACGAGAATCTGCGGACGCACCCATGCAGGTTTTCCGACCGGCCGCCTTCACGTCAAGCCAAACCCTTGGCCGTCTCGACATTTGGACGGTCCGTCCACATGTCGTCGTCGTCGAACGCGGGCAGGCCGTCGACGCTGCGCTGGTTCTTCTTCCGCCGGTAGTCACGCAGCCCCTCCTCGCCCTTGCGGTCCATGTGCGCGGGCAGCAGGTCCCGCTCCCCCACGTAGTCCATCAGGGGTACGCCGTAGCCGCAGGAGTCGGAGACCCGGGTGACGTCGACCACGATCACCGCCCGGGCGCCGCGCCGCTCGGTGAACTGCGCGGCCAGCTCGGCGAACTCCGCGTCGTACATCGACACCACCCGGCCCCGCCCGTGCAGCCGGACGACGTTGGGCGGGCCCTCGAAGGCGCAGAACATCAGCGTGATCCTGCCGTTCTGCCGCAGGTGGGCGATCGTCTCCGACCCGCTCGCGGTGATGTCGATGTAGGCGACGGTGTGCTCGTCGAGCACCGCGAACGTCCCGCCGATGCCCTTCGGCGAGACGTTCACGTGCCCGTCGGAACCGCTCGGTGCCGTGGCTACGAAGAACACCCGCTGCGCCTCGACGAACTGCCGCAGCCGCCCGTCGATGCGTTCGTGCACCTTGCCCATCGGGTGTTCCCCCTTCGCCGTAGGTCGTGCCGTGGAGCCGTCGGTCGTGCGGTGGGGCCGTCAGCCGCACACGGCGCCGTGCGCCGCGGACGTCACCAGCCGGGCGTACTTGCCGAGCACACCGCGGGTGAACGTCGGCGGCAGCGGCGTCCAGTCGGCGCGGCGCCGCTCCAGCTCGTCGGCGTCGACGAGCAGGTCGAGCGTCCGGTTGGTCATGTCCAGCCGGACCATGTCGCCGTCGCGGATCAGCGCGATCGGGCCGCCGTCGACCGCCTCGGGCGCGACGTGGCCGACGCACAGGCCGGTCGTCCCGCCGGAGAACCGGCCGTCGGTGAGCAGCAGGACGTCCTTGCCCAGGCCCGCGCCCTTGATCGCCCCGGTGATGGCGAGCATCTCCCGCATCCCCGGCCCGCCCTTGGGGCCTTCGTACCGGATGACCACCACGTCGCCGGCCTGGATGGTGCCGTCCTCGAGGGCGTCCAGCGCGCCGCGCTCGCGTTCGAAGACCCGGGCCGGGCCCTCGAACACCGCCGCCTCCAGGCCCGCGCTCTTGACCACGGCGCCGTCCTCGGCCAGCGAGCCGCGCAGGATCGTCAGGCCGCCGGTGCGGTGGATCGGGTCCTTGATCGCCCGGATGATCGTGCCGTCCAGGTCGGGCGGGTCGATGTCGGCGAGGTTCTCCGCGACGGTCCTGCCCGTCACCGTCATCGGCTCACCGTGCAGCAGGCCGGCGTCGAGCAGCGCGCGCATCACCACCGGGATCCCGCCCACCCGGTCGACGTCGCTCATGACGTACCGGCCGAACGGCTTGAGGTCGCCGAGGTGCGGCACCTGGTCGCCGATCCGGTTGAAGTCGTCGAGGGTGAGGTCGACCTCGGCCTCGCGGGCGATGGCGAGCAGGTGGAGTACGGCGTTCGTGGAGCCGCCGAGCGCCATCACCACCGCGATGGCGTTCTCGAACGCCTCCTTGCTGAGGATCTGCCGGGCGGTCAGGCCGCGGCGCAGCATCTCCACCACGGCCTCGCCGGAACGCCTGGCGATGCCGTCGCGGCGCCGGTCGACTGCCGGCGGGGCGGCCGACCCGGGCAGCGCCATGCCGAGCGCCTCGGCTGCGCTGGCCATGGTGTTGGCGGTGTACATGCCGCCGCAGGCGCCCTCGCCGGGACAGATCGCCTTCTCGATCCGGTCGACCTCCTCGCGCGGGATCAGCCCCCGCGCACACGCGCCGACCGCCTCGAACGCGTCGATGATGGTGACGTCGCGGCCGTCGACCTTGCCCGGCAGGATCGAGCCGGCGTAGACGAACACCGACGCGAGGTCGAGCCGGGCGGCGGCCATCAGCATGCCGGGCAGGCTCTTGTCGCAGCCGGCCAGCAGCACCGAGCCGTCCAGGCGTTCGGCCTCCATGACCGTCTCCACCGAGTCGGCGATGATCTCCCGGGACACCAGGGAGAAGTGCATGCCGACGTGGCCCATGGAGATGCCGTCGGACACCGAGATGGTGCCGAACTCCAGCGGGTAGCCACCGGCGGCGTGCACGCCGTCCTTGGCGGCCTTGGCCAGCCGGTCGAGGGAGAGGTTGCAGGGGGTGATCTCGTTCCACGACGAGGCGACGCCGATCTGGGGCTTCTCCCAGTCCTCGTCGCCCATCCCGACCGCGCGGAGCATGCCGCGGGCGGCTGCGCGCTCCAGCCCGTCGGTGACCTCCCGGCTGCGCGGCTTGATGTCGCTACTCATGTGCGTTGGGCTCCTCGTTCACCGTGGCGGTGGTGGGGCTTGCTGGGGCGGGGCGCCGGTACGCCGAGCGGTCGGCCGCGGATGCGCAGCAGATCGCGGGAACGTACACCCGGGCCGCGGTATCGCAGGCGGGGTCACCGCACCCTCACCTTACGGCGGCGTCCGCGAGGGGCCGACGGTCGGGCTCGGGGGTGACCTGCCGACCGGTCGCGTACGCCACCGCGAGCAGGGCCAGCCCGAGCGCAGGGCCGAGCACGCTGAGCGCCTGCTGCCAGGGTGCGTAGGAGAGTTCGACGTCGCTGCCCCACGGCAGGACGTACTTGAAGATCGCCGCCGCCACCCACACCACGAACACCGCGCCCGTCCAGCGCAGCGACCGCGGCAGGTGCGAGCCGACCAGCACCGTCGCGCCGAGCGGCACCACCCAGACGTAGTGGTGGGTCCACGACAGGGGGGACGCGAGCAGGGTGGCCAGACCGCAGAGCGAGACCGCCAACATCTGCTCTCGGCGCCGCCACCACACCGCCGCGACGTAGGCACCGGCGATGCCCGCCGCCGCGCCCAGCGCGAGCCCGGCGTAGTGCTGCCAGCCGCCGTAGCCGAAGAGCCGGACGACGACGCCCAGCATCGACTGGTTCATCAGGAAGTGCGCGGGGCCGGTGCGGGTGTCGCCGGACAGCAGCAGCTTCGCGAACCCGATCGTCTCCCGTGGCATCACCACGGCGGTGGCGACGGTGATCACCACGGCGGTGACGACGACCGTGCGCGCCTCCCGCCAGCGCCGCGCGAACAGCAGCATCACCACGAACAACGCGGGCGTGACCTTGATCGCCGCCGAGATGCCGGTGAGGACGCCGGTGGGCAGCGACCGGCCGCCGTCGGTGTGCGAACGCCGCCGGAGCCGCGGCATCCATCGGCGGCCGGGCACCAGGTCGGCGACCACCAGCGCCATCAGGAACACGTTGATCTGGCCGAAGCTGACCGTGGCGCGCACCGGCTCCACGACCAGCGCGCAGGCGGTGGCGAGCAGCGACAGCGTCCAGCCGCGCAGGCCGGCCCGGTGCAGGACGAACAGCAGCGCGAGGCCGTTGAGGACCGTCCAGACCAGCTGCAGGAGCGTCTGCGGCACGAACACCAGCGGGACGCTGAGCAGCGCCGCCACCGGCGGATAGATGAACGCGAGCGCGGTGTCCGGCGTCCGCGCGGTGAGGATGTCCCCGCCGCCGAGCAGGACGTGGCCGGTGTAGACGTACACGTCCAGGTCGACGGTGTTCGGCTGCCAGGGCCAGAACTCGCCGTACGACTGGGCGAACGGCAGTATCGCGAGCAGCGCCACGATCGGCAGCGCGATCCGGGCGGCGAGACCCACGACGCCCGCCGCGCCCCGGCGGGACGCCCCGGCGGTCGCGGTCGTCTCGGTGGTCGCGGTCGTCTCGGTGGTCGCGGTCGTCTCGGCGGCCCCGGTGGTCTCGTCGCTACTGCCCGTGCTGTTCGTGCTGGTCCGCACGTCGCTCCTGTCCGATGGTTCCGGGGCACCTTCATACCCCGTCGGGCCCGGCCGCGGAATCCCGGGCCGTGGGTCCGCCAGGCTCAGTAGGCCCCCGCGACGGCGTTGACCAGCGGCTCCCCCGCGGCGTACCGGCGAAGCTGTGCGCTCACCAGCCGCCGCCCGCGCGGGACGAAGGCGGAGGTGTTGCCACCCACGTGCGGGCTGAGCAGCAGCCCGGGCGCGTCCCACAGCGGGTGTCCGGCCGGCAGCGGCTCGGGGTCGGTGACGTCCAGCGCCGCCCGCAGCCGGCCGGCGGTCAGCTCGGCCAGCAGGGCGTCGGTGTCGACCACCGGGCCGCGGGCGAGGTTGACCACCAGCGCCCCGTCCTTCAGCCGGGACAGGAACTTCGCGTCCACCAGGCCGTGCGTCTGCTCGGTCAGCGGAAGCAGCAGCACCACCACGTCGGCGGTGGGCAGGAGCTCGGGCAGCCGGTCCATGCCGGCCACGCCCTCCCCGGGAGTACGGCTGACCTTGACGACCGAGCACTCGAACGGCTCCAGCCGGCGTTCGAGCGCCCGGCCGATCGCGCCGTACCCCACCACGAGCACCCGCTTGTCGGCCAGCGAGTCGCGCCGGCCGGCGGCCCAGCGGTGCTCGTCCTGGGCGCGCACGAAGTCGGGGAAGCCGCGCAGCGAGGCGATGATCAGCCCGACGCCCAGCTCGGCGGTGCTGGCGTCGTGCACGCCGCGGGCGTTGCACAACGTGACGCCGGGGCCGACGAACGGGCGGACGTTCTCCACGCCGGCGGTGAGGGTCTGCACGACCTCCAGCCTCGGCATGTCGGCGATGATCTCGACGGTGTGCGGCGCTCCCATGTACGGGGGTACGTAGAACGCCACCTCGCCGATCGTGGCAGGCGGGTCGGACCGCCCGTCGTACACGTCGATCGCCAGGCCGGCGGGCAGGTCGTCGTACACCTCCGGCGGCTCCGGCAGCCACACCCGCCCCGCGGTCGCCGGCCCGCTCGTCTCGTCGGTTCCGCTCGCTGCTGCTCCCACTACTGAGGTCCTCCTCGGCACTTCGTGACGTACTGGTCGAAGTCCCAGGTGCGCAGGAACTCCCGGGCCGCCTGCGACCCCTCGGCCAGCAGCGCGTCCTGTTGCTCCGTGGTGACGTCGAAGTCGACCGCGGACACCGCCGAGGAGTCCACGAACGTCGTCCGGATCAGGCTGCACGGCTGCTGGGCGAGCTCGAGGTTGTGCGCCTGCAGCAACGTCTCGACCAGCGCGGCGGTCAGCGCGACCGGCCCGCGTACCGGGTGGGAGCGTGCCACAGGTCCGGGCTGGGTGGAAAGGCGTACGCCGAATGTCGGCCACCGGGGCGGCCTGCCGTCGGTGCGGTCGAAGATGGTGATCGGGAAGTTCCACAGCAGGCCGCCGTCGATCAGCGTGGCGTCGCCCGCTCCCGGTGTCCGGCCGGCGATCGCCGCCCTGGCCGCGTTCGCCCGCCCGGCGCGCAGCGTGTAGGGCTCGAAGAAGTACGGGATGGACGCGGAGGCCCGGACAGCGTCGGCGACCGGCTGCTCGTCGGGGTCCAGGCCGTACTCCGGGTAGTCTCACGGCAGCCGGGCCGCGCGCTGCCGGGACACGTCACTGGCCAGCACGACCAGGCGGTAGCGGTGGCCGGGCGGCAGGTCGCTGCCGGGGTCCGGTGGCAGCCGCAGGTCGCCGAACGTCTTGACACCGAGGTCCCTCAGGACGCCGGCGATCCAGTCGTGGAGGTACTTCCCCTCGAACAGGCCGGACTCCACCGCAAGCGACATCCCGTCGACCAGGAGCCCGAGACCCACCCGGTCGGCGACCCCGCCGACGACGCCGCCGACGCGGCCCCGGTCGCGGAACTTCCGGTAGTCGAGGGTGCGGGCGATCTCCTCCAGCCGGTCCAGCGGTTCACCGGCCACCTGCAGCCCGGCGAGGACCGCGCCGACGAGGGCGCCGGCCGACGTCCCGGCGATCCGCCGGAAGTCGTACCCACTCTTGGCGAACGTCCCGACCGCGCCGACCAGCCCGATCCCCTTGACGCCGCCGCCTTCCAGGACGAGGTCCGCCGGACGCGTGCCGGCGGCCTTCCCCGTCCGCTTCTCGGTCCGCTTCTCGGTCCGCCCGGCGCGGCCTTCCGCGCCCGGGTCCTTTCGCGTGGTGCTCATACCTGAAGGTAATCCGATCCATGACCGTGGGCGACTGGTTCGTGGCCCTGCGCGACACCACCAGGTGGCGCGGTGGGTCGCCGTGCCGGTCGCCGTGCAGACTGGGCCCATGCGTCGCGTCAGGGTACTTCCCGTCCGGCCGGCCGACGGGGCCGTCACCAGGGGCGCCAAGCCGCTCACCAGGGGCGCCAGGGCTGCCGCCAGGGCCGTCACCGTGGCCGTCGCGGGTGCGCTGGTCGCCGGCTCCGTCGGCTGTACGCCCACGTCCGGGCCGGGTGAGAAGAACTCCCACCGGTCGCCGGCGGGCGCCGGCTCGAACGGGGACGCCGCGCACCGGCCGCGGGTGGCCGGCACCGTCGCCACCGGGCTGGCCGCGCCGTGGGGGCTCGCGTTCCTGCCCGACCGAAGCGCGCTGGTCGCCGAACGCGACACCGGCCGGGTACGCCGGATCCCCGGCGCCTCCAGTGCCGGCGCCGGCACTGGAGGCGAGAGCGGCCGGCCCGTCGAGGTGGACCGGGTGCCGGGCGTGCAGTCCGGCGGCGAGGGCGGGCTGCTCGGGCTCGCGGTGGCCCCGTCGTTCGAGAAGCAGCCGTACGTCTACGCGTACCTCACCACCGCGAGGGACAACCGGGTCGTGCGGATGCGGTACACCGGCGGGCGGCTCGGCGCCCCCGAGGTGCTCCTGGCCGGCATCCCGTCGGCCGGGGTGCACAACGGCGGGCGGATGGTGTTCGGACCGGACGGCATGCTGTACGTCGGGACCGGCGACGCCAGCGACGGCGACAACGCGCAGGACCGGCGCTCCCTGGGCGGCAAGATCCTCCGGCTGACCCCGGACGGCAGGCCTGCGCCCGGCAACCCGTTCGAGAACTCCCCGGTGTGGAGCTACGGGCACCGCAACGTCCAGGGGCTCGCGTTCGACCCCGGCGGCCGGCTGTGGGCCAGCGAGTTCGGCCAGAACACCTGGGATGAGCTGAACCTCATCCGCAGGGGCGGCAACTACGGCTGGCCGCAGGCGGAGGGCGTCGCGCAGGACCGCAGGTCGCTGGACCCGGTGGCGCAGTGGCCGACCAGTGACGCCTCGCCGTCCGGCCTCGCCTACGCCGACGGCGCGCTGTGGATGGCCGGTCTGCGCGGACGCCGCCTGTGGCGCATCCCGGTGCGGGACGGCCACCGGGCCGGCGAGCCGCAGGCGTACCTCACCGGCACCTACGGCCGGCTGCGCACCGTCGCGGTCGCGCCGGACGGCAGCCTGTGGCTGAGCACCAGCAACACCGACGGACGGGGAGCACCCAAGCCCGGCGACGACCGGATCCTGCGACTGAGGCTTCCATGACCAGCTCCCGAACCCCGTACCCGGCGCTCCGTGCGGTCCTGGTGATCGTCGCGCTGTGCACGGCCACCGCCTGCGGGCTGACCGGCTCAGGCTCCGGTGACACCGACGGTGCCGGCGGACCGGACCGGAGGGCCACACCGACCAGGAGCGCCTCGCCGACTCCCGGCACGCCGACGCCGAGCACGACCACGGCCACGCCGTCGGCCACCACCACGTCGCCGACGCCGTCCGCCCGGGCCACCCCGCCCTCTCTTACCCGGCGGGCCACACCACGGCCGACCGCTTCCCGCAGGCCCGCCGCACGCCCGGCCGGCCCCGCCCGTCCCGTCGTCGCCGGCACCATCGCGAAGGGGCTCACCACACCGTGGGACCTCGCCTTCCTGCCCGACGGGTCCGCCCTGCTGTCCGAACGCGACACCGCGCGAGTGGACCGGGTGACCCCGGGAGGGAAGGTCGGCACCGTCGGGCGGGTACCCGGCGTGGTGCACGAGGGCGAGGGCGGGCTGCTCGGCCTGGCGCTGTCGCCGCACTACTCCCGGGACCATCTGCTGTACGCGTACATCACCACCCGTACCGACAACCGGGTCGTACGCATGACCTACGACGGCACCGGGCTCGGCCCACCGGAGGCGGTCTTCACCGGGATCCCGCGCGGGCCGCAGCACCACAACGGCGGGCGGCTGCGGTTCGGTCCGGACGGCTACCTCTACGTACCCACCGGCGACGGTGAACAGCGCGCCCGGGCCCAGAACCGCTCCTCCCTCGGCGGCAAGATCCTCCGCATCACCGCGAACGGGAAACCCGCGCCGGGCAACCCGTTCGGCACCGCGGTCTGGACCTACGGCCACCGCAACGTCGAGGGCCTGGTCTTCGACCCGCAGGGCCGGTTGTGGGCGAGTGAGTTCGGCGACAAGGCGGCGGACGAGCTCAACCGGATCCGGGCCGGCGGCAACTACGGCTGGCCGGTGCTGGAGGGGCGCGGCGGCGCGAGACGCGGGTACGTCGACCCGCTGGCGCAGTGGCCCACCGACGACGCGTCACCGTCCGGGCTCACCTACGCCGACGGGTCGATGTGGCTGGCGTCGCTGCGCGGTGAACGCCTGTGGCGGGTGCCGGTCGCCGGAGGCCGCGTGACGGGAGCGTCGAAGGCGTTCCTCGTCGGTACGTACGGACGGCTCCGGCACGTCGCCCGGGCACCGGACGGGTCGTTGTGGCTGCTCACGAACAACACCGACGGGCGGGTCTCCCCGCGACCGGGCGACGACCGGATCCTCCGGCTGCGGTTGACGAGGTAGCCCGCGTCAACCGCACCTTGCACCAAGCCTCCGATCACTGCCCGAGGCGCTGCAGGATCAGCTCACGAACGCGGCCCGCGTCGGCCTGTCCGCGCATCTCCTTCATCACCGCGCCGATCAGTGCGCCGGCCGCGGCCACCTTCCCGCCACGGATCTTCTCCGCGACGTCGGGGTTGGCCTCGATCGCCCGGTCGACCGCGGCGCCGAGCGCCGAGTCGTCGCTGACGACCGCGAGCCCACGCTTGTCGACGACCTCCTCCGGGGTGCCCTCGCCGGCGAGCACGCCGTCGATGACCTCCCGTGCCAACTTGTCGTTGACAGTGCCGGCATCGACCAGGGCCTGCACGCCGGCGACCTGGGCGGGCGTGATCGGCAGCGCCTCCAGCTCGACCTCGGTGTCCTTGGCCCGGCGGGCGAGCTCACCCAGCCACCACTTGCGGGCCGCCGCCGGCGTGGTTCCGGCCTCCACGGTCGCCTCGACCAGGTGCAGCGCGCCCGCGCCGAGGATGTCGCGGAACTCCATCTCGGTGAAGCCCCACGCCTCGAACAGCCGGCGCCGGTGCTGACTCGGCGGCTCCGGCAGGGACCCGCGCAGCTCCTCGACCCACTCCTTCGACGGGGCGATCGGCACCAGGTCGGGCTCGGGGAAGTAGCGGTAGTCCTCCGCCTCCTCCTTGGACCGGCCGGACGTGGTGACGCCGGTGTCCTCGTGCCAGTGCCGGGTCTCCTGGGTGACCTTGCCGCCGCCGGCGAGGATTGCGGCCTGCCGGCAGATCTCGTACGTCAGGGCACGTTCGACCGACCGCAGCGAGTTGACGTTCTTGGTCTCGGTACGCAGGCCGTACGCAGTCTCGCCCTGCCGGCGCAGGGAGACGTTGGCGTCGCAACGTAGCGACCCCTGCTCCATCCGGACGTCGGACACGCCGAGCGCCCGCAGCAGGTCCCGCAACTGCGCGACGTAGGCCCGGGCCACCTGTGGTGCCAGCCGGCCGGCGCCCTCGATCGGCTTGGTGACGATCTCGATCAGGGGAATGCCGGCGCGGTTGTAGTCGACGATGGAGTAGTCGGCGCCGTGGATGCGGCCGCTGACCCCGACGTGGGAGGACTTGCCGGTGTCCTCCTCCATGTGGGCGCGCTCGATCTCCACCCGGAAGATCTGTCCCTCGACCTCCACCTCGACGACACCGTTGGTGGCGATCGGCTCGTCGTACTGGCTGGTCTGGAAGTCCTTCGGCATGTCCGGGTAGAAGTAGTTCTTCCGCGCGAACCGGCACCAGGGCGCGATGTCGCAGCCCAGGGCCAGCCCGATCCGGATCGCCGACTCGACCGCGCGGCCGTTCACCACCGGCAGCGAGCCCGGCAGGCCGAGGCAGACCGGGCACACCTGGGTGTTGGGGGGCGCGCCGAACTCCGTCGGGCACCCGCAGAACATCTTGGTGGCGGTGTTCAGCTCGACGTGCACCTCCAGACCCATCACCGGGTCGAAGAGCTCCAGAGC
Organism: Actinopolymorpha singaporensis; assembly: GCF_900104745.1. Taxonomy (NCBI): domain Bacteria; kingdom Bacillati; phylum Actinomycetota; class Actinomycetes; order Propionibacteriales; family Actinopolymorphaceae; genus Actinopolymorpha; species Actinopolymorpha singaporensis. The sequence continues at coordinate 5,860,514 of NZ_LT629732.1, forward strand.
CTCGTCGTAGGACATCAGGTCGGTGGTGACGGTCATGATGCGTCGTTCTCCTCGCCTGCCGGCGCTGCTTGCATGACTGGCGTTGCTTGCGTGGCGGGTCTCACAGCTCCGGCACCTCCGCCAGCAGCGGGTGACCCCAGCGACGCTCGAACTCCTGCTCCACGGCGGCGCCCACGCGGTAGAGCCGGTCGTCGGCCATCGCCGGCGCCATCACGTGCAGCCCCACCGGCAGCCCGTCGTCGGGCGAACGGCCGGCCGGGAAGGACGCGGCGGCGTTGCCGGCCAGGTTGGCCGGGATGGTGCACAGGTCGGCGGCGTACATCGCCAGCGGGTCGTCCACCCGCTCGCCGATGCGGAACGCTGTGGTGGGCGTGGTCGGCGACACCAGCACGTCGACCTGCTCGTACGCCCGCTCGAAGTCGCGGGTGATGAGCGTGCGGACCTTCTGTGCCTGGCCGTAGTAGGCCTCGTAGTAGCCGCTGGACAGGGCGTACGTGCCGATCATGATGCGTCGCTTGACCTCGGCACCGAATCCGGCCTCGCGGGTCAGCGCCATCACCTCCTCGGCGCTGTGCCGGCCGTCGTCCCCGGCGCGCAGGCCGTAGCGCATGCCGTCGAAGCGGGCGAGGTTGCTGGACGCCTCGCTCGGTGCGATGAGGTAGTAGGCGGCCAGCCCGTAGGTGAAGTGCGGGCAGGAGACCTCCACCACCTCAGCGCCCAGGTCGGAGAGCAGGTCGACCGCCTCGCGGAAGCGCTGCTCCACCCCGGGCTGGAAGCCGGCGCCGCCGAGCTCCTTCACCACGCCGATCCGCAGGCCGCGCACGTCGGGGTTGCGGGCGGCGTCCACCACCGGCGGAACGGGCCTGTCGATCGAGGTGGAGTCCAGCTGGTCATGGCCGGCGATCACGCTGTGCAGCAGGGCGGCGTCGAGCACCGTGCGGGCACACGGGCCGGCCTGGTCCAGGCTGGAGGAGAAGGCCACCAGGCCGTAGCGGGACACCCCGCCGTAGGTGGGCTTCACCCCGACCGTGCCGGTCACCGAGCCCGGCTGGCGGATCGAGCCGCCGGTGTCGGTGCCGATCGCCAGCGGCGCCTCGAACGCGGCCAGCGAGGCCGACGAGCCGCCGCCGGAGCCGCCGGGGATCCGGTCGGTGTCCCACGGGTTGCGGGTCGGCCCGAAGGCGGAGTTCTCCGTGGAGGAGCCCATCGCGAACTCGTCCATGTTGGTCTTGCCCAGGACGACGACGCCGGCGTCGCGCAGCCGGCGGACGACGGTCGAGTCGTACGGCGGCCGCCAGCCCTCGAGGATCCGCGAGCCGCACGTGGTGGGCACGCCCTTCATGGTGAGGACGTCCTTGAGGGCGAGCGGGACACCGGCCAGCGGGCCGAGCGTGCCGCCGGCCGCACGCCGGTCGTCCACCTGACGGGCGGCGGCCAGCGCGCCCTCGGTGTCGAGGTGGAGGAACGCGTGGATCCGGTCGTCGACCTTGCCGATCCGGTCCAGGTGGGCCTGGGCGACCTCCACCGCGGAGGCCTCGCCGGTGCTGATCAGCTCGGCGAGGCGGGCGGCGGTGAGCCTGGTCAGGTCGCTGTCGCTCATCAGGCCTCCTCACCGAGAATGCGGGGAACGCGGAAACGGCTCTCCTCGACCGCGGGCTCACCGTCGACGACGGGAGCGCCGGACAGCGCCTCCTCGGCGGTCAGCCCCGGGCGCAGCTCGTCGGCGCGGAAGACGTTGGTGAGCGGCACCGGGTGGGAGGTGGGCGGAATGTCCTGGGCGGCCACCTCGCCGACCTGGGCGACCGACTCGAGGATGACGCCCAGCTGGCCGGCGTAGTGGTCGAGTTCGTCGTCGGTCAGGTCGATCCGAGCGAGGCGCGCTAGGTGCGCGACCTCCTCGCGGGTGATCGCAGGCACTGGAGTGCTTCCTTTACCTCGTTCGTGGAGCACCCCGGCGGATCGCGGAGCGCTTCTGGCTGATGTGGGGTGTTGCCGGCGGCCGGCGACGGCCGTAGGGCAATCCTAGGAGCCTACGCGGAGGCGCCCGCGACCGCCGCGAGCAGAAGAACCGCCGCGTCCGGACCCCGGCGCGATCCCGATCCGATCCCGATCCGATCCCGACCCGATCCCGACCCGATCTCGACAAGATCATGGTCAGGCCGGAGGGATGGTCCCGGCTTGGCCGGGTCTGGTCGCGTGAGGTCGATCGGTAACGTCCGCGCAACCGCGCGAAGGCGCCGATCGCGCCACAATGAGCAGCGTGTACCTGCTGCGCATCGCGCTCCCCGACCAGCCCGGCGGGCTCGGCGAGGTCGCCTCGGCCCTGGGCAAGGCCGGCGCCGACATCGTTGCCGTGGACGTGGTGTCCCGGGGCGCCGACGGCACCGCGATCGACGACTTCGTGGTGGAGCTTCCCCTCGGCGGCCGGGCCGACTCCCTGGTGTCGGCCTGCCTGTCGGTGCCCGGCGTCCGGGTGATCTGGCTGTCGCGGTACGCCGCCGGCGGAACGCTGCGTCACGACCTCGAGGTGGTCGAGTCGATGACCGAGCAGCCGGCCGAGGCCGAGCGGATACTCGTGCGGCACGCGCCGGTGGTGTTCCGCGCCGACTGGGCGTTCCTGGTGTGCCAGGACGGGAACTCCGGCAAGGCGGTGGTGGAGGAGTCCACACCGGCCGCCCCCGACCTGCCCGGCGACGACGCGCCCTGGCTGCCGCTGGAACGCCCGTTGCGGCTGGCGGTGCCGGCCGAGTGGGACAACCAGGGGTGGCGTCACATCACCGCTGCGGCCACCCCGATGGGCAACCCGAACCGGGCGCTGGTGATCGGGCGGTCCGGTGGGCCGGAGATCCTCGACTCCGAACTCGCCCGGCTCGCCCACCTGGCGGCACTCACCCAGACGGTTCGGCAGGCGCTCTCCCAGAGCTGAGCGTCAGCCCCTGAAGCTGACCGTCACTCCTGCTGTCCAGGCAGGGCTCGTTCCCGCGCCGCGTCCGGCCCCTCGGCCAGCAGCACCCGGAAGCCCTCCTCGTCGAGGATCGGCACGCCCAGGTCGCGGGCCTTGTCGAACTTCGAACCGGGGTTGTCGCCGGCCACCACGAAGGCGGTCTTCTTCGACACCGAACTGGACGCCTTGCCGCCCTGGGTCTGGATCGCCTCGGAGGCCTCGTCGCGGGAGAAGCCCTCCAGACTGCCGGTGACCACGACAGTCACACCGTCCAGCGGCCGCGGCCCCTGGTCGACGATCTCCTCGCGGAACCGCACCCCGGCCGCCCGCCACTTCTCCACGATCTCGCGGTGCCAGTCGACGGAGAACCACTCGACCACCGACGCGGCGATGGTCGGCCCGACGCCCTCGACGGCGGCCAGCTCCTCCTCGTCGGCGGCCGCGATCCGGTCGAGGTCCCCGAACGTGCGGGCCAGCGCCTGCGCGGCGGTGGGTCCGACGTGCCGGATGGACAGCGCGACCAGCACCCGCCACAGCGGCCGGGTGCGGGCTGCCTCCAGGTTGTCCAGCAGCCGCTTGGCGTTGGCCGACAGCGCACCGGACTTGGTGGTGAAGAAGTCCGAGCCCTTCAACTGCTCCGCGGTCAGCGCGAACAGGTCGCCCTCGTCGGCGATCAGGCCGCCGTCCAGCAGGGCGGTGGCGGACTGGTAGCCGAGCACCTCGATGTCGAACGCGCCCCGGCCACCCAGGTGGAACAGCCGCTCCCGCAGCTGGGCCGGGCAGGCCTTCGTGTTGGGGCAGCGCTGGTCGGCGTCGCTCTCCTTCTCCGGACGCAGCTCGGTGCCGCACTCCGGGCACCGGACGGGCATCTCGAACTCCCGCTCGGAGCCGTCGCGCAGGTCGGCGACCGGACCGACGATCTCCGGGATCACGTCACCGGCCTTGCGCAGCACCACGGTGTCGCCGATCAGGACGCCCTTGCGGCGTACCTCCGAGGCGTTGTGCAGCGTGGCGTACTCCACCGTGGAGCCGGCGACCTTCGTCGGCTCCATCACGCCGTAGGGGGTGACCCGCCCGGTCCGGCCGACGTTGACCCGGATGTCGATCAGCTTGGCGTTGACCTCCTCCGGCGGGAACTTGAACGCGATCGCCCACCGCGGCGCGCGCGAGGTGGAGCCGAGCTGGCGCTGCAGCGAGATCTGGTCGACCTTCACCACCACGCCGTCGATCTCGTGGTCGAGGGAGTGGCGGCGCTCGCCGTAGTCCCGGGCGTAGGCGTCCACCTCCTCCAGGGTGCGGCGGACGCCCACGTGGTCGCTGACCGGGATGCCCCACGCCGCGAGGGTGGCGTAGGCCTCCGACAGCCGCTGTGGCTGCCAGCCCTCGGTGCGGCCGATTCCGTGGGCGGTGAAGTGCAGCCGGCGGCGAGCGGTGACCCGGGGGTCCTTCTGGCGCAGCGATCCGGCCGCGGAGTTGCGCGGGTTGGCGAACGGCGGTTTGCCCGCCTCCACCAGGGCGGCGTTGAGCTCCTCGAAGTCGCGCACCCGGAAGTAGACCTCGCCGCGCACCTCCAGCACCTCGGGCGTGGGTGCGTCGGCCTTGGCCAGCCGGTGCGGGATGCTGTCGATGGTGCGGACGTTGAGCGTGACGTCCTCCCCGACCCGGCCGTCGCCGCGGGTGGCCGCGCGCACCAGCCGGCCCCGCTCGTAGACCACGTCGATGGCGAGGCCGTCGATCTTCAGCTCGCAGAGGTATTCGGCCTCGGTGCCGATCTCGCGCTCGACCCGCGCCGCCCAGGCCCGCAGCTCCTCCAGCGCGAACGCGTTGTCCAGCGACAACAGGCGTTCGAGGTGCTCGACGGGCTCGAAGTCGGTCGACCAGGTGCCGCTGACCCGCTGGGTGGGGGACTCCGGGGTGCGCAGCTCCGGATGGGCCTCCTCGAGCGCCTTCAGCTCCCGCATGAGCGCGTCGTACTCCGCGTCGGAGGCCGTCGGCCGGTCGAGCACGTAGTAGCGGTAGTTGTGCTCCTCGATCTCCTGGGACAGCACCGAGTGCCGGTCCAGCGCCTCGGCGGGGACGCCCGCGACCTTGGTCTTCGCCGACTTCGACGCGCTCTTCGCCATAGCCCGAACGCTACCGCCGCCCGCCGACAACCCGGCCCGCAGCGGCACCGGTCGCGGCGCCGTTCTCCCACACCGGCGTACCGGCCACGAGGGTGTACGACACTCCGCGCGCGAGCTGCCACGGTGCGTCGTAGGAGGAGGGGTCGGCCACCTCGTCGGGGTCGAACACCGCGAGGTCGGCGACCGCGCCGGGGCGCACCACGCCGCGGTCGCGCCAGCCCAGCCGGGCGGCCGGCAGCGAGGTCATCTTCGCAACGGCGGTGGGCAGGTCGAGCACACCGTCCCGCACGTAGTGGCCGAGCACCCGCGCGAACGTGCCGAAGCTGCGCGGGTGCGGCGTACCGGCGCCCGTGCAGTCGAGGATCCAGCCGTCGCTGGCGACCGCGACCGCCGGGTCGGCGAGGATCGTGCGGACGTCGTCCTCGGCCATCCCGTGGCTGATGATCGAGGCCACCCCGCGCTGGCGGCGCAGCAGGTCCACGGCCGTCTCCGCCGGCGTCCGGCCGACTGCCCGGGCGATGGTGGCGAGGTCGCTGCCGAGGTGTGCGCGGTAGGGGCCGTCCGGGGTGTCGGACAGTACGATCCGCTCGGGCAGGAAGGTCGTTCCCGTACGCGCGGTGAGGTCGGCGACCAGCCGGTCGCGATCCTCCGCGCGCTCCAGCCGCTCCCGCAGTGCCGCCACCCCGCCGTCCATCGCCCAACCGGGCAGCCGGGCGGTGAGCGTGGTGCTCGACGCGGTGTAGGGGTACTGGTCGCCGTGCGCGTCCACACCGTCGCGCCTGGCCTGCGCGAGGGTCTCCAGGACTCTCCCCACCCGGCCCCAGTTCGCCGGGCCGACAGCCTTCAGGTGCGAGACCTGCACGCGTACGCCGGTACGCCGGCCGACCTCCAGCGCCTCCTCCACGGCGTCGTCCAGCCGATCCCCCTCGTCGCGGATGTGGGTGGAGTAGAGCCGCCCGGCGGCAGCCACCGGCTCGGCCACCGCGGCCATCTCCTCCGCCCTGGCGTACGACGCGGGAGCGTAGATCAGCCCGCTGGACAACCCCACGACACCGTCGTCCACCGCCGCCGACACCAGCGCCCGCATCCGGTCCAGCTCGGCGGGCGTGGGTGCCCGGTCTGCCACGCCCATGGCGCCGACGCGGACGGCGCCGTGGCCGACCTGCAAGGCGAGGTTGACGCCGAGCGGAAGGCGTTCCACCGCCGCGGCGTACTCCCCCGCCCCCGACCAGTCCCACGGCAGGTCCGCGTCCAGGAAGCCGGCGTGCGCGCGCAGCTCGTCCTCGTGCCCGGACACGACCGGGAACGGCGAGAAGCCGCAGTTTCCGGTGACCAGGGTGGTGACGCCCTGGGCGACCTGGGTGAGCGCGCCCGGGGCGCCGAACACGGTGAAGTCCGCGTGGGAGTGCAGGTCCACGAACCCGGGGCAGACCACCGCACCCGTCACGTCGAGCCGGCGCCTCGCCCGCGTCCTGGGCACCCTGCCCACGAAGGCGATCCGGCCGTCCTCGACGGCCACGTCGGCAACGACGCCGGGCGCACCCGTCCCGTCGAGGACGGTTCCGCCGGCGAGCACCACGTCGTACATCTGCTGACCTCCGGGTCGCGGTCGGGTGGGTGTTCGGGTCGAGCTCAGGTTCGGGTCGAGCTCAGGTTCGGGTCGAGCTCAGGTTCGGGTCGAGCTCAGGTTCGGGTCGAGCTCAGGTTCGGGTCGGGCCGACCGTCAGGGCGGGCTTGCGGGTCAGGTCATGACCGCGAGCAGGACCGCGTACATCACACAGGCCGGAACCATCACCAGCCAGCCTGTCAACAAGACGTTGCGGAGGTTCTGCGAGCGGGCCAGGCCCATGGCGCCGATCATGTTGGCGTTCGGGAACGGGCCGTACGTGTCGCCCTTGGACGCCCACAGCAGCACGATGACCCAGGCGCTCGCCGACACCCCGAGGGTCGCGCCCAGCCCACCGAAAACCTTGTCCAGCAGGACGACCTGGGCCGCCGTCGCCCCGGGCACACCCACCCAGCCGAGCAGCCCGATCGCCACCGCGAACGGGAACGCGCCGAGGTGGGACAGCTGGGACCCGAACGTGTCCAGGATGACGTCGTACGGCTTCAGCCACTGGTCGATGATCCCGAACAGCGCGGCCAGCAGCCAGAACAGCACGAAGATGCTGAGCAGCCGGGCGCCCCCGCGGTACATCCGGCCCGCGATCTCGACGCTGGAAAGCCCGCCGGCGAAGCCGGTGACGATGCCGAGCAACGGCAGCGCCAGCAGCGGGAACGCCGTACCCGCGTTGGTCACCGTGGCGTAGACCACGCTCGCGACCAGCAGCAGGAGGAACGCCGCGGTGGCCCGTCCTGCCTTCGGGTTGCGGCCGGTGCTCGCGCCGTCGGAGGCCTCCTCCGCGGTGTAGAAGTCGTTGCCGGCGGCCGCCGTACGCCGCTGCATCCACGGCACGATCAGCATGGCCAGCGCGATCGACAGCACGGCCAGCGGCCCGGCGCCGACCCGCAGGTAGGTGAGGTAGTCGACGTTCGCCGCTGTGAGGATGGCGACGTTGGAGCCGGCGAACGGCGCCAGGGCGAGACCCGCGCACCCGCCGACGAACATCATCGACGCCGTGGCCGAGCGGGTGAAGCCCATCCTGGCCGTGATGGGGATCAGGATCGGCGCCGCGATGGCCAGCGCGCCGGCGAGCGTGCCGAGGCTCGCGACCAGCACCAGGCAGGCGAACATCACGCCGAACGTCACCGCGTGCCGGCTGCGTTCGCCGACCGTGCGCATGATCGCGCTGACGATGGTGTCGGCCACACCGGTGACGCGCAGCACCTCACCGACCCCGGCGCCCAGCACGATGATCAGCCCGATCATCGTCACCAGGTCGCCGAGGGAGGTGCCGAGGAGTTCGCCCACCTCGGTGGGCGGCCGGGCCGCGATCAGCAGGCCGGAGAGTACGGCGACGACGGTGGCGACCACGATGTCCAGTCCGAGCAGGCACAGCGCGGCGTACAGCAGGATCGGGAGCAGACCCCACAACGTCGGCGCCTGCACCACCTGGCCGACGACCAGCGAGGCGAGCAGACCGGCGAGCGCGATCACCGTGCAGATCCGGCGGCGCAGCGGCGGCAGCCCGACCGCGTACGCGTTGGACTCGTTGGACTCCCCCGCCTCGCCGCCCGGCTTGGTGGCTTCGCCTTCGGGTTTGGTGGCCTCCCCGCCGGGCTTGGTGGCGGCGTCGCTTCGGCCAGGTCGGGACTGGGACATGGCGCTCCTTCTCGGTGGTGCTGGTGTTTCCCTGTAGGTGCTGAGGGCCGCGTTGCCCAGGTGACGGTTCGTGGGTGAGGTCAACCGGCGGAGACGCGAGCCGTGCGCGAGGAGATCTCCCGTACGAACTCCTCGTCGACCGAGTGCCCGCTGCCGGCCTGCTTCCACGGCACGTCGACCAGGCCGTGGTCGGCGGTGATCGGCGGACGCACCACGTCGCGGGCGTAGTACTTGTCCGAGGCGGACACGTCGGAGGGCAGGGTGAAGCCGGGCAGGCTGGACAGGGCGACGTTCGCCGCGCGTCCCACTCCGAACTCGTGCATGCCGCCGCACCACACCGGAACGTCGTGGTCGCGGGCGAGGTCGTGTGCCGCGACGGCCGCGGTCAGCCCGCCCATCCGGGACACCTTGATGTTGAGGATCGCGACCGCTTCCAGGGCCAGGGCGGTGCGCAGGTCGTGCAGGTCGGTGACCGACTCGTCCAGGCAGACGGGAGTACGCAGGACGCGGCGCAGGCGAGCGTGCGCCAGCAGGTCGCGCGGAGCGAACGGCTGCTCGACCATCGTCAGGCCGAACCCGTCCAGCCCGCGCAGCGCGGCCAGGTGGTCCGGGTCCTCGGTGTAGGCGCCGTTGGCGTCGACGTGCAGGTCGAGGTCGGGGAACGCCGCGCGCACGGCACGGACCGGCTCGACGTCCCATCCCGGCGCTATCTTCAGCTTCACCCGCGGATAGCCCGCCTCGACCTGGCGGGCCACCTGAGCGACCAGGTCGGCGGGCGTCGGCTCGATGCCGAGGCTCACGCCGGCCACCACGCGGTCCCGGGTGCCGCCGAGCGCACCGGCCAGCGGAACACCGGTCGCGGTGGACCACAGGTCCCAGCACGCCATGTCCACACCGGCCTTGGCGAACTCGTTCCCGCGTACCTTCGACCACAGCGCGGGCACCTCGCCCGGGTGTGACCAGCCGGCGCCGACCACAGCCGGCAGGAGGTGGTGTTCGGCGACGTGCCAGCAGCTCTGCACGGTCTCCGCGCAGTAGTACGGCCCGGACGGCGAGGCGATCTCGCCCCAGCCCACCGCGCCGCCGGCGTCGGTCACCCGGACCAGGATGTGCTCCAGGTAGGCCTTGCGGTGCGAGCTGGTCTCGAACTCGTGCACCAGCGGCAGCCGGGCCGCGAAGAGTTCGGCGGCGGAGATCTGCATGCGTGCTCAGGCCCCTTCGTAGAGTTCGAGGTCGCGGGTGACCTCCTCGCGCCTGCGCAGGCGGCGGCGTGCTCCCTTGGCGCTGGCCGCCGTGAGCGTGGCGAGGATGTGGGTCGCCGCCGCGACCGCGGTCGGCGAGTCGACGTACGACGCACTGCGGGTGCCCACCACCACCGCGACCTCCGCCAGCCGGGCCAGCGAACTGTCCGGGTCGTCGGTGATGCCGACCACGGTGCCTCCTGCGGCGGCGAACTCCCGGGCCACCGCGATGGTCTGGCGGGTGTAGCGGCGGAACGAGAAGGCCACCAGCACGTCGTCGGCACGTACGTCGCACAGCACGTCCACCGGGCGGGCGGCGATGCCGTCGACGAGGGTGACGTTGGCCAGGCTGGCGGACAGGTCGATGGCCAGCAGCGCGGCGTACGCGGACGACTTCGAGCCGCCGATCACGAACCTGCGGCGGGCGGCGACGATCCGGGCGGCGGCCTGCTCCAGCGTTCCGTCCACCCGGATCCGACGGGCGGTCTCGGCCAGGTTGGCGGTCTCGTGGTCGAGCAACCGGTCGAGCAGGATCGAGGACGACGAGCGGCGCCGCAGCCGGGCGCCGTACCGCTGGTCGGGACTGCTCGGGTCGGGACTGCTCGAGTCGGGACCGCTCGGGTCAGGAGTGCTCGGCTCGGCGGACTTCGGCTCGGCGCTCACCGGGCCTCCACCGCGCGCGCGAGCAGGTACACCGCGGTGTCCGGGTTGATCCGGCGGCAGGAGGTGAGGACGTACCCCGCGTCCAGTGCGTTCTCCAGCGCGTCGGCCACCTGGTCGCGGACGTCGCCGGCGCGGAGCGGGTCCGGCCCGTCAGGCGCGCCCCAGCGGGCCGGGATCGCCAGCAGCCGGATGTCGGCGGAGGGGCCGGCCGCCGGAACCGCCGGGAGCGTGCGGACCGTTCCCCACTCCGGGCCGGGATCCCGGCCGGCCCGGGCAACCGGGTCCGCCGTCGGTCCGGGCAGGTCGCCGCCCTGGCCGGTCGCGCCGGTCACCTCGGTCACCTCGGTCACCTCGGAGTCGGTACGCCACTCCACGATCACCCGGTCGCTGCGGCCGGCGGCGTCGGTGAGGCCGTAGTAGTCCCGGACGAACCACCGGCCGCGGGCGCCGAGGACGTCGAGGTTGAAGTGCGCGTTTCGGGCGAGCATGGGGTCGTACGCCCAGCGCATCGCCCGAACGCCCGCCCGTGAGGCCTCGGCGGCCTGGGCCCGCTTGAGCACCCGGCCGACGCCCTTCCCCTGCGCGGCCGCGTCGACCACGGCCGCCTGGGAGTAGTGGTAGGTCGCGCCGTCCTGCGTACCGACGAAGCCGTAGGTGAATCCCACCAGGCGTCCGGACGGGTCGAAGGCGCCGAGCGCGGAGCCGCCGTTGCGCTGCAGCGCGACCAGGAGTTTCGGGGTCATCGCGGGGTCACCGGAGCCGAGGCCGAACACCTTGCGATACAGCCCCACGGCCTCCTCGCGCTCGCGCTGGGTGCGCAGCGGGCGGGCGGTGACGGCGGCGCCGGGCGCGGGCTGTGCCGGCTGTGTCTGCTGTGCGGGCCGCATGGTCTGCATGGCACCCCCGGCGAAGACCGACGACCGGCCGAGCCGGACGTCACACGATGCGTATGCCTGTCGGACGTGGTTACGGGCGCCTGTCAACACTGGCGAGGCGACCACCACGGGACGAAGATACGCGACAGATAACCGCGAGATGTCTAGCAGGGGTGCTACCCCCAGGTCAATGGCCGCACCCGGAATCCGTGGTCCAGAGCTGGTCTCGACCACGGTCTGGAGCTGCCTCGCGTGCGGGTCGGTGGCGGACGGACGAGGATACGGGTCATATCCTGCGCTGCATGGATTCCCTCGAACGGCTCGTGCGCCGGGCCCGTGAGCTCGAGCCGCGGATGCGCGAGCGGCTCGCCGCCTACGTCCACCACGAGACACCGACCGGTGACGCGGACGCGCTGAACCGCCTCGCCGAGGTGCTCGGTGGCCACTACGCCGAACTCGGCGCCACCGTGGCCGCGGTCCCCTGCGACACCGGCGACCATCTGCTGGCCACCTGGCCCGCCGGTGAGGCGCACGACTCCTCCGTCTCCGAGCAACCGCACGTCGTGGTGCTCGGCCACCACGACACGGTGTGGCCGGTGGGTCAGCTCGCCGAGCGGATGCCCTACGCCGACGACGGAACGCTGATCCGCGGGCCTGGTGTGTTCGACATGAAGGGCGGCCTGGTCGCGTTCGAGACGGCGATCGCGGTGCTGCGCGACTGCGACGTCCCACTAGCCCAGCCGGTGCGGTTGGTGGTCACCGCGGACGAGGAGATCGGCACGCCCACCGGCCGGGCCCTGGTCGAACGCGAGCTCGCCGGCGCGGCCGCCGCTCTCGGGCTGGAGCCGCCGCACCCCAAGGGCGGGCTGAAGACCGGCCGGCACGGGAGTACGCGGGTACGCCTGGAGGTCACCGGCGTGGAGGCGCATGCGGCGCTGGACCGCACCCGCGGAGTGTCCGCGATCGACGAGCTCGTCGACCAGCTGGTCCGGCTGCGGGGCGTCGCCGCGGCCGAGGAACACGTGCTCTACAACGTCGGGACCGTGCACGGCGGCACTCGCACCAACGTGACCGCCGGGAAGGCCCGCGCCGAGCTCGGCTTCAGGTTCGGGGACGCCGAGGTCGAACGCCGGGTGCTGGACCAGCTGACCCGGCTCGAACCCGTCCGCGAGAACGCCGGAGTGCAGGCTCGGATCCTCACCAGCCGCCCGGCCTGGGCCGGCACCGGCAACGAGGACCTCTTCGCCGCGGTGGTAGCTGCCGGAGCAAGGGTCGGGCAGCAGGTCCGGGGGTCGCACGCGCTCGGCGCGGCCGACACCAACTTCGCCGGTGCGGCCGGGGTGCCCGCGCTGGACGGGTTCGGCCCACGCGGACGCGGGGCCCACGCGGTGCACGAGGAGATCGTGGCCGAGTCGCTGGTCGAACGCGCGGCGCTGATCGCGTCCGTGCTGGCCTCCCCGCTCGGCCCGACGTCCCAGCCCGACGTCCCAGCCCGACGTCCCGGCCCGACGTCCTAGCTCGCCAGGTGTGCGGCCGCCTCCCGGGCCAGCTTCATCGCCGTACGCGCCCACGCCGGGTCGGCACCGGCCAGCCCGCACGCGGGCGTGACCACGACACCGCGGGCGACCTCGTCCGCGGCGAACCCCAGCCGCCGCCAGAACGCCTGAACCGTCCGGGCCACGTCGGCGTCGGTGGGTCCCGGCGGGCCGGCGGGGCGGGGTGCGGCAGCCGCACCGTCGGCCGCGGCCGCCGCGCCCGGCGCGGGCCGGACCGGCTCCTCGGGCCGCAGCGCGGGTACGGCACCGGCGAACAGCGCCACCCCGGCCTCGACCGCCTCCGACAGCGGGTCCGCGTCGGCCTGACCGAGCTTCTTCAGGTCGAACGACAGCCCGCGCGCCCCGGCGCGTACCAGCAACTGGAACGGCGTTCCGGCCGCGCAGCTGTGCACGACCGGCACCGCGTCGGCGGCCACGATCGAGGCGACGACGCCGCCCAGCAGGTCGGTCACCTCGTGCTCCTCGACCGGGCGGTAGCGGGAGAACCCGGAGGCCGTCGGCACCGATCCGCGCAGGACGGCGGGCATCGAGGGTTCGTCGAGCTGGACCACGAGCGACCCACCCGGCACCCGGCGGCGCAGGTCGCGCAGGTGGACCGTCAGGCCCTCCGCCAGGGACTGCGCGAGGTCGCGGCGGGCCCCGCTGTCGCCCACCACCCGGCCCCCGCGCGGGCGCTCGACCGCGGCGGCGAGCGTCACCGGCCCGGTGAACTGGACCTTCAGCGGACCGGCGTAGCCCTGCGTCAGCTCCTCCAGCGCGTCCAGGTCGCGGGCCAGGGTCGACCGGGCGCGGCGCTGGTCGAGTCCCTCCCCCGCGACCAGCCGCCAGCCGGCCGGCTGCAGGTCGACGCCGAGTTCGACCAGGAGTGCGCAGGCCCGGCCGATCATGTCCGCGCCGGGGCCCCGGCCGGGCAGCTCGGGCAGGTGCGGCAGGTCGGGCAGCTCACCCAGTACGACCCGGGTGGCCTCCAGCGGGTCGTCGTACGGCAGCGAACCGACGCCGGTCGCGGCACCCGGACGCCAGGGCATCTCGATGGGATTCGGCACGGGCAAAGCCTACGGGCGCCGGTGGCCGGCGGACTCAGTGCGCGGCGGCGGGGACCGTGGCGGCGATGGTCGCGGACCCGATCACCCGGGTGCCGGTGTACAGCACCACTGCCTGCCCGGGCGCGACGCCGGTGGCCGGCTCGGCGAGCTCGACCCGGAGCACGTCGTGCTCGACCCATGCCCGCGCGGGCAGCGTCTCGCCGTGCGCACGGATCTGGGCACGGCACTCCACCGGGCCCGTGGGCGCCGGGCCGCACCACCGCGGCTGGCTGCCCTGGATGTGGGCGACCGTCAGCCGGTCGCGGGGGCCGACGGTGACGGTGCGGCTGACGGGTTCGATGGACAGGACGTAGCGGGGCTTGCCGTCGGCGGCCGGCCGACCGAGGCGCAGGCCGCGCCGCTGCCCGACGGTGAACGCGTACGCCGCGTCGTGCTCGGCCAGCACGCTGCCGTCCTCGTCGACCACCTGCCCGGGCTGCTCGCCCAGCTCACGGGCCAGGAAGCCCGCGGTGTCGCCGTCGGCGACGAAGCAGATGTCGTGGCTGTCGGGTTTGTCGGCGACCGCGAGCCCACGCTCGGCGGCCTCGGCCCGCACCGCCGACTTCGGCGTGCCGCCGAGCGGGAAGTAGGCGTGGGCCAGCTGCTCGGCGGTGAGGACGCCGAGGACGTACGACTGGTCCTTGCCGGGGTCGACCGACCGGTGCAGCTCCCGGCCGTCGGGGCCGTCCACGAGCTGGGCGTAGTGGCCGGTGCAGACGGCGTCGAAGCCGAGGGCCAGCGCCCGGTCGAGCACCGCGGCGAACTTGATCTTCTCGTTGCAGCGCAGGCACGGGTTGGGGGTGCGGCCGGCTGCGTACTCCTGCACGAAGTCGGTCACCACATCGGCGTGGAACCGCTCGGCGAGGTCCCAGACGTAGAACGGGATGCCGAGTACGTCGGCGGCCCGGCGGGCGTCGCGGGCGTCCTCCAGCGTGCAGCAGCCGCGTGCGCCGGTGCGGTAGGACGACGGGTTGCGCGACAGCGCGAGGTGCACCCCGGTGACCTCGTGGCCGGCGTCCACCGCCCGCGCGGCCGCCACCGCGGAGTCGACCCCGCCGGACATCGCCGCCAGCACCCGCATCAGTTCCTGCCTCCGCTCACGTTGACCAGACCCGCACTGCGGGCGCGCTCCACCACCGGACCGATCGCCGCGCCGAGCGCGTCGACGTCGGCGCGGGTGGAGGTGTGGCCCAGGCTGAACCGCAGCGACCCGCGGGCGCGTTCCTCGTCGCGGCCCATCGCCAGCAGTACGTGGCTCGGCTCGGCCACCCCTGCCGAGCACGCCGAGCCGGTGGAGCACTCGATGCCGCGCGCGTCGAGCAGCAGCAACAGCGAGTCGCCCTCGCAGCCGGGGAAGGAGAAGTGCGCGTTGCCCGAAAGCCGGCCACCGGGGTCGGGGTGAGCGATGCCGGGGTCGCCGTTGAGCTCGGCGTCGGGCACCGCGGCGCGTACCTGTGCGACGAGCTCGGCCCGCAGCCCGGCCAGCCGGTCGGCGAGCCGTTCACGGCCGGTCGCGGCGGCCTCGACGGCGACGGCGAACGCCGCGATCGCGGCCACGTCGAGGGTGCCCGAGCGGACGTCGCGTTCCTGTCCCCCGCCGTGCAGCAACGGCACCAGCTCGACCTGGCGCCGCACGACCAGTGCGCCCACACCGACCGGGCCGCCCAGCTTGTGCCCGGTCACCGTCATCGCGTCCAGACCGGAGGCCGCGAAGTCGACCGGGAGCTGACCGACCGCCTGCACGGCGTCGGAGTGCACGGGGATGCCGTGGTGCCTCGCCAGCTCGGCGACCTCGGCGATCGGCTGGACGGTGCCCACCTCGTTGTTGGCCCACATCACCGTGACCAGCGCCACCGACCCGGGATCGGCCTCGATGCTCGTACGCAGGGCCGCCACGTCGACCCGGCCGTGCTCGTCGACCGGCAGGCACTCGACCTCGGCACCGGCGAACGACCCCAGCCAGCGCACCGAGTCGAGCACAGCGTGGTGCTCGACCGCGCTGGCCAGCACCCTCCGACGGCGTGGGTCGGCGGCCCGCCGCGCCCAGAACAGGCCCTTGACGGCGAGGTTGTCCGCCTCGGTGCCGCCGGCGGTGAAGACGATCTCCGACGGCCGGGCACCGAGTGCCTCGGCCACCGACTCCCGGGACTCCTCCACCAGCCGCCGGGCGGCCCGGCCGGAGGCGTGCAGGGACGACGCGTTGCCCAGCCGGGCGAGCTGGGCGGTCATCGCCGCCACGGCCTCCGGGAGCATCGGGGTCGTCGCGGCGTGATCGAGGTAGATGTGTGGTGCCGTCATCGCGGCTCCAGCGTAATGACCGCCACCGACAGCCGCTCCACCCGCCGGTCCGCTCGGCGCCGCCAAACCCGTCAGGTCCGGGCCGGCCAGCCTTCCAGCCGCCACGCGGCGTCCCAGAACATCCACTCCCACGCCGTCGCCCGGGCGAACGCCTCGTGCATGCGTTCCAGCGTGGCCGGGTCGGCCAGGTCGGCCATCCGGTCGGCGATCCGGCAGACCTGGGCGGTGGACCGGGCGAACTCCTCGTCCGCGTAGGTGCCGATCCAGTCGCCGTACGGGTGGCCGGTGAGGTCGCCGGCCGCCGCCAGCAGCCGCGTACCCACGTCCTGGTAGATCCAGAAGCACGGCAGCAGCGCGGCGACCAGCTCGGCGTAGCCGCGGGTGTGCGCGACACCGAGGAGGTACGACGTGTAGCCGACGCAGGTCGGCGACCGCTGGTACCGGTCGAGGTCCGGGACGTGGGTGCGGTGCAGGTCCTGTTCGACCTTGATCGCGGTGTGCGCGGACTTCGCGAAGAACGCGAGGTCCGCGCCGTTCGGCGCCTTCACCGCCGCGGCCGCGAGCGCCCGGGCGTAGTCGTCGAGGTAGAAGGTGTCCTGGGCGAGGTAGTACGCGAACCGCGCGCGGTCCAGGCTGCCGTCGCCGAGGCGTACGACGAACGGCAGTTCGTCGATCGCGGCCCGAGTGGTCGCGGTGGCCGTCCAGGCATCCGCACAGAACCCCGTCGATCCGGTCATCGCGATCCCCACCAGGCGTGGAAGTGGTGCACGGGCCCGTGTCCCCCGCCGACGTCGAGGGAGTCGGCCGCGGTCAGCGCTCCGGTGAGGTAGTCCTTGGCGTCGCCGACGGCGGTACGCCAGTCCGGCCGCTGGGGCCGCAGCGCGGTGATCGCCGAGGACAGCGTGCAGCCGGTGCCGTGCGTGTGCCGGGTGCGGATCCGGGGTGCCCGCAGCCACTCGGCGCCGTCGGCGTCGACGTAGAGGTCGGCGGACTCGTCCGGGTCGTCGCCGTGCCCGCCCTTCAGCAGGACCCGGGGTACGCCGAGCGCGAGCAGGTCGGCGGCCTGGCGTTCGACCTCGGCGGGCGTCCGCGCCGGTGAGGTGTCCAGCAGGGCGGCGGCCTCGGGGAGGTTCGGGGTCACCAGGCCGGCCAGCGGGAGCAGCTCGGTGCGTACCAGCGCGACCGCGTCCTCGGTGAGCAGCCGGTCCCCGCTGGAGGCGACCATCACCGGGTCGAGCACCACCGACGGAAGCCGGTGCCGGCGCAGCGCCTCGGCGACCGTGTGCACGACGGTGGCGTCGGCGAGCATGCCGATCTTCACCGCGTCCACGCGTACGTCGGCGACGAGGGTGTCCACCTGCTCGGCGATGAACGCCGGCGGGACGACGTGGATGCCGGTGACGCCACGGGTGTTCTGGGCGGTCAGTGCCACCAGGACCGCGGTGCCGTAGGCACCGAGGGCCGAGAACGCCTTCAGGTCGGCCTGGATGCCCGCCCCACCGGACGGGTCGCTGGTGGCGATGGTGAGCGCGACGGGCACACGCGTGGGAAGGTGACTGGTCATCGAACCTCCGTACGCAGGACTCGGGCGGCGGCCGCGGGGTCGGGCCGGCCGCAGACGGCGCTGACCACCGCGATCCCGGCCACACCGGTGGCGCGTACGGCGGCGGCGTTGTCCGGGCCGATACCGCCGATCGCGACGCTGGGCAGGCCACCCGCGGCGGCGGTGGCGACGAGTTCGGCGAGGAAGGCCAGGCCGAGCGGGGACGCCGCGTCCGGCTTGGTCGCCTGGGGGAAGACCGGCCCCACTCCGAGGTAGTTCACGGTCCCCCGCGGCAGGGCCAGCGCCCGGTCGAGCTGGCCGGAGGTGTGCGCGGACAGGCCGATCCACACGCGCGGCCCGAGCAGGTCGCGCGCGTGCTCGGGCGGCAGGTCGGACTGACCGAGGTGCACGCCGTCGGCGCCGAGCGCGTGCGCGACGTCGGCACGGTCGTTGACGAACAGGGGTACGCCGGTGCCCGCGAGCACCTCGCGGACCTGCGCACCCGTTCGGAGCAGGTCCCGGGTCGTGGCGCCCGGGTCGCGAAGCTGTACCGCGCTCACGCCGCCGGCCACCGCTTCTCTCACCGTCGCGGCCACCCCGCGCGGCCCGCACAGTGCGGTGTCGGTGACGAGGTAGAGCGAGAGGTCGAGCGAGCGATCCGGGTTGTTCGGCCCCATCGTCAAGCCAGCCTTGCGCCGGCGCGGATGCGGTCGGCGTCGGTGGCGTCCAGCTGGTCCAGCAGGGCGGTCGCGAACGACCCCGGCCGCGGTGCCCGCGCGGCCGCCGCCTCCCCGGCGAGGGTGAGCAGGACGGTGGCCGCCGTCGCGGCCAGCAGGGCGTCCCCGGTCACCGCGAGACAGCCGGCGGTGAGCGCGCCGAGCACGCAGCCGACCCCGGTGACCCGGGTCATCAGCGGATGGCCGTTGGCGACGCGTACGGTGCGTTCGCCGTCGGTGATCAGGTCGACCGGTCCGCTCACCGCCACTGACAGGGCGTACGTCCCGGCGAGCGACCTCGCGGCCGGCCAGGCCTGCTCCGGGTCGGCGGTGGACTCCACGCCGCGGCCGCCGGTGCCGCCGGTCAGGGCGAGCACCTCCGAGGCGTTCCCGCGTACGACCGCCGGCGGCGCGAGCGCCAGCAGGTCGCCGGCCAGGGCGGTACGCCAGGGCAGCGGACCGGCGGCCACGGGGTCGAGCACCCACGGACGCCCCGCCCGGGCCGCCGACGTCACCGACGCCCGCATGCCCTCGGCCGAGGCGTGGGTGACCGTACCGAGGTTGACCAGTACGGCACCGGCACCGGCAGCGAGGACGTGCGCGTCCTCGGGGGTGTCGGTCATCGCCGGGGACGCGCCCGCGGCGAGCAGGGCGTTGGCGGTGAAGTTGGCGACGACGAGATTGGTGAGGCAGTGCACCAGCGGCGCTTGATCGCGGAGGTCCTCGCGTACCCGCGCTACGGCGTCCGCGGTGACGGACGTGGTCGTGACCATCGTGCGACAGTCCCTTCGCCAGCATGATCTGGATCAGGTTCGACGGGTGTGATCTCAGTCCCGGCGTCCGGGACACCCCGCGTCACTGCGTCCGACCGTACCGGCTGAACGCGCACAATGGCGAACGCCGGCCCGCGCGGTCAGCCCGCGTGGACCGGCGTTCGCCATGAGGCCGGGACCGTGGAACCACGTCGTTCAGCCCTTGCGGCGGTTGATCTCCTCGGTCGCCTGCGGCAGCACCGCGTGCAGGTCGCCGACGACGCCGAAGTCGGCCATCTCGAAGATCGGCGCCTCCGGGTCCTTGTTGACCACCGCGATCGTCCTCGAGGTCTGCATGCCTGCCCGGTGCTGGATCGCGCCGGAGATGCCGGCGGCGAGATACAGCTGCGGTGAGACGGTCTTGCCCGTCTGGCCGACCTGGTACGCGTGGGGGTACCAGCCGGCGTCCACCGCCGCGCGGGACGCGCCGACCGCGCCGCCGAGCGCGTCCGCGAGCCCCTCGACCACGGCGAAGTTGTCCGCGGAGCCGACGCCGCGGCCGCCGGAGACCACGATCGCCGCCTCGGTCAGCTCGGGACGTCCGGTCTGGGTGCGCGGCGAACGTTCCACCACGCGCGCGGCCCGTGCCCGGTCCGACACCGTGACGTCGGCCTTCTCCTCCACCGGTTGCGCGGGTGCGGGCTCCGGCGTCGCGGAGTTGGGCTTCACGGTGAGGATCGGTGTGCCGTGGGTGACCCTGGACCGGACGGTGTAGTTGCCGGCGAACACCGCCTGGGTGGCAACGACCGTGCCGTCGCCGGGTTCGACGTCCACCACGTCGGTGAGGACTCCGGAGCCGAGCTTGATCGCCAGCCGGCCGGCGATCTCCTTGCTCTCGGCTCCCGAGGTCAGCATGATCGCGGCCGGTGTGCTCCGGTCGGCGAGCTGGGCAAGCGCCTCGGCCTTCGGTGCGACGAGGTGCTCGGTCAGCTCCGGCTGCTCCAGCAGGTAGACCTTCTGGGCGCCGTAGGTCGCCAGGGCGTCCCTGGCCTGCTCGTACCCGGCACCGACGAACACCGCCGAGGGTTCGCCGAGGCGCCGCGCGATGGTCAGCAGCTCGGTGGTGGTCTTGCGTACGACTCCGTCGACGTGGTCGACGAGAACCAGGATCTCGCTCATTTCGGCACGCTTCCTTGCAGTCGCCCGCGGTCGGTCGCCCGTACCCGGATCGGTGGTCGAAGGTCTTGGCAGCTCGCGGCTGGGTGCGGACGTCAGACGAACCGCTGCTCGGCCAGGAACGCGACGAGCCTCTGCCCGCCGTCGCCCTCGTCGGTGACGACCGTGCCCTTCTGCCGGGGCGGGCGCGCCTCGAACGAGTCGACCGCGGTCCACGCCGCGGCCAGGCCGACCGAACCGGCGTCGACGCCGAGGTCGGCGAGGCTCCAGGTCTGCACCGGCTTCTTCTTCGCCGCCATGATTCCCTTGAACGACGGGTAGCGGGGCTCGTTGGCCTGGTCGGTGACCGAGACCACGGCCGGCAGTGCGGCCTCGACGGTCTCGGTGGCGGCCTCGCCGTCGCGACGGATCCGCACGGTGCCGTCGCCGACCTCGAGCTCGCTGGCGAAGGTGAGCTGTGGCAGGTCGAGACGCTCGGCCAGCATCGCCGGGACCACCGACATGCTGCCGTCGGTGGAGGCCATCCCGCACAGCACGAGGTCGACCGGCTGGTCGGTGCCCAGCTTGCGGATCGCCTCGGCCAGCACCAGCGACGTGCCCACCGAGTCCGAGCCGTGGATGGCGTCGTCGAGTACGTGCACCGCCTTGCCCGCGCCCATCTGCAGGCTCTTCTTCAGCGCGTCGGCGGCGTCGGCGGGACCGACGGTGAGGACGGTCACCTCGGCGTCGCCGGCCTCGGCGAGCTTGAGGGCGGCCTCGACCGCGTACTCGTCCAGCTCCGACAACAGGCCGGGCACACCGGACCGGTCGACGGTGCGGTCGCCGGGGTCGAAGCCGCGTTCCGCGGTCGCGTCCGGGACGTACTTCACACACACCACGATGTTCATGCTCGCGTCCGGCTCCTCACTCGCGTCCTTGGCGGCCGTGTCGGTCCGACCCGGCGTCCTCGACGGCCCCACTGGGCCAGAGGGTTCACCGACCCGGGGTTCCGCCCCCAACCGTAGACAAGACCTACCCGACAGGCGCGAGGTTACCCGCGAGTAGCTTCGCGGGCAACCACCGGGTTTGGAGGGGCCGGTCAGGGATCCCGGGCAGCCGAGGGTGCGGCCTGGGGGAGTCCGGGCGGACTCCCCCAGGCCGGCGGCTGCGTCCCGGGCCGTCCTCCCGGGCGGTCCTACAGAACGGCGTTCAGCGACTCGGCGGTCTTGGCCACCGCGTCGCGGGGGTCCATGGCCCGCAGCTCGGCGTTGAACGGCTCGACCTTGACCGGCCCGACGTACCCGATCTTGCGCAGGGCGCCCACGAAGCCGGCCACGTCGATCACGCCGGTGGCGCCGGGCAGCATGCGCTGGCCGTCCTGCTGCTGGTCGCGCTCGAGGCCGGTGGGCGCGTCGTTGAGGTCGACGGCCACCACCTCCTCCGCCGACAGCTCGGCGATGTCGGCCGCGGACTCACCGGAGGTGTACCAGTGGAAGGTGTCCAGGATGAGCCCGACGTTGGGGCTGCCCACCGCGTCGATGAGCTCCCGCGCCTCGGCCAGGGTGTGCACGAACGGATACAGCTCGGTGCTCCAGAACGACTTCGGCCCGACGTACTCCAGCCCGAACCGCACGCCCGCGCCGGCCAGGATCTCGTCCACGAGGGCGATCCGTTCGGCGTGCCGGCGGAAGTTGCGCCGGTAGGTCAGCGAGTTGCTCATCGGCCGGATCCAGGTACCGACCCGGTCGATGCCGTACGACGCCAGCCGGGCGGCGTGGTCGTTCAGCGCGGCCAGCTGGGAGGCGAACGTCGCCGCGTCGGCGTTCAGGTCGACCGGCAGGCCGGCGTTCCCCCACTTCACGCCGTGCTCGGCCAGGCGCGAGCGCAGCGCCTCGACCTGCTCGGCGGACTGCGAGGTGAGGTAGCCGACGTCCGGCTCGACCGCGCCGAAGCCGAACTCGATCGCGAGGTCGACGGCGGCCTCGAAGCCCGGCCTGATCCCGAGCGCGCCGCAGCTGAGGTTGGTGTAGAAACCGTCGGTGGTCTGGTCTGCCATGAGTTCCGGCTCTCCGTCTTGTCCCGGGGTACACGTTCGCCGTCCAGTCTGCTGGAGGACACCCCACAACCGGGAGCCGCGGGCTGCGCACACGGGGCCGAAACAGGACCCGGGACCGGCACCGGCCGCCCCGCGGCGCAAGTAGCCTGACCGTCACCCGGGCACCGACTCTGGACAAGCGCCCGGACAAGCGGAGGAGCCAACGTGCCGGACCTGCCCCTCACCGGTGAGCGCACCATGCCCGGTATCTGGCACGAGACCTACTGGTTCGCCCGGCACGTGGTCGGCTACGACTGGGCGGCCGGACTGCTGGCCGCCGAGCTGGCGGGGCCGACTCGCACCGCGCCGCCGCCGCGCGTGCTGGACGCCGGGTGCGGCGAGGGGTACGGCGCGCAGAGTCTGTACGACTCGCTGGGCGCCGAGGCGACCGTGGTGGGCGTCGACTACGACGCGGCAGCCGCGGCGCATGCCGCCGCGACGTACCCCGGCGTGCGGGTCGTCCGCGGCAACCTCGTCCAGCTGCCGTTCGCCGACCGCGCCTTCGGCGCCGTGGTCAGTCTGCAGACGATCGAGCACCTGTGGAACCAGCCGGCGTTCGTCGCCGAGTGCGCCCGGGTCACCGAGCCCGGCGGCCTGCTGGCCTGGTCCACCCCGAACCACCTGACGTTCCCGCCCGGCAACATCTGCCACGCCCGCGAGCTCACCGCTCCCGAACTCCGCGCGCTGGTCGAACGGTTCGGCCCGGATCTCGAGCTCGTCACGATGACCGGGCTGCGGCACGGGCCGCGCATCGAGGCCTGGGAACGCCGGCACGGCGACCTGGTGAAGGCGCAACTGGCCCACGGGCCGGCCGCCTGGTCAGCGGAGCTGGCGACGTTCGTCACGTCCCTCACGGCGGCCGACTTCGTGCTGTCCGAGGACGACCTGGACAGCAGCCTCGACCTGCTCGTGCACGTACGGGTGCGCGGCTGAGCACACCCTTGGGCAGGCCGAGGCCGACTGTCTTGTCAGACGCGGCGCTGTCGCTTCTCAGACCTGTTCGCCGACCACCACGGCCTCGGCCGGCACCTCGTGCGGGTTCGGCTCGCGGCCGGCGTACATCAGAGCCACCGCGCCGGCGCACAGCACGGCCGCCACGACGAACGGCGCCCGCTGGGAGCCACCCCACTCGGCGAGGTGGCCGACCAGGATGGCGGCAGCCGCGCCACCCATCCAGCGCAGGAAGTTGTAGCCCGCGCTGGCGATCGGGCGGGGCGCCTGGGAGACCGACATCGCCATCCCGGTGAGGAAGGTGTTCAGGCAGCCGGACGCGATACCGGATGCGATGGTCGCCACCACGACGACCGGCACCGAACCCCAGACGAACACCAGCATCAGCAGGCCGTACATCGCCAGCGCCAGCATGGTCGCGTTGCGCTCGCCGATCTTCGCGGCCAGGCGCGGGCCGACGACGACGCCGCAGACCGCGACCATCAGGCCCCAGCCGAAGAAGATCCCGCCGACCGCGAACGCGCCGTACCCCAGAACGAACGGAGTCCAGGCCAGCACGGTGAAGAAGGCGTACGTGTAGAGCAGCGCCGACAGCGCCACCAGCAACAGCCGGCGGTCACGCAACGCCCTGAACGGCGCGCTCACCGAGACCCGCCGCGTGCTCGGCTGGTCCCGGACCAGCATCGTCGCGGTGAGCACCAGGGCGACCAGCATCAGCACGGACGTACCGACGAACGGGCCGCGCCAGGAGATACTGCCCAGCAGGGCGCCGACCAGCGGCCCGGCGGAGATGCCGAGGCCGAGAGCCGCCTCGTAGAGCAGGATCGCCGCGGTCTGCCCGCCGGAGGCCGCGGCCACGATGGTGGACAGCGCGGTCGCGATGAACAACGCGTTCCCGAGCCCCCAGAAGGCCCGGAGGGCGACGAGCTGGCCGATCGAACCGGCCAGGGCACACGTGCCGGCGAACACCACTATGAGCGCGAGCCCGGCGACCATGGTGCGCTTGCCTCCGTACTTCGCCGCGAGGACGCCGGTGAAGAGCATCGCGAGGACCTGCACCACGAGGTACGACGCGAACAGCAGGGTGACCTGGCTCGGAGTGGCGTTCAGGCCCTTCGCGATGGAGAGCAGAATCGGGTCGACGAGCCCGATTCCCATGAACGCGATGACCGCCGCGAACGCGACCACCCACACCGAACGCGGCTGGCCGCGGACGGCATCGAGCAACTTCACCTGATGGGACACGGGCGCGAACCTTCCTTCGCTGGAACGGATGCCGGAGTACGTCTCACTGGTCGGCGGCGACCGGGTCGGCGGCGACCGGGTCGGCGACCAGCCGGGCCAGCGCGGGCAGCGCGGACTCGACGGCCTGCCGGTCGCCGGGACCGAGCCGGGTCAGCCGCTCGCGGAGGAACTCCTCGCGCGCCACGACCACCCGGGCGAGGTCGGTGCGGGCCTTGTCGGTCGCGGACACGACCACCATCCGCCGGTCGTGTTCGGCCGGTCGGCGGCGCACGTAGCCCGCGCGTTCGAGCCGGCTCACGACGTTGGTCATCGAGGGCTGGCGGACACCTTCTCGGGCGGCGAGGACGCTCATCGTCTGGGGACCGTCGTGGACCAGGACGCTGAGGACCGAACCCTGGGTCAGCGTGACGCCGAGGTCCGGCGAGTGCCGGCGGACGACGTCGTACAGGCGGTACACCAGGGGGCGAAGCTCCCGGGCGAGCGGCCCGACGCCGACGGCACCGACGGCACCGGCGGCGGGGTGGGATCCGGAGGAAGCTTCGGAGCGGGATTCGTACTGTCCGGCCATTGCTTAGCCAGGCTAACTTAGCCTTGCTAAGTAATCAAACCGGGGGTGCCCCGGCGGGCGGGCCCGCGGCGGACGGCCCCATGCAGACACGACGCTGCCCCAGGTCCGCCGAGGCGGTCCTGGGGCAGCACGCGGGTGTCGCTGTGGACGGTTCCGGTCGAACCGTCGCTCAGGGATTCAGGCCCTTGTTCTTCAGCCAGACGAACGGGTCGATCGCGTCGTCGAGACCGCCGCCGTGCGGACGGACCTCGAGGTGGCAGTGCGGGCCGGTGACGTTCCCGGTGGCGCCGACGTAGCCGATCACGTCGCCGGCGCTGACGCTGCCGGAGGTCCTCGCGAACCGGGACATGTGCCCGTACAGCGTGACCGTGCCGTCCGGATGGCGGATCTCGATCGCGTTGCCGTAGGCGTTCTGCCAACCGGCGCTGATGATCTCGCCCTTGCCGACCGCGTGGATCGGCGTACCGGTGTCGGCGGCGAAGTCGAGTCCGTGGTGGGAGGACGCCCAGTTGTTGCCGCTCTGCCCGAACCGTCCTGTGAGCTCGTACGACGTCAGGGGCAGCACCCACTGGGGCGCCCTCTTCGCCGCCGCAGCCTTCTCCGCGGCAGCCTTCTTCTCGGCGGCCTTCTTCTCGGCGGCCTTCTCCGCCGCAGCCTTCTCCGCGGCCCGCTTCCTCTCGGCGGCTTTCTCCGCCGCAGCCTTCTCCGCGGCCCGCTTCCTCTCGGCGGCCTTCCGCGCGGCGGCCTTCTTCTCGGCGGCCTTCTTCTCCGCGGCGGCCTGCTCGAGCGCCGCGCGCCGCTGCTCGGACCGGGCGGCCCGCTGCTTGGCGACCCCGGCCCGCTCGGCCTGTTCGGCCGCGGCCTTCTCCTTCGCCGCCTTCTTCTCGGCGGACTCCTTCGCGATCGCGGCCGCCGCGTCGATGCGTTCCACCGCCCCGGAGGCGGGCTTGTGCTCACCGGACGCCGTGGTCAGTGCAGCATTTTCCGGCTGTGAACCCGACCCGAACGCCAGGGCGAGAACGCCACCGACCAGGCCGAGAGCGACAATTCCGGCTACTGCTGTCAAGGGGATGTTGCGCCAGCGGATGCCCCACAGGGCGCGTAGGCGTCTCGGGAAAGAATCCAACGCTTCCTCGCTCGTTCGACGGCAGCCCTCACCGCCGCGCGGGGTGCGCGGGAATCTGGCGTACCGTGCCCTGGTGCGGGCGTAAGTCACCCAGGCGTGGCGGCGCGAGAGCAGCCACGCGGGAAAGAACCGGGTGCCAATGCGGACGTTTACCGAAGCCGCCGGCCAATGGTGAATTCTCCACGAATCCCCAGGTCAGCGGTTCCGGCGACAGGTCTAACAGAGGACCTTCGCCACTTTCCAGCCTGCGTTTTGCGGCTGTCTACGATGCACGATCGTAGTGGTGGAGAAAGCAGCGCCCGGATATAGTCGCGACTCCATGGGTACGGACTGCCGCCGCACGGTTTCACAACGGCAGAAAAGCCGCTTTGACGTGAGCTTTCGGAAAAGACACTCTTTGTCGAAGAGTGTCGAGAATGCCGATTTGTTCGTTTTGCACGACCGCGAAGGGCCAGCTCGGGACGTCTACGATGATCGATAGCAATCCGGCGTTGACATGTGACGCACCTCACACCCGCCCGGCGCCGACCTGGATTCGCCCCGGACGCGGCGGGAGGTCGGATGCGTTCGTTCGGTGAGCTCGAGGAACAGGTGATGTTCCAGCTGTGGGCCGCCGACCGTCCCCTCCAGGTGCGCGACGTCCGCCGGCTGCTGGCGCCGGAGCGCACGCTGGCGCACACCACCGTGATGACCGTGCTGGACAAGCTGTACCGCAAGGGTTGGCTGCGCCGGGAGGCCGCCGGCCGGGCGTATGCCTACGCGCCCCTGATGTCCCGCGACTCCTACACCGCCGCCCTCATGCACGACGCCTGGTCGCTCGCCGCCGGACCGGCCACCGCGCTGGTGTACTTCATCGAGGCGATGAATCCCGAGCAGCAGGCCGCGCTCCGAGACGCGCTCCGCGTGGTCTCACTCGGCCGGGAGTCGGCCGACCGCGACCACCCGGAGGGCCGGCTCCATGACCGGCCCGAAACCGGCGCGGAGCCGGAGGACCTCGGTCAGGACGAGCCCCGCGCCGGTTGACCCGGCCGGGCTTCCCGCGCCGCACCATCCTCGACGCCGCTGTCCGCAGAGTCCTCGGCCCCGCCGTCCGAACCGGCCGGCATCGCGCTCCCCCGGGCCCGGCCGGCTGCCTCCTCGGCGCCCCGGGCCAGACCCTCGAGGTACGCCCGCCGGCCCGCATCCGCCGCGTAGGTGTCCCGGCGGTTCTTCACGATCCGGGCCGGTACCCCCGCGGCCACGCCGAAGTCGGGCACCTCGCCGCGGACGACCGCGTGCGCGGCCAGCACCGCGCCGGTGCCGACCGTCGTACCGCGGACCACCGTGACCTTCGTGCCCAGCCAGCAGTCCGGACCGATCCGCACCGGCGACTTGACGAGCCCCTGGTCCTTGATGGGTACGGCGAGGTCGGAGGTCACGTGGTCGAAGTCGCAGACGTAGACCCAGTCGGCGAACAGGCAGGACCGGCCGATCTCCACGTCCAGGTAGCAGTTGACGGTCACGTCCCGGCCCAGCACGCACTTGTCACCGATCCGGAGGGTGCCCTCGTGCGCGTGCAGCCGGGTTCCGTCGCCCAGGTGCACCCACCGGCCCAGGACCAGCCGGCCGTAGCCGCGCCGGGCCCGCACCTGGACCCGCCGGCCGAGGAAGACGAACCCCTCGGTGACGACGTGAGGGTGCCGCAGCCGGAACAGCAGGAAGCGCCAGTAGCGCAGGAGGTAATAGGGCGTCCACGCCCGGTGCCGGATCACCCAACGCAGGCTGGCTGGAGTGAGGAAGCGGGCCTGCCGCGGATCCGGGGAACGACGTACCACGGCACCAGACCCTAGGGCATGGAAGGCCGCTGCCCGGACACGACGAAGGCCCGCAGGAGACCTGCGGGCGCATCAGCAGAAACGACGAAGGCCCGCAGGAGACCTGCGGGCGCATCAGCAGAAACGACGAAGGCCCGCAGGAGACCTGCGGGCCCACGTTTCTCACCGTGATGTGTGCGACCACACCCGGAGAGGGATCACACCGTGCGGACGTTCTCCGCCTGCGGGCCCTTCGGACCCTGCACGACGTCGAACTCCACGCGCTGGTCCTCGTCCAGGGAGCGGTAGCCGTCGGCGACGATCGCGGAGAAGTGGACGAACACGTCCTGACCGCCGTCGACGGAGATGAAGCCGAAGCCCTTGTCAGCGTTGAACCACTTGACGGTTCCCTGCGCCATGTTTTTCTGTTTCCCCTCGCGGAGACGTTGGTGCAGCACTCGAACCTCACGAGCACCGAGTCGCCACGGGGCATTGCCCGCGTGTCGAATCCCGCGGGCCGAGAGCCACGCGTGCAGACCACCGAATCCTCGGACGGTCTGCGACGCACGCTCCCGCGCGTCTTGTCGAAACGACGAACGACCGCGCAGGACGGTATCACTTTCGTGCTTGTCTGACCACGGCTCGACCGCTTTGCCCTCCGGTGTCGGTCACGCAGGCCTGCGCGGGGTGGCGGATTCCGGTAATCGAGACGTTGTAGTACAGCTCTGCGGGCACCAGCGGCTTGAGCAGCCGGTCGACCGCACTCAGCCGCTGCCAGCTCCGGTAGGCGAAGTTGGCCCACCCCCAGCCGAGGCGGTCGGGGTTGACGGCGTACTCGAACGTCCGGACCGGCCAGCCGAACCACGCGGCGGTCAGTTCCTCGGTGACGGTCCGCACGTCCGCGGCGCCCGCGCGCTCGGCCGTCCTGGCCAGGGCGTCCGGGTCGAAGGTGTGCAGGTCGACCACCGACTCCAGTGCGGCGGCACGGGAGGACTCGTCCAGCTCTTCCTTCGAGCGCGCCCACCGGCTGCGCAGCAAAGCCGTGTGGGTGGCTCGGGTGGCCAGCCACCACGTCGCCTGGGAGAGCTTGCGCGCCACCAGGTCGCCGTACCTCGTCGGCTCGCCGCAGATCACGAACCGCCCGCCCGGGCGGAGCACCCGCAGCATCTCCGCGAAGGCGAGCTCGACGTCGGGGATGTGGTGGATGACCGCGTGGCCGACGACCAGGTCGAAGGTCTCGTCGGGGTAGGGCAGGCGTTCGGCGTCGGCCACCCGGCCCTGCGCCTCGAACCCCAGCCGGCGGGCGTTCTCCCGGGCGGCCTCGACCATGCCCGGCGACAGGTCGGTCACGTGCACCTCGTCCACCACCCCGGCCTGGCGGAGGTTGAGGCTGAAGAAGCCGGTGCCGCACCCGACCTCCAGCGACTTCGCGTAGGGCCAGCCGGCCGCACCCGCGGCGGCCACGAACCGGTCCCGCGCGTAGGCGATGCAGCGGTCGTCGAAGGAGATGGACCACTTGGAGTCGTAGCTCTGCGCCTCCCAGTCGTGGTAGAGCACGTTGGCGAGCTTGGGGTCGCCCCAGGCCGCCGCGACCTCCTCCTCGCTGGCCACCGGGTGCGGCGCCGGGTCGGCCGATGCCCCGTCGCTCGGTGTGCCGGATGTGCCCGGTGTGCCCGGTGTGCCCGGTGTGCTCGGCGTGCTCGGTGCGAACTCCTCGAGGGGCGAAGACATCGGGCTCCTTGCGCTCGGTACAGCAATGCTCGGTTGTACTGCAGTGCGGTGGTACGGCAGTGCGGTCGTACGACGGACGGTGGGGGCGGTCAGCGTCCCTCGAAGCGCGGCGGCATCTTGTCCACGAACGCCCGCATGCCGGTCATGCGGTCCTGGGTCGCGAACAACGCGGCGAAGCTCTGGCGTTCGATCTCCAGGCCGGTGCCGAGGTCGACGTCGAGCCCCCGGTCGATCGCGGACTTGGCCGCACGCAGCGCCACCGCCGGTCCGCCGACGAACTGCGCCGCCCAGGCCCGGGCCGCGGCGTGGACCGCGTCCGGAGCCTCGTCCTCGACCACCTGGTCCAGCAGCCCGATCGCGCGCGCCTCGGCGGCGTCGACCATCCGCCCGGTGAAGATCAGGTCCTTGGCCACCGAGGGGCCGACCAGCCTGGCCAGCCGCTGGGTCCCGCCCGCGCCGGGAATCACCCCGAGCTTGATCTCGGGCTGGCCCAGGCGGGCCGTCGCCGCGCCGACCCGGCGGTCGGCGGTCAGCGCCAGCTCGCAGCCCCCGCCGAGGGCGTACCCGGTGATCGCGGCCACCACCGGCTTGGGGATCCGGGCCACGCTGTCGAACGCCGAGGTGAGTCCGCGCGACCGGACCTCCATGTCGGCGTAGGACATGTCCAGCATCTCCTTGATGTCGGCGCCCGCCGCGAACACCCGCTCGCCGCCGTAGAGCACCACCGCGGCAACGTCGTCCCGCTCGGTCGCCTCCCGCGCCGCCGCCCGGATCTGTTCCTGCATGGCCGTGTCCAGTGCGTTCATCGGCGGGCGGTCCAGCCGGATCGTGCCGACGCCGTCCTCCACCTCCAGCCGCACCCAGGTGTCCACTCAGGGCCTCCCCTCACGCCGTTCGGTGTCCCGGCGCTCGATCTCCGGCCGGTCCTCCTGGCCTGCGACAGACCCTAGGGCACCGCTGCTGTGCGTCGGCCGGGATGTCGGGTTTCTCCGCATGGGTACGACCGGGCGCAGGCGCGGCCGATGACGGCCAGCGGGGCCGACCGTTCCAACCTTCGATACACAGTTGCAGAAAGCAACCATATTCTGTGAAAGTCGACCGAACCCTCACAGAATCGGAGTGCTCACCCCCCGATGTCCGCGTCCGGCTCACATACCAGCGTCACAGATCCGACCAGCCGTTCCACCGACCGTCAGGCCACCGCCCCGGCTACCAGGGCAGCCACCAGCCCGGCCGCCAGGGCGGTCCCCAGCCCTCGCCCCACCACCGGACCCGAACGCGAGCCGAGTCCCTCGACCTCCTCCCCGGCGCCCGTCCCGGCGGCCGCCCCCAGCGCGATCAGCCCGGCCGCGGTGTCCAGCGCGGCCCGGCCCGCAGCAGCGGCGGCCGGGGCGACGACCTCGAACCCGGCGTTCAGCCACAAGCAGATCCTGGAGATCGTCTGGGCCCTGTTGCTGTGCCTGTTCGTCTCCTCGTTGTCCGGCACCGTCGTCGGTACCGCCCTCCCCACGATCGTGGGTGACCTCGGCGGCCAGGACCAGCTCGCCTGGGTGGCCAGCGCCACCCTCCTCACCACCACCGTCTCCACACCGCTGTGGGGCAAGATCTCCGACC
Source organism: Actinopolymorpha singaporensis (assembly GCF_900104745.1). NCBI lineage: Bacteria > Bacillati > Actinomycetota > Actinomycetes > Propionibacteriales > Actinopolymorphaceae > Actinopolymorpha > Actinopolymorpha singaporensis. The sequence continues at coordinate 5,891,850 of NZ_LT629732.1, forward strand.
TGTACGGCCGCAAGCCGCTGATGCAGGCCGCCATCGCCGTCTTCGTGGTGACCTCGGCGCTCGCCGGGCTGTCCCAGACGATGGGCGAGATGATCGCCGCCCGGGCCGGCCAGGGCGTCGGCGCCGGCGGGCTGATGGCGCTGTCCCAGGCGATCATGGCCGACATCGTGAGCCCCCGCGAGCGGGGCCGCTACTCCGGCTACCTCGGCGCGTCGTTCGGCGTGGCCACCGTCGCCGGTCCGCTGATCGGCGGCTTCCTCGTCGACGGACCCGGCTGGCGCTGGTGCTTCTACGTCGGCATCCCGATCGCCGTGGTCGCGTCGGTCGTACTGCAGAAGACCCTCGACCTGCCGCGGGAACGCCGCGAGACCCGGATCGACTGGCTCGGCGCCACCGTCATCACCGGTTCGGTGACCTCGCTGCTGTTGCTGGCCTCGCTCGGCGGCAAGGAGTTCGACTGGGTGTCGGGATGGTCGCTGCTGCTGGCCGCGCTCGCGGTGGCCGGCCTGGTCGCGGCCGTACTGGTCGAACGCCGGGCCGCCGAGCCCATCCTGCCGCCCGGGCTGTTCCGCAACCCGACCTTCAACCTCACCGGGGCCGCGGGGTTCTTCACCGGGTTCGCGATGTTCGGCGCGATGATCTACCTCCCGCAGTACCTCCAGGTCGTGCGGGGCCAGAGTCCCACCGCGTCCGGGCTGCTGACGTTCCCGCTGGTCGTGGGGATGCTGTCGGTGTCGGTGCTGAGCGGCCGGGCGATCACGAAGTGGGGACGCTGGAAGGTGTTCCCGCTGGTGGGCCTGGCCCTGGTCGGCATCGGCACCGCCCTGCTGGCCACGCTGCGGGTGGACACCCCGATGGTCGCCGTCTGCGGCTACATGCTGGTCTTCGGCGCCGGGCTGGGCTTCACCATGCAGGTGCTGATCCTCGCCGTGCAGAACACCTCCGAGCGGCGCGACCTCGGCATCGCCACCTCCGCCTCGACGTTCTTCCGTTCGATGGGCGGAGCGGTGGGCGTCGCGGTGTTCGGGGCGGTGCTCAGCTCCCGGCTCACCTCCGCCATCCCCGAACTCCTCGCCGAGCACGGTGTGCGGGCACGGCCGACGGGAGACTCCCTGACTCCGCACCTGGGTACGCCCGCGGAGATCGCCCGGCTGTCGGAGCCGCTGCGGTCGGTCGTACGGGAGGGCTTCACCCTCGGCCTGGACCGGATCTACCTGCTGGCGGTGCCGTTGGTGGTGCTGGCGTTCCTCGCCGTTCTCGCCGTACGCGAGGTTCCGCTGCGCGGGCGCGGACCGGACGCCGGTCCCGACGCAGCACACCAGGGCGCGGCGCGGGGCCGGCACCAGGCCTGAGACCTGGCCGACGGGACGCGCGTCCGGGTTCCCAACCGGGCGCGCGTCCGGGTTCCCAACCGGGCGCGCGTCCTGGAAGGATCGAACCGCGGAGCGAACCACCCGATCGAATCAACCGAACCACCGAACGATCCGAAGGGAAGTACGCCGATGCCGGACGTACAGGCTGTCGTGGCCCGAGCCAAGAACGAGCCGGTCAGCGTGGAGACGATCCACGTGCCCGACCCGGGACCCGGTGAGGCGCTGGTCAGGGTGCAGGCGTGCGGCGTCTGCCACACCGACCTGCACTACAAGCAGGGCGGGATCGGCGACGACTATCCGTACCTCCTCGGGCACGAGGCGGCCGGCGTCGTGGAGTCGGTCGGCGAGGGCGTCGACGACGTGGCCCCCGGCGACTTCGTGATCCTCAACTGGCGCGCGGTGTGCGGCAAGTGCCGGGCCTGCAGGCGCGGCCGGCCGTGGTACTGCTTCGACACCCACAACGCCAAGCAGAAGATGACGCTTGCCGACGGCACCGAGCTCTCCCCCGCCCTCGGCATCGGCGCGTTCGCGGAGAAGACGCTGGTGGCGGCCGGTCAGTGCACGAAGGTCGACCCCGAGACCCCGGCCACGGTCGCGGGCCTGCTCGGCTGCGGCGTGATGGCCGGGCTGGGTGCCGCCCTCAACACCGGCAACGTCCAGCGCGGCGACTCGGTGGCGGTGTTCGGCTGCGGCGGCGTGGGTGACGCCGCGGTCGCCGGCGCCAGCCTCGGCGGCGCGACGACCGTGATCGCGGTGGACGTGGACGACCGCAAGCTCGCCTGGGCGCGGCAGTTCGGCGCCACCCACACGGTGAACGCCCGGAACGAGAACGCCGTGGAGCGCATCCAGGAGCTGACCGGCGGGTTCGGCGTCGACCTGGCGATCGAGGCGATCGGCCTGCCCGAGACGTACAAGCAGGCCTTCTACGCCCGCGACCTCGCCGGCACGGTCGTCCTGGTCGGCGTGCCCACCCCGGAGCAGAAGCTCGAGCTCCCGTTCATCGACTTCTTCGCCCGCGGCGGATCGCTCAAGTCGTCCTGGTACGGCGACTGCCTGCCCGAACGCGACTTCCCGATGCTGATCGACCTCTACCGCCAGGGCCGGCTGCCGCTGGACGCCTTCGTCACCGAGGAGATCGGCATCGGCGACGTCGAGGAGGCGTTCACCAAGATGCACGCCGGCGACGTCCTGCGGTCCGTGGTGGTGATGAAGTGAGCACGCGCATCGAGCGGGTGGTCACCTCCGGGACGTTCAGCCTGGACGGTGGCACCTGGGACGTCGACAACAACGTCTGGCTGGTCGGCGACGACGACGAGGTGCTGGTGATCGACCCCGCCCACGACGCCGGTCCGATCCGGGACGCCGTGGGCGACCGGAGGGTCACCGCGATCGTGTGCACCCATGGGCACGACGACCACATCGGCGCCGCCCGCGACCTGGCCGAGTCGACGAAGGCGCCGGTCTGGCTGCACCCGGCGGACCGCATGCTGTGGGACGTCGTGCACCCAGGCGCCGCACCGGACGCCGAGCTCGCCGACGGGCAGGAGTTCGAGGTGGGCGACGTCACGTTGACCGCCGTGCACACCCCGGGCCACTCCCCCGGCGGCGTCTGTCTGTCCGCTCCCGACCTGGGCGCGGTGTTCAGCGGCGACACGTTGTTCGCCGGCGGGCCGGGCGCCACCGGGCGTTCGTTCTCCGACTTCGGCACGATCATCGACTCGATCCGGGACCGGCTGCTGACCCTGCCGCCGGAGACGGTGGTGCACACCGGGCACGGCGACACCACCACGGTCGGCGCCGAGCGGCCGCACCTGCGGGAGTGGATCGACCGCGGCCACTGACCCGGTGGGGTCTGGTCGTACGCACGCCGATGCCGGCGACGGTCTCCACCGTCGCCGGCATCGTCGTCTTCGGCGGCGGCCGGGGTCCTGCCGGCCGCAAGGGACACTTGACGGTGTTCCGGCCGCGTTGACAGTGCGGCCGGTCTAGCGTCGCAACGCGCCGTTGACAGGCAGCAGCACGCTGTACAACGACGTGGTGGCGGCGATGAACAGCCGGTTTCGGCGCGGACCCCCGAACTCCACGTTGGCCACCGTCTCCGGCACGAGGACCTTCCCGAGCAGCGTGCCGTCGGGGTGGTAGCAGTGCACGCCGTCGGCGGCGCTGGCCCAGATCCGGCCGGCGGTGTCCAGCCGGAAGCCGTCGAACAGCCCGGACGTACAGGTGGCGAACTCGCTTCCGCCACTCAGCGTCCCGTCGGGGGCGACGTCGAAGACCCGCATGTGCCGGGGCCCGCCCCGGTGGTGCGTCGAGCCGGTGTCGGAGACGTACAGCCGGGTCTCGTCGGGTGAGAACGCGAGGCCGTTGGGGCGTACGAAGTCGTCGGCGACAATGCGTACGTCCCCCGTCGTCGCGTCCCAGCGGTAGACGTGGCAGGCGCCGATCTCGCTGTCGGCCTGGTGCCCCTCGTAGTCGCTGTCGATGCCGTACGCCGGATCGGTGAACCACACCGACCCGTCGGACTTCACCACCACGTCGTTGGGGCTGTTGTAGCGCTTCCCGCCGAAGTTGTCGGTGAGCACCGTCAGCGAGCCGTCGTGCTCGGTCCGGGTGACCCGCCGGTTGCCGTGTTCACAGGTGACCAGCCGCCCCTGCCGGTCGACGGTGTTGCCGTTGCTGAAGCCGGCCGGCTCCCGGAACACACCCACCGTCCCGGTGGTCTCGTCCCAGCGCAGCATCCGGTCGTTGGGGATGTCGCTCCACACGAGGTAGCGGCCCGCCGGGAAGTACGCCGGCCCCTCCGCCCAGCGGCAGCCCTGGTACAGCAACTCCACCTGGGCGCTGGTCTTGACGAGGGTCGAGAACCGCTCGTCGATGATCTCGAACCTCTCGGTCACCCCGGCCATACGAGTCTCCTGGTCTCCTCGTCCGCGAAGCCGCGCCGGCGTGGTGCCGATCGCGGTGGCACCTCGCCTCCGGCCCGTTCGGGCGAGGGATGCTCTGGTGCGAACGTAGCGACCCGGACGCGGCGGGCGCGACCGGCGGGTGCCATGGTGCCGACCTTGGCCGTCGGTCTCCGCGTGGCCAGGCTCGCGGCCGGTTCGGGCGCCGGCCCGGGCGACGGTTCGGTCGTCGGTTCGGTCGTCGCTTCGGCAGGCATCGGCGGGCCTCGGCGGCACCTATACTTTTCCTGCGCCGCGACCCGGACACCCGCACCTTCGGGGACCTGGGCGCGGACGCGGAATGCCCCAGGAAACACCAAAGTACGTACAAGCACCCCACACCGAAAGCCGTCTGGTATCTCCGATGCGAGAACTGGAACGGAACCGAGACGCACCGGACACCGGTGCGTCGACCGGGCTGCGCAGCCTCGCCGTGATCGGCGCCGGCCGCACCGGCGGTTCTGTCACATCCGCCGCCCGCGCCGCCGGGCTCGACGTCCGCGTCGGCACCCGGGGCACCGCCGCCGTCACCGCCGGTGGCTCCGGCATCGCCCTCCTGTGCGTCCCCGACGAGTCGATCTCCGCCGTCTGCGCCGAGGTCGCCGCCGGGACGGACCTTCCCCCCTACGTCGGCCACGTCAGCGGCGCCACCGGCCTGGACGCGCTGGAGTCCGCCGCCCGCCGGGGAGCACAGACGTTCCGGCTGCACCCGCTGCAGACCATCCCGGCGCCGGGGACCAGTCTGACCGGCGTTCCGGCGGCGGTCACCGGGTCAACCCCGGCCGCGGCCGAGGTCGCCCGCACGCTCGCCCGACGGCTCGGGATGGTGCCGTTCGACCTGGCCGAGGAGCACCGGGCGGCCTACCACGCGGGCGCCGTGCTCGCGTCCAACTTCGTCCTGGCACTGGCGGAGACGGCGGCCGACCTGCTCACCCGCGCCGGCGTGAAGGACGCCCGGGCGGCCCTCACGCCGTTGGTGCTGAGCACGGCGGCGAACTGGGCCGGCGCGGGCCCGGCCGCGCTCACCGGACCCATCGCCCGGGGAGACGAGGAGACGGTCCGCGCCCACCAGGCCGCGCTGGCCGATCTCGCCCCCGAGCTTTCGCCGGTCTACACCGCACTCGCCGACCGCACCCGGGCGGTCGCCGCGAACCAGCACCCAGGAGGTACGCCGGTGTCCACCCCGAAGATCGTCCGGACCCGGGAGGAGCTGCGGGCGGAGCTGGCACCCGCCCGCCGGTCCGGTGCCCGGATCGGCCTCGTACCCACCATGGGCTTCCTGCACGAGGGCCACGCCAGCCTGCTGCGCGCCGCCCGGGAGCGCTGCGACGTCGTGGTGATGAGCCTGTTCGTCAACCCCACACAGTTCGGCCCGAACGAGGACCTCGCGGCCTACCCGCGCGACGAGGCGGCCGACCTCGCCGTGGCCGCGGCGGCGGGCGTCGACCTGGTGTACGCACCGGCCGCGGACCACGTGTACCCGCCCGGGTTCGCTACCACCGTCGAGGTCGGCGGCGACCTCACCAGCGTGCTCTGCGGCGACCCCGCGCGCCGCGGTGCCGCCCACTTCCGCGGCGTCACCACCGTGGTGGCGAAGCTGCTCAACGCCGTCGGCCCGGACGTGGCGTTCTTCGGCCAGAAGGACGCCCAGCAGGCGATCGTCGTCCAGGCGATGGTGCGTGACCTCGAACTCCCCGTCGAGATCGTGGTCCTGCCCACGGTGCGCGAGCCGGACGGCCTGGCGATGAGCTCGCGCAACGTCTACCTGACAGCGGAGGAACGCGTCCGGGCCCGGGCCCTGAACCAGGCGCTGACCGCCGCCGCCCGCACCGCCCGCAACGGGTCCACCGTCCAGGACGCGCTGGCCGCGGCCGGGAAGGTACTCGCCGACGCCGGAATCGAACCGGAGTACCTCGAGGCCCGCGACGCCGGAAACCTCACCGTGGCGGAGCGTTTCGGCGACCGCCCCGTCCTGATCGCGGTCGCCGCCCGGGTCGGCCGCGCCCGGCTGATCGACAACCAGGTCGTCGAAGTAGTCCAAGGAGCATGACCATGCAGCGAACCATGCTGAAGTCCAAGATCCACCGCGCCACGGTGACGGCCTGCGACGTGGACTACGTGGGCAGCATCACCATCGACGCCGCCCTCATGCGCGCCGCCGACCTGCTGCCCAACGAGCAGGTGCACGTGTGGGACGTCGACAACGGCACGCGGTTCGTCACCTACGTGCTGGAGGGCGCGCCGGGCTCGGGCTCCATGCAGGTCAACGGCGCGGCCGCGCTGCTCGTGGAGAGGGGCCACAAGGTGATCGTGGCGTCGTTCGCGACCTACGACGCCGCCGAACTCGCCACCCACGACCCCGCCGTCGTGCACGTGGACGCCGGCAACGCCGTCGCCCTGGTCGGCTCGGACGCAGGCGTGCTGATGGACTCCCCGCTCGCCTCCGCGGCCGGCTTCGAACGGACCGGGCCGTGAGCACCCGGCCCGCTTCGCCCGGTGCCGGTTCCACGCCCGGTCCCACGCCCGGTTCCACGCCTGGTTCGAACCCGGGTTCCGGCCCCGACGACGCGGCTTCGACGCGGGCCCGGCTCACCGTCGGCGCGCTCGCCCAGCTGAAGGCGACGGGCATGCCGATCACGATGGTGACGGCCTACGACTTCCCGTCCGCCCGGGTCGCGGAGGACGCCGACGTCGACGTGGTGCTGGTCGGCGACTCCGCCGCGATGACGGTCCTGGGCCACGACTCGACGCTGCCGGTCGGGATGACCGAGATGCTGGTGCTCGCCGCCGCGGTCCGCCGGGGTCTGCGTACCCCCCTGCTGGTCGCCGACCTTCCGTTCGGGTCGTACGAGCGTTCCGACGAGCACGCGATCGGCAACGCCCAGCGGTTCGTGAAGGAGGCCGGCGCGGACGCGGTGAAGCTGGAACGCGGGGGCACCTCCGCCGACCGGGCCCGGGCGATCGTCGCCGCCGGCGTACCCGTGATGGGGCACGTCGGTCTCACCCCGCAGACGGCCGGCCAGCTCGGCGGTTTCCGCGCCCAGGGCCGCACCGCCGCGGGAGCGACGCGCATCGCCGAGGAAGCCCTCGCCCTGCAGGAATCCGGCTGCTTCGCCCTGGTCCTGGAGGCGATCCCGGCGGCGGTCACCGAGCAGTTGATGCCGTACCTCCGGATCCCGGTGATCGGCATCGGCGCCGGCCCGGCCACCGACGGGCAGGTGCTGGTGTTCCACGACCTGCTGGGGATGTCGGCCGGCACTCCCGCGAGGTTCGTGAAGCGGTACGCCGACCTGCACGAGCAGATGGTGCGCGCGGTCGGCACGTACGCCGAGGAGGTGCGGACGGGGAAGTACCCCGGACCCGAGCACACCTACGGCATCGCCCCCGAGGAGCTGACGGCGTTCGCGGAAGCCCTTGCCGCACGGGCGGTCTGAGCGTCCGGTCCCATCAGGCAGCAGCGATCAGCCCGGTGCGAGGCTCGGGAAGCCGTCGATCTCCAGGTCCAGCTCGACGGCGTGCGTCAAGGTGTTCTTGACGGTGCACGCGCCGAGCACCGCCCGCAGCGCTGGTACGCGTTCGGGCGGCAGGTCCGGTGGCACCACGACCCGCACGTGCACCGCGTCCACCCGGGTCGACCCCTCGGCCGCCATCGTGAACATCGCCCGGACCGCCAGCCCCTCCGCGCCGACGCCGTGCCGCGCGAGGAAACGCCCGGCGTGGAAGGCGACGCAGGCGGCCAGCGCACCGACCAGCAACTCCACCGGTGTCGGTGCGGTGTCGGTCCCGCCCTCCTCGCGCGGCTGGTCGACGTGCAGCTGGTGTCCGCGTACTTCCACGACGTACGCGTCACCCTCCAGCGGACGCACCTCGACCGGTGCCGGTTCGTGCCGGCTCACCGGGCTGCCGCCCGTACGACCGCGACCGAGCAGTGCGCGTGGTGCAGCAGCGACTCGGCCACCGAACCGAGCAGCATGCGTTCCAGCCCGCCGCGTCCGCGCGATCCCACGACGACCAGCTCCGCGCCACGGGACGACTCCGACAACAACACCGCGGGGCGTCCCTCCAGCACGCTGGTGCTCACCACGACGTCCGGGAACTTGGACCGGAAACCGGCGAGGGACTCCGAGAGCCACAGCATGTGCTCGTCGCGGCGGCGGGAGAAGGCGTCCGCGTCCCACTGCGCCTCGTCGGGGTGTTCCAGCCGCCAGCAGTGGACGGCCACCAGGGGCAGGCCGCGACCGGCGGCCTCCTCGAACGCGAACGCCACCGCGCGTTCGGAACACTCCGACCCGTCCACCCCCACGATCACCCGCGGGCCGGCCGGCGAGTGTTCCTTCGACGCGCGGGCGACGATCACCGGGCAGCGCGCCTGGTGCGCGACCGCCGAGCTCACCGACCCGAGCACCACCGAGGCCACCGCCGACCGCGACCGCGAACCCACCACGAGCAGCTCCGCGTCCATGGCCTGGTCGAGGAGCGCCCGTGCCGGCCGGTCTGCCAGCACTGCCGGCGTCAGCACCATGTCCGGGTCGAGCTGGTCGCGGGCGATGCTCGCCGCCGCGTTCGCGTCGGTGTTCTCGCCGTCGGTCTCGAGGTCGTCGACGCCCTGCACCGGTGCGGGATATTCGTGGGAGACGACGATGCGCAGAGGGAGCATCCGGTTGCGGGCCTCGTCGATGGCCCACTGCAGTGCCAGCCGGCTCTCCGCCGTGCCGTCGACGCCGACCACCACCGGGCGCCGGTTGCGTTCGGTCATCGCAGCGCCTCCTCCCGGGGGCGGGTCGTCGGCCGGCCGGTCGGACGGACGGACGGGCGGCGGGCCTGCGGCACCCGGATCCGGGCCCCGGCCCGGCCGCCGCGCCGGTCGGCGACCAGGTCGCCGGCCGGTACGGGCACCAGCGCGACCGGGCACCGGGCCCGGTTGATCGCCGTACAGCCGAGGGTGGAACCGAGGATCCCGCTGACGCCCGCGTCCCGGCTGCCGACCACGAGCAGGTCGGGCGGCCGGGCGATCCGCAGCGGTCCGGCCACCGTGCCGTCGCCGGGCGCGACCGTGACCTCCACGTCGGGGTACGCCGACAGATGGGGTGCCAGCAGCGCCTCGACCGCGTCGAAGCCCGGTGCGCTCACCCCGTGCACGTGGGTGTCCAGGGCGCGGGTCCACCACTTGTCACCCCGCGGCGGCACCGGTACGGCGAGCAGCCGGGCACCCCGCCGGGCGGCCACGTCGAACCCGAACCCGACGACGGCCCGCGTCGACGCACCGCCGTCCACTCCGACCACCACGTGGCCGTCGAGCCCGTCCAACAGGTGCCCGTCCCCCACCGGCACGCCCGACAGCCCCACCGGCAGCGGCCGGGGCGGCCTGCTGTCCTGCCGGACGAGGACCACCGGCGGCACCGGTCTTCCTTCCCGGCCGGCTCGGTGCGCACCGCGCAGGAACGCGAGCAGGACGCCCCTCCCCCGGGTGCCCACGACGACGAGGGTGGGATCGGCGACCGCCTGGCCGAGCACGTCGGGCAGCGGGCCGGCGGCGGCCCAGGCGTACGCCTGCAGCGTGGGTTGCACAGCCACCGCCGTCGCGACCGCGGCGTCGGCCAGGCGCCAGGCCCGTTCCCGGGTCGTCGGCGTCCCGCCCTCGTCGTCGTCGACGGCCCCCTGACCGTCGTCCGGACCGAACTCGGATGCCAGCGGTCCGTCGGCGGGTCGCCGGTCGGTACGGGAACGTTCGCCGTACGCCTGCACCACCACCAGTGGCAGCTGGCGGAGGACGGCCTCGCGGGCGGCCCAGTGCAACGCGGGGTTGGCCAGCGCCACCCCGTCGAACGTCACCACGACCGCCCGCGCGGGACGCGGCTGTCGACCGGTCATCGAACGTCCCCCGATCTGTCCCCGCCCCTGGTGGCGACCCAGGCGCCAGACTGGTCCGGCCCGTACGGATCGACGTAGAGGACAAGGTCCTGTGCCTGCGGGTCCTTGGCCCTCGCCTGTTGCGAGAGCCACGGTGAGAACCCGCCATGGTCAAGAGGTCCGTGCCGCCGGGTTCATACCCACCGGGCCCGGCTCGGACGCAGGATCCCCGCGCGGAGCGCGCATGCGCGCAGCGGAACGGGTCCTAATCCTCTGTAGGACCCGGACCGGCGCGCGGACGCTTGGACCGGGGGTGCGGGCCTGTCGCCGGACGGCCCGCCAACGACACATGGCCGAATCATGAAGCCGACGTTCACGCTGGGCCGCGTCGCCGGGGTCTCCGTCGGCGTCCACTGGTCCGTGCTGGTGATGATGCTGCTGGTCACCGAGATCGTGGCGGTGGCCATCCTCCCGGTCCAGGCGCCCAACGCCGGCACGGTGGTCGACTGGGTGGCCGGGGTGCTCGCGGCGGTCACGTTCCTCGCGTCCCTGCTGGCACACGAGCTCGCGCACGCCGTCGTCGCCCGGCGGTACGGCATGCCGGCCGACCGGATCACCCTGTGGCTGCTCGGCGGGGTGACCGAGCTCGGCTCCAACCCGCCCACCCCCCGCGCGGCGTTCCTGGTCGCCGGTGCGGGCCCGGCCACCAGCCTCGTCCTCGGCGCGGCGTTCGGGGGCCTGGCCGCGGGTGCCGCCCTGCTCTCGCTGCCGATCGTGCTCCGGGAGGTGCTGACCTGGCTCGGGTTCGTGAACGCGGTGCTCGGCATCTTCAACCTGCTGCCCGGCGCGCCGCTGGACGGTGGGCGGCTGCTCCAGGCAGGGCTGTGGAAGCGGTCCGGCGACCAGGCGCGGGCGGCGGTCTCGGCGGCGCGGGCGGGCCGGTTCCTCGGCATGGCGCTGATCGCCCTCGGTGTGTTCCAGCTCGTCGCCGGCCAGGTGGTCAGCGGTCTGTGGCTGGCCCTGATCGGCTGGTTCCTGGTCATGTCGGCGCTGTCGGAGGAGTCGGTGACCGGAGTGCGGGAACGCCTGACCGGCGTACGGCTGCGGGACGTGATGAGCCCGGCGCCGGTGACCGCACCGTCGTGGTGGACCGTGGACGCCTTCCTGGAAAGGGTCGCCGAGCGCGACCACCACCGGTCCTTCCCCGTCGTGGACATGGAGGGCCGGCCGCTGCGCGTGGTCAGCCTCACCGACCTCGCCCGGGTGCCCGAGCAGACGCGGGGCACCACCAAGCTCGCCGACCTCGGCCGGCCGCTGCGACCGGACGGGACCGCCGGCCCAGAGGACCTGCTGACCGAGCTCCCGGCAGGTACGTGGCAACTGTCCGGCCGCGGGATGCTGCTGGTCGTCGAAGGTGGCCACGTGGTCGGCATCGTGAACAGCCACGACGTGAACCGCGCCGTCGAGCTCGCCAAGCTCGGGCACCTGCCCCACGCGGGCGACGGGTCGGCCGGCGCCGAGCCGGCTCAGGCGGGCCGGGAAGGTCAACCGGGCCAAGAGGGTCACGGCACCCCGAGCCCGTACGTACCGTGGCAACGGCCCGGCGGCTGACCGCCCGCCCGCACTGCGCGGCCTACCATCGAAGTGTGGTCGGGAACGGTTCCCCTCCGCACGAGCGCCTGCGCTCCCTGGTCAGTTCTCTTCTCACCCTCGGCACCGACCTCGAGGGCGAACAGGCGGCCGAGCGGATCCTGCGGTCGGCGAGCGAGCTCGTGCGGGGCAGGTATGCCGTTGTGCGGCAGGCGAACCCACCAGACGAGACGGTCGAGCTCTTCCTGCACGGCCTGAGCCGGGCCGAGTACGCCGAACGCGCGGATCGCCCCGACTTCGCCCGGTTGGTCGAGCAGCTCACGCTGTCCGGCCGGCCGGTCCGCACCCGGGCGCTGCTGGGCGTACCCATGCGTCCGCGTGACCACCACTCCGGCCAGCTCCTCGTCGGTGATCCCGAGGGAGGCGAGTTCACCCGGGACGACGAGGACCTGCTCGCGGCCTACGGCGCCGCGGCGGCGATGGTGATGCACCGGGCCGACCTCCACGAACGCGAACGCCGGCAGCAGCGCTGGCTGCACGCGGTGACCGAGCTCACCGAACTGCTGCTCGGCCAGGTCGACCGGGAGAAGGCCCTCGGTACGCTCACCGCCCGGCTGCGGGAGGTGTCCGGTGCGGACTACAGCGCGCTGCTCCTGCTGGACCCCGCCGATCCCGATAGCGGCACCCTGCACGCGGTCACCGGACTGTCGCTGGAGCACCTGGCCGGACGGCGTGTCCCGCTGCGCGGCCTCACCGCCCACGTCGTGCGCTCCCGGCGCGGCGTGGTCAGCCCCGACCTGGACCAGGTGTACGGGTACGGACCGCCTCCGGAGTGGCGGACCGCGCTCGCCGACCTCGGGCTGGGCATGCTGTTGCCGCTGCGCACCGACGGCGAGGTGCTGGGCGTTCTCTTCGCCGGCTGGCGCAAGGAGTCTCCGGTGGCGCACCTGGCCGCCCAGGAGGTGGACCTGGTGGAGATGTTCGCCCACCAGGCGGCGCTGGCGCTGCGGCAGGCTCGCACCCAGACCAGTCGTACCGAACTCTCGGTGCTCGCCGACCGGGAGCGGATCGCGCAGGACCTCGACACCGTGGTCGCCCGCCGCCTGAACCGGGTGGCCGCGGACCTGGGCGCCGCCGTCGAGGGCAGCAGGCGTCCGGTCGTACGGGAACGGCTCGCGGTGGCCGAACGGGAGGTGGCCGAGACCATCACCCTGATCCGCGAGGTCAGCGGCGACCTGCGTACCCCCGCCCAAGCCGCGCAGCGGGCCGCCTCGGCGTGCTGGCTGCGGTTGCAGGCGGAGGTGGTGAAGGCGTCTGACCGGTTCGGATTCGTACCGGGCCTCGAGGTGCACGGCGCGCTGGACGCGGTCTGCGACGCCGTCCAGTGTGAGCTGGCCGCCCAGGTTCGGCGGGCGCTGGACCGAGCGGCGGAGTACGAGTCGCCGAGCCGGGTCGACCTGGTCATCGACCTCGAGGAGAGCCGGTTCCGGTTGATCGTGGCCGGTGCCCGCAACGCCCCCTCGCCCGGTGAACAGGTGACCGAGTGGGCGGTGCGGCTTGGTTGACGGGTGGTCACGGCACGCGGACCGGAACACCCTCGTCCGCCTGGTCGAGGCGATCGTCGACGTGGGTTCGCAGGTCGACGTCGAGACCGTGGGGACCCGGGTGGCCGCCGCGGCCGCCCGCCTGGCCGGCGCCCGAACAGCGATCGTACGGCTCACTTCCGGGACCACCGCCCGGACGTTCCGGCACGGTGTCGGCGCCGACGACGCGGCGCGGCTGCTCGCGGGGCCCGAACTCACCGCCGCCCGCGGCCTGCTGGCGAAGTCCGATGAACCCGTGCACCGACCCGGCCTGCTCGCCCTGCTGCTGCCGGCCGCCGACACCGGCTCCGTCGCCGGCGAGCTGTATCTCCTGGACCGGCGGGACACCTCCTTCAGCGCCGACGACGAGGCGGCCGTCACCGTCCTGGGCACCGCCGCCGTGACCGCACTGCACAACGCCGAGCGGTACGAGACCGAACGCCGCCGCCAGCGGTGGCTGCGTTCCACCGCCGAGCTCACCCACCAACTGCTCGGCCGGACAAACCGGCGAGAAGCCCTGGACCTGCTGGTCACCCGGCTGCGCCAGGTGTCGGGTGCCGACTTCGGTGGGCTGCTGCTCCTGGACCCGGCCAACCCCGGCACGGTCGTCCTGGAGGCTGCCCAGGGCGCCGGGCTCGCGGACACCACTGGCGGGCGGGCGCCGCTGCGCGGGCTGACCGCCAAGGTCGTCTCCTCCGGACAGAGCATGGTGAGCGAGGACCTCCGTGCCGTTCCGGGATACAACCCGCCGCCTGCCTGGCACGCGGCGCTGGCGAACGTCGGCGTGGGCATGCTGACGCCGCTCACCGCCGAGGGGGAGGTTCTGGGCGTGCTGTTCGCCGGGTGGCAGCGGGATTCGCAGTCCGAAGGCCTGACCGTCCCCGACGTCGCTCCGGTGGAGATGTTCGCCAGCCAGGCGGCGCTCGCGCTGCGGCACCAGCGCGCCCAGGAGGCACGGATCGAGCAGCGGGTACTGGAGGACCGCGACCGGATCGCCCAGGACCTGCACGAGCGGGTGATCCGCCGGCTGTTCGACGTCAGCGCGAAGCTGCACCTGGTCGCCAGCCTTCGCGACGGCGCCGAGGTCGGCACCCGGGTCGAGCGGGCGATCGGCGATCTGGACGCTGCCACCCGCGAGGTGCGCGGCGCCATCTTCGCGCTCACCGGACCCCCGCCCGGCACGCACTCCCTGCACGCCGACCTGCTGGCGGCGATCGACCGGGCCCGGGAACGGTTCGGCATCGTCCCCCGGCTGGTGGTGCACGGCCCGCTGGAGTCCGTCCCGCAGCCGGTGAGAGCCGAACTCCTCGCGGCCGCGCGTGCCGCGTTCGACCGGATCGAGGAGGCGGGGCCGCCGAGCCGGCTGCAGGTCGAGGTACGAGCCGCGCAGGGCGAGGTACGGCTGAGGGTGACCTACTCCGCGGTCGACGAGCCGCCGGGCGGGCTCGCGTACGAGCAGACCGCCACCGACTGGCAGGCCCCGCTCGGCGAGCCGGACCAGTCCTGAGCGGCACCGGGAGGTCACGGAACGGGGCCGAGGAGGGCGGTCTGGATGATCTGTTTCCACCACGCTCGCGGACCGGCGAGGATGTGCGCGTGAGCACACCATTCCAGACCCAGTGGTGGCCCGACGGTGGCCCTCCGCGCGGGGCGACCTATGACGGATCCGGCGTGACGTTCGCCCTCTGGGCGCCGATGGCCGAACGCGTCGAGGTCTGCCTGTTCGACGACCACTCCACCGAGCGCCGGGTTCCGCTCACCGACCTGTTGTTCGGGGTGTGGTCGGGCCGGGTTCCCGGCCTGCACCCGGGCCAGCGGTACGGCTACCGCGTGCACGGGCCGTGGGACCCCTACACCGGCCACCGGTTCAACGGCGCGAAGCTGCTGGTCGACCCGTACGCCCGGGCGATCACCGGTGAGGCGGACGACCACGCCGCCGTGTTCGGCCACGTGGCCGGCGGCGACGACACGGTGCGCGACGACCGGGACTCCGCGCCGTACGTTCCGCGTTCGGTGGTGGTCGACCCGACCTTCGACTGGGGCGAGGACCCGCGGCCGTACGTCCCGTGGAGCGACACGGTGCTGTACGAACTCCACGTACGCGGGGCGACGATGCGGCACCCGGACGTGCCGCCGGAGCTGCGCGGCACCTACGCCGGGCTCGCGCACCCGGCCGTGCTCGGTTACCTGCGCGACCTCGGCGTCACCACCGTCGAGCTCCTGCCCGTCCACCACTTCGTCAGCGAGTTCGTCCTGCGCGGGCGGGGTCTTTCCAACTACTGGGGCTACAACACCCTCGGCTTCTTCGCACCGCACGCCGGCTACGCCAGCACGGGCACCGAGGGGCAGCAGGTCGCGGAGTTCAAGCGGATGGTCAAGGCGATGCACGAGGCCGGCCTGGAGGTCGTGCTGGACGTCGTCTACAACCACACCGCCGAGCAGAACGAGTTCGGCCCGACGTACTCCTTCCGCGGCATCCACAACATCGCCTACTACCGGCTGGACGGCGGCGGCCGTCGTTACCGCGACCTCAGCGGCACCGGCAACACGCTGAACGCCCGCCACCCGGACGTCGTGCGGCTGGTCCTGGACTCACTGCGCTACTGGGTGCAGGAGATGCACGTGGACGGCTTCAGGTTCGACCTCGCGCCGATCCTCACCCGCGGCGTGGGCGACGTGGACATGGCGGGTGCGTTCCTCGCCGCCGTCGGGCAGGACCCGGTGCTGTCGCGGGTCAAGCTGATCGCCGAGCCGTGGGACCTCGGCTTCGACGGCTACCAGGTGGGTGGGTTCCCGGCGCCGTGGTCGGAGTGGAACGACCGGTTCCGCGATGCCGTACGCGAGTTCTGGGCAGGTTCGGCCGACGGCGTGCGCGACCTCGCCTCCCGGCTGTCGGGGTCCAGCGACCTCTACCGCCGCAGCGGCCGGCGGCCGTTCGCGTCCATCAACTACGTCACCGCTCACGACGGATTCACCCTGCGCGACCTGGTGAGCTACGTCAGCAAGCACAACGAGGCCAACGGCGAGGCCAACGACGACGGGCACAACGACAACCGGTCGGTCAACTTCGGGGTGGAGGGCGAGACCGACGACCCGGAGATCGTCAAGCTGCGGTTGCGTCAGGTGCGCGGGCTGCTCACCACCCTGCTGCTCGCCACCGGCGTGCCGATGCTGATGGCCGGCGACGAGAGCGGACGCACCCAGCACGGCAACAACAACGCCTACTGCCAGGACAACGAGATCTCCTGGCTGGACTGGTCGGAGGAGCAGACCTGGCCGCAGTTACGCGACACCGTCCGGGACCTGCTGCGGATCCGCCGCGAGCACCCGGTGTTCCGCCGGCCGCACTTCTTCCACGGGCGGCTGGACCCGGCCGGCGGGCGGCGTGACGTCGGCTGGTTCGCGCCCTGGGGCGAGGAGATGGACGACGACGCCTGGCACGACTCGTCCCTGCGCACTCTCGGGATGTTCCTCGCCGGTGAGCACACCGCTCGGACCGCGCCGAGCGGTGAGCCCGTACGCGACGACTCGTTCCTGCTGTGGCTGCACGGCGGCGACGCGCCGGTCGACGTCACGCTGCCCGGGCCGCCGTGGGCGATGGCGTACACCGTGGCTCTCGACACCAGCGAGTGCCTCGGCTCCGACCAGGTTGCGGCCGGGGAACACCTGCTGCTCCCACCGCACACAGCGGTGGTTCTGCGTGCCGTGTGAGCCGTGTGAGCGGCGTGCGAGCGGCCGGACGGCCCGCCGGGTGACCCGGGGTGGACACCCCGCGGGCCGACCGCGGACAGCGGGCGCCCACCGGCGCGGCAGGACCGGCTGGGGGCCGTTTCCAACCGTTATAGTCCGAGGCCGAACCGACGAAGAGGTTGTCCATGCTGCGCTACACCCTGATCCACCCCGAGATCCTGGCCGCGCTGGCGTCGGCCGGGCACGGCTCGCGGGTGCTGATCGCCGACGGGCACTACCCGTTCGCCACCGCGGCGGGCCCGAACGCGACGCACGTCTTCCTCAACCTGTCCCCCGGCAAGCTGTCGGTCACCGACGTGCTGACCGCGCTGGTGGACGCTGCGCCGATCGAGGCGGCCGCGGTGATGCAGCCGCCGCCGGACCAGCCGACGCCGGAGATCTTCGCGGAGTTCGACGACCTGCTTCCCGTCGGCACACCGGTCGAGCGTCTCGACCGGTTCGGCTTCTACGACGCGGCCAGGACCGACGACGTGGCCCTGGTCATCGCCACCGGCGAGCAGCGCACCTACGCCAACCTCCTGTTGACGCTGGGCGTCGCGTCAGTCGGGTAGCCGGATCTCCCCCGCGGCCACCGGCGCGACCTGCCCGGTGACCCTGGTCTCGCGTGCCTGCCCCTCCTGCGCGCGTACCACGCAGTCCAGCCGCGACGGCCGGCCCAGCTCCGCGCCCTGGACCACGGTGTAGGCCGTCTCGCCGTCGCCGGGGACCAGGCCGTTGCCGACCAGCCACACCCCGAGTGCCAGGGCGGCCGAACCCGTCGCCGGGTCCTCGGCGATACCGAGCTCGGGGGCGAACAGCCGGGCGTGGGCCTCCCGCCGGTCGGCGTCCCAGGAGAAGAGGTAGACCTTCTTCACGCCCTGGGCGCGGGCGGCCCCGGAGTCCAGGCTCGCGCGGGCGACCGCCTCGTCGATGACAGGCAGGAACACGTGGTCGACGCCGGCGGCCGCGGTCTGGGCGGGCGGGCCGAGCAGGTCGGCGAAGCCCAGCCCGGCGGCGGCGAGCAGCGGTCCGGGGTCGAGTGTCGAGCCGAGCACCGGCTTGCCGCCGGTGATGGTGGCCAGGTCGCCGTCCACGTGCACCGGCAGGTTGCCGGCTCCGCACTCCTGCACGACGTCGCCCGAACGGATGCGGCCGAGACGGGCCAGCGTCGCCGCGGTCCCCACGCTCGGGTGCCCCGCGAACGGCAGCTCGGCGCCCGGGGTGAAGATGCGCACGCGGTAGTCGCCACCGGATTCCGGCGGGAGCACGAACGCCGTCTCCGACAGGTTGAACTCCTTGGCGAGCGTCTGCATCACCTCCCCGCTCATAACCTCGGCGTCCAGGACGACGGCGAGCGGGTTGCCGGCGTAGGGCCGGTCGGTGAACACGTCGACGATCTCGTACGGTCTGCTGGGCATGGCTCCCATGATCCCAGCCGGGCCCGGCCCACTGCGACCGGATTCAGCCCGCGGTGAACGGCTTCCAGGTGTGGCCGCCGTCGTCGGTTCGGAACAGCTGCGACGTGTGCAGGTCGGCGTAGCCGGCGACCAGGGTGCCGTGCAGGTCGTCGGTGAACGCGAGGTCGTACACCGGGCCTCGCTCGGGCACGGCCATCGTGGTCTGCCAGGTGCGGCCGCCGTCGAAGCTCATGTGCACGAAGCTCTCGTCGCCGCCGGTGGCGCCGACCGCCAGCGTGCCGCCTGGGGAGACCGCGAAGCCGGTGGTGATGCCGGTGGCCGGGGCCGTCCCGACGGTCGTGAACGTGCCACCCTCGCCGGCCAGGCGTACGACCTTGTCCATCCGGCCACGGCCGGGATTGGAGCTGCACAGTGCGTACACCTCGCTCGGCGCGGCCGGCCCGAGCTCGGTGGCGGCCTCCTGCCGGCACGGTGTGCTCCGCGCCGTCCAGTCGGCGCCCTCCGGGGAGGTCCAGTAACGGGTGGGCGAGAACACCGGCCCGAGGCTCACCACGACCGAGCTCCGCCGTACACCGAGCGCGCCGCTGGCGTACGCCGCACCGCCGCTGTCGGCGACGCTCACCCCCCGCACGGCCGACCAGGCACGCTCCCCGATCGGGGTGCGGTAGACCTCCGTGCGCCGGTCCTGCCCGGACCCGGAGGCCACCACGGCGTACGCGGTCTGGTGGGCGGCGGCCAGATCTCCGACGAAGGCCGGCTGGCGGTCACCGGCGAGCTGCTCCGCCCGCCAGGTGCGACCGCCGTCGTAGGTGGCGTACAGCTCCAGGCCGTTGGTGGCCAGGCCGATCGAGCGGTGGTGCAGGAAGTCACCGAAGCGCGCGGCGAACAGGATGCGGACCTGGGCGTGGCTGGGAGAACTGCGGATCGGCGGGGCCGGCACGCGGGTCCAGTGGGCACCGCCGTCGGTGGTGTGCAGCAGGACCGGGCACTGCCCGCCCTCACCGGGGCCGGGCGGCCAGCACAGGGAATAGCCGAGCACCCAGCCGACCTGCGGCGTCGTCCACGACGTCGAGGTGGGGCTGAAGCCAGGCGGGGCGACGCCCTGGCCCGGCGCAGGGGCGTTCGGACTTGCCGACGCCCGTCCACCGGCACCGGCGAGCGGCACCGTGAAGGTGATCAGGAAGGCGGCGAGGAACAGCGCCGGGAGGGTGCGTGCCAGTGACGGCCGCGCACCGTCAGGCCGACTTCTCGCGGCGCTCCCCACTGCGGGACTTGCGACCTGGCTGCTCGCGCGGAACCAGCGTCGGGTTGACATTGTCGAGTACCACCTCGCGTGTGACGATCACCCGGGCCACGTCGTCTCTGCTGGGTACTTCGTACATCACGTTGAGCAGGACTTCCTCGATGATCGCGCGGGTTGCGCGCGCGCCGGTGCCGCGCAGCAGCGCCTGCTCGGCGATCGCCTCCACGGCGTCCTCGCTGAACTCCAGCTCCACTCCGTCGATCTCGAAGAGCTTCTGGTACTGCTTGATGAGCGCGTTGCGGGGCTCGCTGAGGATGCGCATCAGGGCCGGGCGGTCCAGCGGCTGGACGGTCGCGATCACCGGGAGGCGGCCGACGAACTCCGGGATCAGCCCGAACTTCAGCAGGTCCTCCGGCATCACGTCGGCGAACGTGTGCTCCTTCTCCCGGTCCTCCCGGGTGCGCACGTTGGCGCCGAAGCCGACGCCCTTCTTGCCGACGCGTTGTTCGATGATGCGCTCGAGGCCGGCGAAAGCGCCGCCGACGATGAACAGCACGTTGGTGGTGTCGATCTGGATGAACTCCTGGTGGGGATGCTTGCGCCCGCCCTGGGGAGGAACGCTCGCGGTGGTGCCCTCCAGGATCTTCAGCAGTGCCTGCTGCACGCCCTCGCCGGAGACGTCCCGGGTGATCGACGGGTTTTCGCTCTTGCGGGCGATCTTGTCGACCTCGTCGATGTAGATGATGCCCGTTTCGGCCTTCTTGACGTCGTAGTCGGCAGCCTGGATGAGTTTGAGCAGGATGTTCTCGACGTCCTCACCGACGTAGCCCGCCTCGGTGAGCGCGGTGGCGTCGGCGATCGCGAACGGCACGTTGAGCATCTTGGCCAGCGTCTGGGCGAGGTAGGTCTTGCCGCAGCCGGTGGGGCCGATCAGCAGAATGTTGGACTTCGCCAGCTCGACCGGCTCGTCCTTGGCGTGCCGGCCGCCGGCGGAGAGGCCGGACTGGACGCGTTTGTAGTGGTTGTACACCGCCACCGACAGGGCCTTCTTGGCGGCGTCCTGGCCGACGACGTACTGGTCGAGGAACTCGAAGATCTCCCGCGGCTTGGGCAGCTCCTGCAGCCCTACCTCGGAGGACTCGCTGAGCTCCTCCTCGATGATCTCGTTGCAGAGGTCGATGCACTCGTCGCAGATGTAGACGCCCGGACCTGCAATGAGCTTCTTGACCTGCTTCTGGCTCTTCCCGCAGAACGAGCACTTGAGCAGGTCGCCGCCGTCACCGATGCGTGCCACTCCGGAACGTCTCCTTAGGTTGCTCCGCCCGATGCTCGGGCGTGTGTCGAACCTGCCTCGGACCCGGGCGGGTCGCCTACCTCGTCGCCGCCCCGGCCTTGTGGGCCAGTCAGCCGCGCACCTGAGAGTACAGAGAACGACGGTACCCCGTTCTCGGCGCGAACGGTCGTGTTCAACCTCGCGATGTGTACGCCCCTGGCGAAATCGGGAACTCCCGACGGTCCGCGGGCGTCACCGCAGGGTGGCCGACGGCGCTGGTCAGCAGGGGCATACCCGCTCCGCGCCTGCCGACCCGCGGCGATCGCGCACCGGCATGTCGCCGTAACGGATCCGCGGGTCGGCACGGGCGTGTTGCGGGAACCACGAGGCCGCCGTGGCCCGGCCACCCGGGGTCGAGCCTGGTCCTCGACCTAGACCTCGACCAGGCTCTTCTTGCGGCTGACCAGCACCTCGTCGATGAGGCCGTACTCGACCGCCTGCTCGGCGCTGAGGTACTTGTCCCGCTCGATGTCGCGGGCCACCTCCTCCAGCGGCCGACCGGTGTTCTCGGAAATCATCTGCTCGAGCATGCCGCGCATGCGCAGGATCTCGTTGGCCTGGATCTCGATGTCGCTGGCCTGTCCGTACCCGCCCTCGGTGTAGGGCTGGTGGATGACGATCCGGCTGTGCGGGAGCGCGGACCGCTTGCCGGGGGCGCCGGCGGCCAGCAGCACCGCCGCCGCGGACGCGGCCTGCCCGAGGCAGACCGTGTGCACGTCGGGTGTGATGTAGCGCATGGTGTCGTAGATCGCGGTCAGCGCCGTGATGGAGCCGCCGGGACTGTTGATGTAGATCTGCACCTCGCGCTCGGGGTCCATCGACTCGAGGCACAGCAGCTGGGCCATCACCGCGTTGGCGATGTCGTCGCTGATCGGCGTGCCGAGGAAGATGATGCGGTCCTCGAACAGCTTCGCGTAGGGGTCGATCTGGCGGTAGCCGTAGGGAGTGCGCTCCTCCCAGCGCGGGATGAAGTAGTCCGCGCGCGGCAGCCGCTCGGCCGGAGTGGCGAGCCCGGGGGCCGTCAGGCCCGGCGTGGGGAGGGGCGGTGGGATCGTGGGCATGTGCTTCTTCCTCCAGGTAGCTGCCGGGTCAGGAAACGGGTCCGACGGAGGTGACCTCGCCGGCGTACTTCACCACGTGGTCGATGAAGCCGTACTCACGGGCCTGCTCCGCGGTGAACCACCGGTCGCGGTCGGCGTCCTGCTCGATCTGCTCGACCGACTGACCGGTGTGCAGCGCGGTGAGCTCCTGCAGCTGCTTCTTCAGGTGCAGGCTCTGCTGAGCCTGGATCTTGATGTCGGACGCCGTTCCGCCGAGACCACCGGACAGCTGGTGCATCATGATGCGCGAGTGCGGCAGCGCGTAGCGCTTGCCCTTGGTGCCGGCGGCGAGCAGGAACTGCCCCATGGACGCGGCGAGGCCCATCGCGACGGTCGCCACGTCGTTGGAGATGAACTGCATCGTGTCGTAGATCGCCAGACCGGAGTCGACCGAGCCGCCCGGGCTGTTGATGTACAGCCAGATGTCCTTGTTCGGGTCCTCGGCGTTGAGCACGAGCATCTGCGCGCAGATCGCGTTGGCGTTCTGGTCACGGACCTCGGAACCGAGGAAGATGATCCGTTCCTTGAGTAGCCGCTGGTAGATGTGGTCATCGAGGCCGCCCTGGCCGTTCGGGCCCTGCGCCTCCTGCGCGTATTCGTTCACGTCCTCGCCTACGTCCTCGTGACTCGTGGTGGGTGGCGTACGGGACCTGATCGATCCGTACGCCTTGGAACCTGCCACCGACCCTAGCCAACGCCTCCCCTGTTACCCCGAGGCAGCCGCCGGTGTTCGCTCACGGCGCAGAGGTGGCGGACGAGGGAATACCCCGGTCACGACCCAAACCGCAAACACCTCTTTGCAAAATTCTCTTTGCGGTCTACCGTGTCCGTCATGTCCGAACCTCCCGACTCCTCACCGATCCCGGAGTCCCGGTCGACGCCTCCGCCGGGACCCGGCGACGAAGCCGCGGCCGGCCACCGAGCCGCCTCGATTCCCGACTTCGACCCCGAGCACGACCTCGCCCTGGACGCCAAGTCCCTGCGCGGCCTGGCACACCCCGTCCGGGTACAGATGCTCGGGCTGCTCCGAACCGAGGGGCCGGCCACCGCGACCCGCCTCGCGGCCCGGTTGGGCCTGAACTCCGGGGCGACGAGCTACCACCTGCGCCAGCTCGCAGCCCACGGCTTCGTCGTCGAGGCCACCGACCTCGGCACCGGCCGGGACCGCTGGTGGCGGGCGGCCCACCGGTCCACGTGGTACGACATGCACGCCGCTGCCGCCGACGCGGAGGCCGGCGATGCGTACCTGCGAAGCGTCGCCCGGATCTACGCCGACACCCTGCTGCGCGCCGTGGACGAGCGGGCGACGCTTCCGCCGGAATGGCAGGACGTCAGCACCATGAGCGACTTCGTGCTGCAGCTCACCCCGGCTGAGGCCGACCAGCTGAGCAACCAGATCCTCGAGGTGCTGCGTCCCTACCGCCGGGCCGACCCGGAGGCGCCCGCACCAGAGGGCACCGCGCCCACGACGTTCCAGTTCGGCCTCTTCCCGCTTCCCGGTGCGCTCGGCGGCACCGACCCCGCCTCGGGCTCCGACGCGGCATCGACCCCGGCCTCCGGCGAGGACTCCGAGGGGGACGCATGAGCACCGAAGCCGTGGCCCGGCCACGCTCCCGGCGCGGGCTCGTGGGGCTGCTCACCGCGCAGGCGATCTCGCTCACCGGTACCCGGATCTCAGCCATCGCCCTGCCGTGGTTCGTGCTGGTCACGACCGGGAGCGCCACCAAGACCGGCATGGTGGCGTTCTGCGAGCTGGCTCCGTACGTCGTCGTCAAGGCGCTGACCGGCCCCCTCGTCGACCGGCTCGGGCCGCGCCCCATCAACGTCGGCGGTGACCTCGTCGCCGCCGTGCTCGTGGGGACCATCCCGCTGCTGCACACTCTCGGCCTGCTGCACTTCGGCCTCCTGCTGGCGCTGGTCGCTCTGCTGGGCGCGATGCGCGGTCCGGCCGACTCGGCCAAGGAGGTGCTGATCCCCGACGTCGTGGCCGACGCCCAGGTGCCCACCGAACGCGCCACCGGCCTCGCCGGGACGGTCGAGCGGCTCGCCTCCACCATCGGGCCCGCGGTCGCCGGGGCGGTCGTCGGCCTGCTCGGGCCGCTGAGCGCCCTGGCACTCGACTCGGCGTCGTTCGTGCTGTCCGCCGTGATCATCGCCACGACCGCACCACGGCGGCACCACACCGAGGAGGGGTACGAGGAGCGGGCGGCCGGCGGGTACCTCCACCAGCTGCGCGAAGGGTTCGACTTCCTGCGCCGCGAGCGCCTGCTCCGGTCGATCATCGGCATGGTGGCGGTGACCAACCTGCTGGACGCGGCGATGTTCGCGGTCCTGCTGCCGGTGTGGGCGCGCGACTCCGGCCGCGGCCCGGCCGCGATCGGTCTGATCGCCGCGGTGATGAGCGCGTTCGCGGTGGGCGGCAGCCTGCTGGCCGCGACCTTCGCGCACCGGCTTCCCCGGCGTACGACGTACCTGCTGGGCTACTTCATCGCCGGCGCCCCGAGGTTCGTCGCGCTGGCTCTGGGCGCCCCGGTGTGGCTGGTGCTCGGGGTGCACGCGGTGGCAGGGTTCGGATCGGGGTTCATCAACCCGATCATCAGCGCGGTGGTGCTCGAACGCATCCCCCGCCGGCTGCTCGGCCGGGTCAACGCGCTCGGGGACGCGCTGGTGTGGGCAGGCATACCGTTCGGCGGACTGCTCGGCGGTGCGCTGGTCGGGCTGGTCGGGCTGTCACCGGTGATGTTGGTGTTCGGCGGGATCTACTTCCTCACCACGACGCTGCCGGGGCTCCAGTCGGAGTGGCACGAGATGGACCGGCGCCGGGCGGGCGTGGGCCGCGGCGGGGACGCCGACCGGGCCGCGACCGCCGTGGGCGTGGACCCCGCCGTGGGGGTCGGTCCGGAGTCCGAGCGGGTCACCTGACCGGTCGGGGCCGGGTCCGTACGACGGCGTACGGACCCGGCCCAGGGACCGTCCTGGAAAAGACTGTCGCCCCGGGCGCCGGCGTATCGGCCGGCGTCCGGGGCGACAGTGACGTACTCGGGAAGCTCAGGACTCGGACTTCTCGCCCTCGCCCTGCTCGCCCTGCTCTGTCTCGGCCGCCTCGGTGGACTCCTCGGCCGGAGCGGACTCCGTGCCCTCGGCCTCCTCGGACCCCTCCGGGGCGTACGTGCCGTCCGCCTGGAGGCGGCTGAGCTCGACCCGGTTGCCGGACGCGTCGGTCACGACGGCCTGCTCGACCAGGAAGCCGAGGGCCTTACCGCGGCGCACCTCGCGCACCAGCGTGGGGACGTAGTTGTTCTGGACGACCTGCTGGATGTACTCGTCCGGGCTCACGCCGGCCTGCTGCGCCCGCTGGAGCAGCGCCTGGGTGAGCTCGGGCTCGCTGACGTTGAGCTCCTCGGTGTCGGCCACCTTGTCGAGGACGAACTGCGTCATCAGTGCCTCGCGGGAACGCCGGTCGAGGTCGGCGACGAACTCCTCCTCGGTCTGGCCCTCGCTCTGGAGGTACTGAGCCTCGGTCGCGCCCATGTGCTGCAGCTGGTGACCGATCGCCTCCCGCCGCGCCTGGATCTCGTCGGTGACCGCGCCCTCGGGGACGGGTACGTCGACCTGGTCGAGAAGCTTCTCCAGCACGTTGTCGCGGGCCTCCTGGGCCTGCTGCAGCCGCTTCTGCCGGACCAGCCGCTCGCGCACGTCGGCGCGCAGCTCGTCCAGGGTGTCGAACTCGCTGGCCATCTGGGCGAACTCGTCGTCCAGCTCGGGCAGCTCCTGGACCTTCACGCTGTCGACCACCACGGTCACGTCGACGTCCTGGCCGGCGTACTCACCGGAGGCGAGCTGGCTGACGAACGTCTCGGACTCACCGGCCGACTTGCCGCGTACGGCGTCGTCGAGGCCCTCCAGCATCGAGCCGCTGCCGATCTTGTAGCTGAGCCCGGTCGCCTGGGCGTCCTCGATCGGCTGGCCGTCCTTGCTGGCGGCGAGGTCGATGGTGAGGAAGTCGCCGTCCTCGGCGGCCCGCTCGACGGTGCTCAGGGACCCGAACCGCTCCCGGAGGGAGGTCAGCTGCTGCTCGACCTCCTCGTCGGTCACCTCGGCGCCGGCGACGCCGACCTCGATGCCCTTGTACTCGGGCAGGGTCACGTCGGGCCGTACGTCGACCTCCGCGGTGAAGGTCAGGTCGGCGCCGTCGGCGAAGTTGGTGACGTCGACCTCGGGCTGGCCGAGCGGCTCGACGTCGTTCTCCTGCAGGGCGCTCACGTACAGCTGCGGGAGGGCCTCGTTGACGGCCTGCTCGAGCACGAACTCCCTGCCGACCCGCTGGTCGATGATCTGGGGAGGGATCCTGCCCTTGCGGAAGCCGGGGATCGTCACCTGCTTCGCGATCTCGCGGTAGGCGGTGTCGAGGCTTGTCCTGAGCTCCTCGAAGGGCACCTCGACGGTCAGCCGAACCCGGGTGGGGCTCAAGGTCTCGACGGCGCTCTTCACGATCGTGAATCTCCTCCGGATGCGGCGTGGATCGCCCGAATGCGCCGGACGGCGCTCGCAGGCTCGGGACCTCGGGACGGCCGATGGCGGACGTACCCGACGCGCGTGGCAGTGTACGCCAACGGCCGGCGTGCCCGGCCGCCGCGGGTGAGCGCGACGGGGGCACGCCGTACGTCGTACGTCGGGGAGGGGGGATTTGAACCCCCGGCCTTCGGCACCCAAAGCCGACGCGCTGCCAAGCTGCGCCACTCCCCGCCGACACGTACCGGGACCGGGCTCGCCCCGGACGCGCGACAGCGCAGCCGGGCCGGCTCGGACGGAACGTGAGACATCTTCCACCCACCCCGAGCGCACCGGAGTGGACTGGCACTACGCTTACTTCGCGGTGCCGCCCGGAGTTTAGTCCACGGACCACAACGGGTGAGTCACCGAGCCGGTCTGTGCGGGGTCGTGGGAACATGGGCCGGCACACGCGGGTGTAGCTCAATGGCAGAGCCCCAGCCTTCCAAGCTGGTCATGCGGGTTCGATTCCCGTCACCCGCTCCACCGCCCCTCAGGTCAGAGGGGGGCTGCTCGGCAGCCCGAGCTCACGGCGATACCAGGTGCCCGGCCTGCCGCCGACGTCAGCTGGATCGGCCGGGCCGTCCGGGACGAAGCCGGCCTTGCTCAGCACCTTCTGGGACGCGATGTTGTGAAGAGACGTGGCTGCCCTGAGTGTGCGCAGTCCGTGCTGCGCCGCGGCCTGCGTGCACAGCTCCCGGACGGTCGAGGTCGCAACGCCGCGGCCGGCGACATGCTGCGCGACGCGGTAGCCGAGTTCGGCGGTGCCGTCCTTGATGTCGTACAGGTTGAACCTGCCAAGCACCGCGCCGTCCTCGGCGACAAGAACGTGGAAGGCACAGCTGCCGTCCTCCTGCTCGGCGAGCAGAGCGGTGTACCTGTCGGCGAACTGTTCGTAGTAGTCGTCGCCGCGGTCGGAGATGAAGTCGGCGAAGTAGGCGCGGTTCTCCAACTCGAAGGCCAGGACCGCAGGGGCATGGAGCGCGCTCAGAGGCATCAGCTCGGGCATCGGCCGACTTTACCCAGACGAGGTAGTCCGCCGGGACGGGAGCCGCGCTCCGGGATCTCCGTGGGCAGGCTCACGGCCTTGCCCGGTCGGCCCTCGTCGCTCGGTCATCGGCGCTCTGGACGCAGATCCACCTCGAACGTCGGGTAGTGCGGCTGCGGGCACGCGAGCCCGGTGTATCCGAGCTTGGTGTAGAAGGGCGCCGCCCGGGTTTCGTGGGCCTGCCATTCGAGATAGCGGGCGCGGCCTCTGGCCCACCCGATCGCCGCGTTCAGCAGTTGCGTACCCGCACCGTTGCCGCGCTCGGACTCGGTCACGATCAGGTCGTGCATGCGAACGGTCCGGTGGAAGTCACCGTGCCTGAGATGTGGTCCGTAGTCCTGCGCTGCGACGTACCCGATGGCGACGTCCTCGCGGTACGCGCCGATGATCGCCCACCTGTCGTCTCCGAGGAGCCGGGCGAACACCTGCCGTGCCCTCGGCTCGGGATCATGCGGGTCGATCAGCGGCCGCAGGTCGTCGTAGTCACTCAGCCGGACAGGCCTGATCGCGAAGATCATCGGCCCACCCTGGCTCGTTCGACGGGTACCGGCAACAGAATTCGCTTGCCCCCCTTCAACCTTCGGCACGGGCCGTCGGCACGGCCGTCGTACGACAGCAGCGGTTCGCGTCGGACTGCAGGGGTCAGGCGGGTTCGAGTTGCCCGGCTTCTCGCTCGACCTCGCTGCGGGCGGGTGTCGCCAGGCGCACGATGCCGTACAGGCCCAGCAGACCGACTCCGAGGGCGAGCGAGGCGAGTACGTCGGTGGGCCAGTGCACGCCGAGGTAGACCCTGCTGGCGGACACCAGCAGCACCACCGTCGCGGCGACGGCGGCCAGGTATGTGCGGGCGCGCCCCGAGGTCTGACCCATGGCCAGGATGGCGACGATGCCCCACGCCACGGTCGCCTGGATGGTGTGGCCGGAGGGATAGGACCAGCCGCCGGCGCCGGACAGCCAGTCCGCGGCCGGTGGGCGGGCACGGTGCACCCAGTCCCGTACGACGGCATGGACCAGCAGAGCAGATCCGTACATCACGGCGATGGTGACGGCCGGTCGCCACGAGCGCCGGGCGCGAACGAGCACGATCGCCGCGACGAGCAGTCCGGGCAGCAGCACCGTGTTCGAGCCCAGCCACGTGAGGACCCGCATGACGTCGTTCAGCCATGCCTCGCGGTGGTGGAGAACCCAGGTGTGGACGGTGGGGTCGATGGTGGCGAGTTCCTCGTGGGCGAGGACGTCCTGGCTCACGCCGAGGAACACCCAGGTCGATCCGACGGCCACCGCCACGGCGACGGTCATCGTCAGGCCGGTCGGCGAACTCGGAGCGAACCGGCCGCCGATCCAACTCATCTGCCTCGGGTAGCGGTTCGTCAACCGGGTCGCGATCGGGCTCTCTCGTACGCGCTCGACCTGCCGCAGCCACCAGTCACCACGCGTCCGGCGGAGCAGGTAGCCGCCCACCGCCAGCAGCACGACGACGGCCAGGACGCCCAGCCCGATACGGGAGGCGAGGTGTTCCACGTGCCGCCAGCTGCTGCCTCCGAGGTAGCCGAGCAGCACACACATGCCGCCCCAGGCGAGGCCGCCGGCGATGTTGAAGGCGGCGAACTTCGGGTAGTGCATCCGCGACATTCCCGACAGCCCGGGGATCATCACGCGCAACGCGGCGGTGAAGCGTCCCAGGAAGACCGCCTTGCCACCGCGCTCGGCGAGATAGTGCTCCGCGTGGTCGAAGTGCTTGTGGTTGATCAGCCTGCCCAGAGTTCCCTCGAGCAGCCGCCGACCGTACCTGCGTCCGACCAGGTAGCCGACGGAGTCACCGATCACCGCACCACCGATCCCGGCGACCAGGACGGCGACCAGGCTGACCCGGCCCTCGTACGCCAGAACCCCGCCCAGGATCAGCGCGATCTCGCCGGGAAAGACGAACCCCACGAACGCCGACGACTCCAGCGCGGGAAGCGCGAACACCACCACCAGCGCCACCCATGCCGGCAGCGCCAGGATGTGAGAGGCGACCGTGTTGATCACGAGGCGACCGGGGCCCTCGGGGCTTCGACCGGCCTCGGCGCGGCGGTCAGCAGCGGGCGCAGCGGCGTACGAGCCAGCATTTCGACCAGCCACAGCAGTGCCCGCCGGAGCACCACGAAGCCCACGAGCACCACGGCCGCTCCGAACGCCAGCCCCGCGAGGACGTCTCCGGGATAGTGGGCGCCCACATAGACCCGGGCGAATGCCATCACCAACGCCGCGACCAGGCCGACCAGGCCAAGCCGGTAGCTCACCAGGAACAGGCCGGCCGTCACCGCCCCCGCCATCGTCGCGTGGTCACTGGGAAACGAGGCGTCGGTGCTGCGGGACACCAGAACCAGCACGTGCGGCAACGCGGCGTACGGACGCGCTTCGTCTACGCCGTGCACGATCGGCTGGTTCAGCCCCACGGCGACCAGCATTCCCACCGGCGCCCACAGCGCTGCCGCCATCCTGCTCAGGTCGCCGGTCCCGCGGGCCGTCCACCACCCCCACAGCAGCAGGAGCGCGAAGAGGACCACGCCGTACTTCGCGTACGCGCTGACCGGTGCGTGCAGCCATCCGGTCGCCCGGGAGAAGTGGTTGACGGCCCGGAACCACGCCGGGTCGTCCGGCAGTTGCCCGGCGGCAGAGGCAAGCATCACTGTGCCCATATGACGGCGTTCTCCTACCGGTAGTGCGGCCGCAGCCTCGGAATCACCTGGCGTCACCTACAGTCGTTGTAGGTGGAGAGTACTACTACAAACTTTGTAGGTACGGAGGGATACGTGAGTTTGCCTCGGCGCGGGCACGGCGATCTTGAACAGGAGATCCTCGCCGCCCTCGACCCGTCCGACGGTCCGACGACCCCGGGCCAGGTCCGCGAGCGGCTGGGCAACGCGCTGGCGTACAACACGATCACGACCGTGCTCAGCCGGCTCCACCGCAAGGGGCGGGTCACCCGCACCCCCGTCGGACGGGGGTACGGCTATCAGCTGGTGCGCGACCCCTCCCAGGTGACGGCGTTCCAGATGAGGCAACTCCTGGACGGCGACACCGACCGCGGCGCGGTCCTC
Organism: Actinopolymorpha singaporensis; assembly: GCF_900104745.1. Lineage (NCBI taxonomy): Bacteria > Bacillati > Actinomycetota > Actinomycetes > Propionibacteriales > Actinopolymorphaceae > Actinopolymorpha > Actinopolymorpha singaporensis. The sequence goes on from NZ_LT629732.1 coordinate 5,922,696, forward strand.
ACCCGGTTCGTCGGCAGCCTCTCTCAGGAGGACGAGGAACTGCTGACCCAACTGCTCCGCTCGACCGACCCGGACGATCAGGGGTAGGCCGGTGATCGCTTCGGTACTCGTGGTGCTGGCCTGCGCCGGCGCGTACGGATGGTCCGCGCCGGCGCTTGCTCGGAGCCTCCCGCCGGCCATGGCGACCAGGCTGCTCGTCCCCGCCGGTATGGCGGTCAGCGCGGCGGTGTGGTTCGTTCTGGCCGTCATGGCGTTCACCTGGATCGGGCAGTACGCGGAGATCGCCGAGCTCGGACCCTGGTCGCCACAACGGCTACGGGCACTGGCACCGATCGCGCCCACGGTCGCCGAGGTCGCCCTCGGCGTACTCGCGGTGGTGTGCGTCCGGACGATCCTGCGGGTGGTCGCACGGAGCCGGGCCATGCTGCGGATCCACCGCCTCTGCGGACGGCTCGGCGGACCCGGCGCGGTGGTGGTGGTCGACAGCGAGGTCCCCGACGCGTTCACCACACCGGAGGCCGCCGGCCGGATCATCGTCACCCGCGGCATGCTGGCGACCCTGACCGGCGACGAACGAGCGGCGCTCCTCGCGCACGAGCGGTCCCACGTCCGGCATCGGCACAGCTGGTGGATCCTCGTCGCGGACATCGCGGCTGCGGCGAGTCCCTTCCTCCCGCGTACGTCCCAGGCCGTACGCCATGCGGTGGAGCGCTGGGCCGACGAGGACGCGGCCGCGGACATGGCCGACCGCCGTCTGGTGGCCCGCGCCCTGGCACGCGCCGCCCTCACCCGCCAGGCACACAGCCGCAAGGCGCAAAGCCCGGCTCTCTTCGCACGGTCCGACAGCAGCGCGACCGCCGCGGTCGGAGGTGACGTACCCACCAGGGTTCAAGCCCTCATCGACCCGCCCGCTCGGCACGTCCGCGCCGGGATCGCCGCTCTCGTCGCGTTGCTGGTCGTGCTGACCGCGGGAGGAGCGGCCGTCGAACGCCAGGGCGAGCGTCTGTTCGAACAGGCCACCACCACGTCTGCACCGCACCGCTGACGTACACCGGATCGAACTCCCCTCATCAGGGCTTTCCCGGATCGCACCTGGGTCGGCGTTGTGGTGGGCTTCGGACATGAACCTGCTGATGCGCATCGTGGATCCCGCCTTCGGACATCCACGGGGGATCCTCGGCCGGCTCGGTGGCCGCCTCATGGTCCGCGGCAACGCCGAACAGGAGCGGTGGGCGGTTGGTTCCGCTGAGCTGAAACCGGGCGAACGGGTCCTGGTGGTCGGCCACGGCCCGGGCGTGGGGCTGGCGCTCGCGGCGGACGCGGTGGGGCCCACCGGACACGTGCTCGGCGTCGATCCTTCCGACACGATGCGCCGCATGGCAGCAGAACGCTGCGCCCGCGAGATCCGGAACGGGGTCGTCGAGCTTCGCAGCGGGACCGCCGAGGTCACCGGCGCCGCAGCGGAAAGTCTCGATGTCGCGATCTCCGTCAACAACGTCATGCTCTGGAGACTGGACGCCGGTTTCGCCGAGATCGCGCGGGTGCTGCGCCCCGAGGGGCGACTCGTGCTCACGGTCCATCGCCACGTCCTCGGCCGGGAGCCGGAGGAGTTACGGCAGGCCGCGCAGGCGGCGGGCTTCGACCGCGTGGCACTCGGGCTGCGCCCACGCCGCAGGAACAGCCGGGCCGTCGAGCTGACCGCACGAAAGGCCGCTGTCGAGCCCGGAAGTGTCGGGTCTCCGCCGCCTGGGTAACGGGCCGGCATGGCCCCACCGAGCGGAGTTTGACCTCCGCACCGGGCACTGATCCTTGTCGCAACCGCCATGGCGATCGGTGCGGTCCTGACAGGGTGCGGGCCGGGCGACCCGGCCACCAAGCAGGAGTTCGGCGCCGCGTCCCCCACTGCGACCGCGCCGGCCGGAAAGCACAACGCGCAGGACGTTGCGTTCGCTCAGGGAATGATCCCTCACCACGAGCAGGCAGTCGTGATGAGCGAGCTGGCCGCGGCTCGTGCTTCCAGTCCGCAGGTGAAGGCGCTGGCCGGGCGGATCGAGAAGGCCCAGGAGCCCGAGATCGCGGAGATGACCGCCTGGTTGAAGGCCTGGGGCGAACCCGTACCCAGCCTGGAGCGCGACATGGCACCCCACATGGAGGAGCCCGGCGAGCACTCCCCGCACCACGGCATGACACCGGGCCCCCACATGACGAGCCCTGACATGACTCCTGGCCCACACATGCCGGGGATGATGGACCAGCACGACATGGACAGGATGCGGCGCGCGTCCGGGGCCGGGTTCGACCGGATGTTCCTGCAGATGATGATCCGCCATCACGCCGGCGCGATCGAGATGGCGGAAGTCGAACTGCACAAGGGTCTCTACCCGCCCGCGAGGGCGATGGCCGCGCACATCGCCACCAGCCAGGCCGCCGAGATCAAGCAGATGCGGGTGATGTTGAAGAACCTCTGACGGCCACAGCGCTCCAGCCCTTCAGTACGGCAGCATGTCGCCGGTGACGGACATTCGGTGTGGTGGCGCGAACCCGCAGTTGGCTGCCGTCCTCGCGGACCGGATCAACAGCTTCAACGTCGCGGAAACCGGGATCGGCTGGTTGCTCCAGGCCATCACCGAGGAGGCCCGAACGCGCTCCTGCACCCAGATCGTTCTGCACACGCACACGTTCCAGGCACCGGACTTCTACCTGCGCCACGGCTTCGAGGAAGCCGGGCGGGCCGACGGATATCCGGCCGGGCACGCGTTCCTCCTCATGCGTAAGGACATCGCGCGCTGAAGCGGCGCCCGAGAGGGTGGTCGGGCGGACAACCGGGCTGCCGGTCGGTGGAGTTACCCTGAGCGCGAAAGCCCAAAGGGAGCAGGGAGAACGCGATGGCCGGCAGGCGGGGATCGGCCGCGGTGCGGTTGCTCCTCCTCGGCCTGCTCACGCTCGGCGTCGTGGGGATGCACACGCTCGGGCACCCCTCCTCCCACCACCCGCCGGAGATGGGTACGCAGGCCGTACCTGCTCATTCCAGCCATGGATCGGAGCACGCCGATCCCGCGACAGCCGGCTCAGCCCAGGTCAACGCCACGGGCAACGACGCTCGCTCGATCGCTCCGGGAAGGCACCACACAGTGACCTCCCACAAATCGGGCGACCGGGGCATGGGTCTGGACCCGCTGTCGGTCTGCCTGGGTGTTCTGACGGTGCTCGGTCTGATCATCGCCCTACGCCTGGCGCGGCTTCGCCGGGACGAAGGCATCGTGCCGCGGCGCCGCGTCGGCGTGGGGATCGGCGGATCCGGGACTCGTGGACCACCCGGCCGCCCCGCTGTCGGTCTTCACCTCGCCGATCTGTCGGTGCAGCGGATCTAGGAGCGCCTCCCCGGTCGCGATCTCGTCGTGACCGGACTTCGGCGTACTCCCGGACCGCTTTACTTCGACGATCGTGAGGTAACACCACCATGCGTCCAGTCGATCGACGCACCCTTCTCCGCGCCGCGCTGGCCACCGCCGGCGCCGGCCTGCTCGCCTCCTGCGGCGAGGACAACACCCCTGCCGGGTCCATGGACCACCAGTCGATGGGGCACGGCTCCATGGGCCACGACTCCATGGGCCACGACACTGCCGCGACCCCTACCCCCCACCCCACCGGACGCCTGCCGAAAGGATTCGTCGGCCCGGACGGACCGCAGGTCCGGGCAGCGGAGGCCGCCCGCAAGCCAGGCAGGATTCGCGACTTCCGGTTGACCGCCACCACCGGACAGATCGACCTCGGCGGGAAGACGGTCAGCACCTGGACCTACGGCGGCCGGCTTCCGGGCAAGCCGATCCGGGTCACCGCGGGTGAGGTGGTCCGCGCCCGGCTGAGCAACCAGCTCCCTGCGGACACCACAGTGCACTGGCACGGGCTCTCCCTGCGCAACGACGCCGACGGCGTACCCGGCGTCACCCAGAAGAACGTCCCCACAGGGAAGGAGTTCACCTACGAGTTCACCGCGGCGAACCCGGGCACGTACTGGTTCCATCCGCACACCGGCCCACAACTGGACCGCGGCCTGTACGCGCCCCTGATCGTCGACGACCCGAACGAGCCGCTCGACTACGACGACGAGTGGATCGTCGTCCTCGACGACTGGCTGGACGGCGTCACCGGAACCCCCGAACGGGTTCTTGCCGAACTCCGCCGCGGCATGGGTGGTGGCATGAGCGGCGACAGCGGCTACATGATGATGGGTGCCACCAGCCCTGTGCTCGGCGGCGACGCCGGCGACGTGCGCTACCCGCACTTCCTTGTCAACGGCAGGTTGCCCAGCGCGCCGGCGTCCTACCGCGGCAAGCCGGGAGTTCGGCTGCGCATCCGGTTCGTCAACGCCTCCGGGGACACCGCGTTCCGGGTCGCCCTCGGTGGCCACCGCATGACGGTCACCCATACCGACGGGTACGCCGTGAACCCGGTGCAGACCGACGCTCTCCTGCTGGGCATGGGCGAACGCTACGACGTACTCGTCACCCTCGGCTCCGGCGTCTTCCCGCTGGCCGGCGTGGCCGAGGGCAAGAAGGCTTCCGCGCTCGCGGTCGTACGAACCGGCGCCGGGTCCGCGCCGACGACGCGCACCCGTCCCCGCGAACTCGACGGCCACCTGGTTTCCTACCGCGAACTCAAGCCCGCCGATGACGTCCGGCTCGCCAACCGCGCCCCGGACCGTACGGAGACGCTGAAGCTGACCGGCTCGATGATGAAGTACGACTGGGCCTTCGACGGAAAGCCCTACGACCTGTCACACGTCACGCCGGTACGGGCCGGTGAACGCGTACGGCTCAACTTCGTCAACACCACCACCATGTGGCACCCGATCCACCTGCACGGCCACACCTTCGCCCTGGGCAACGGCCTGCGCAAGGACACCGCGATCGTCCTGCCCCGCAAGACGCTCACGGTCGACTTCGACGCCGACAACCCAGGAATCTGGATGGTGCACTGCCACAACGTCTACCACGCCGAAGCGGGCATGATGACCCTCCTCGGATACCGGACGTAGGGGGACTCCGGCTGTTCTCGGTCGGCCAGGGCCGCGACGGATGGCGCCGAACCGTCGCGGCCCAGCGTGCCCGAGAACGCCACCCCTGCGCCGCTGCGCCGCCTCGCGACGGCAGGCGTCCTGCACATGATTCGCGGTTGCGCAGGCGTGGTTGTTCGGGGGGTGCTGCAATCGGGTTCTGGTGTGATCCTTGGTGGGTGACCTCAGCTCCCACCAACAGCCACGGCCACAGCCACGACGGCCACGGGCATGGGCATGGCAGCCATGGGCACCGGTCTGGATCGTGGCTCGCCAAGCTCCGGCACGTCGTCACCCCGCACAGTCACGACACGGCTGATGTGGTCGACGGGGCGCTGGAGGCCAGTAGGCGAGGCATGCGTGCCTTGTGGATCTCCTTCGCCGCCCTGATGGTCACCGCGGCCGCCCAGGCCGTCCTGGTCAGCGTGACCAGTTCGGTGGCTCTGCTGGGCGACACCCTGCACAACTTCGCGGACGCGCTGACCGCGGTGCCCCTCGCGATCGCATTTCTCCTGGGTCGCCGGGCCGCCACCAGACGGTTCACCTACGGACTCGGCCGCACCGAAGACCTCGCCGGGCTCGTCGTGGTCCTCGTCATCGCCGGCTCCGCCGGGCTCGCCGCCTGGGAGGCCGTCGACCGCCTGACCCATCCGCGACAGGTCACGAATCTGGGCTGGCTCGTTCTCGCCGGTCTTGTGGGCTTCGCCGGCAACGAACTCGTCGCCCGCTACCGCATCAAGGTAGGCAAGCAGATCGGGTCGGCCGCCCTGGTCGCCGACGGGCTGCACGCCCGCACCGACGGGTTCACCAGCTTTGCCGTCCTGCTGTCCGCCGGAGGGATCGCGGCCGGATGGTCGTGGGCGGACCCGGTGGTCGGCCTGCTGATCACCCTCGCCATCGTGAGCGTGCTGTGGGGTGCGGCGCGCGAGGTCTTCGGCCGGCTCCTGGATGGGGTCGACCCTCACCTGGTGCACCTCACCGAACAGGTGGCCGCCGAGACTCCGGGCGTCGCGGCGGTGCAGACCGTACGCCTGCGCTGGGTCGGACATGCCCTCCACGCGGAGATCGACATCGCCGTCGATTCACGGTTGAGCATCGTCGACGCCCACAACATCGCCCACGACGCCGAACACCGCCTGCTGCACGCGGTGCCGCGCCTTGTGCGCTCCAACATCCACACCAACCCCCTCGGCCCGCAAGGTCAGCTCGCGCACAGCCGCACCGCGCACCACAACCACGAATGACCTGCCCCCGCGTGGACGCCTAGCAGGTCGCACCACCTTGCGGACAGACGCAGGGCCGGCGACCGTGAGTCGGTCACCGGCCCTCGGCTGCTGTGCGGCGATGGTCAGGCGGCGACCTTCTCCGCCTGGTCTGGGTCCGTCGCAGCCGCAGCTCGCCTGCCCCGGATGGTGACGACAGCGAGTACGGCCCCGAGGAGGGCGACGACGGCCGCACTCACGAAGGCGGCGGAGAATCCGCCGGCGAGGGCGGTGGGGTCACCGATCCGGCCGGCGCCGTTGGCCGTGGCGATCGCGGTGACGACGGCAAGACCGAGCGCGGAGCCGACCTGGTAGCTGACGTTGACGATGCCGGACGCCAGGCCGCCGTCCTCCGGCGGCGCGGCCGAGATCGCGGTCCCCAGCGACGGGATGAACGCCAGGCTCATACCGAGCGCGGCGAGCAGGCCGGCGGGAAGGACGTCCACCCAGAAACTTCCGTCGGGACGGACGAACGACAACCAGCCCATGGCGACGGCCAGCAGCACAAGGCCGGACACGACCATCGTCCGTACGTCGAAGCGGGCCATCGCCTTGGGCGCCAGGACGATCATCCCGAGCATGATCAGTCCGGTCATCGGCAGCAGCGCCGCGCCGGCGGGGAACTCGCTGTAGCCGAGCACCTGCTGCAGGTAGAGGTTGAGGAAGAACCACATCGGAATCCACGCAGCACCCAGCAACAGCTGTGCCAGGTTCGCCCCGGCCAGGTCGGGCCGCCGGAAGATGGACAGCCGCATGAGCGGCTCGCGCCGGTTGGCCTGGACCACGACGAACGTCACCAGCAGCAGGAGTGCCAGCGTCAGCACGCCAAGGGTCGAGCCGGAGAACCAGCCCACCTCCGGCGCGCGCACGATGCCGTAGACCGCGAGTGCCAGGCCGGCCGTGACCGTGGCCGCACCAACCACGTCGACGGATCCGCCGCGGCCTCCCCCGGCCGGCATCAGCGCCCGGCTGCCGAGGAGCGCCAGAAGCGCCACCGGCACGTTCACGAAGAAGACCCACGGCCACGAGGCGTACTGCGTGAGTACGCCCCCGAGGAACACACCTGCCGTTCCACCGGCCGGTGCCGCGGCGCCGTACAGCGCGAGCGCCTTGGTGAGCTCCTTCGGATCGGATCCGAACAGCATGAACAACAGCGTGAGCGCAGACGGCGCGATCAGCGCGGAACCGGCGCCCTGGACCGCTCGTGCGGCGAGCTCGACTCCGGGACTGGTGGCCAGGCCGGCGGCCAGCGATCCGACCAGCAGAGTCGCCCAGCCGGCACCGAAGATCCGGCGAGCGCCGAACAGGTCCGACAACCTGCCGCCCAGCAGCAAGAGTCCGCCGAACGCCACCACGTAGGCGTTGAAGACCCAGGACAGGTTCTCCTGGCTGAAGCCCAGATCGGCCTGCATCCTCGGCAGTGCGACGCCGATGATCGACGTGTCCATGATCACCATGAATTGCGCCAGGGCGATCAACCCCAACGCCGGCCCGCGCCGCCGCGCGGGTCTGTGGACGGCACCCATCTCTACTCCTCGACTCGAAGTTCGGGGTAAGGATCTATACCCTAGGGGGGTACCCTATCCAATCCTGTCAAGCGCGATCCATCGGCCAGGAAAACTGTCCAAGGACGACTGAACGCACAGTGAGGCAGGGCATTGACCTGTCCCCATGCGGCCGGGCAGCCTGGCGACCCTGACACCCAGCTACCCATAGGGGGTATGCCTGCCCGACGCGTACACCGGTCGTCGCCGCGGGTCCAGTCGTCGGTAGCATCGGCGCGTGGACGCCGACCAGGTGCGTGAACTCGCACTGAGTTGTCCCGGCGCCGTGGAGTACGACCACGGTGGCCGGCCGTCGTTTCGTGTCCAGGGGCGACCGCGCTTCGCCAGTGGACTGGACCAGAACGGCATCAGCCTGATGCCCGGGGAGGTCGCGATCCGGGAGGCCGTCGCCGAATGGCCGGAGATCTGCACCGAGGACTGGCACGGCAGGCGACTGGTCTCCGTACGGGTCGCATATCCCCGGCTGCCGGACGCGGTGGTCGTGGAACTGGTGACGGAGGCCTGGGCCTACCGAGCACCCGCGCGCCTCGTCCGGGCCTACCGGGCCGGCCGCTGACGGGATGCGCCGCGACTCACCCCCGCGGGTCCGCGCCGCGGAGCTCGGCGAGGAGGGCAGCCCAGGCGTCCCGCTCCCGCTCGGGTGACGCGAGGTCGGCCAGCCGCCCGCAGTGCCGTACGAGGTCGTCGTACAGGCCTGCACGGTTGCCTTCGACGCGGTACAGCAGCTCGGCAAGGGCTTCCGCGTCGCCGACCGGGAAGTAGCCGGGGTAGTCCGCGCCGAGGATCCCTTCCGTACCAGGGATTCTCGAGGCCACGACCGGGACGCCGGCCGCCAGTGCCTCCGAGATCACGTTCGCCCCGCCCTCGTGCCGGGAGGGACAGACCAGCAGGCGGCTGCGGGCGAGCAACCGCTGGGCATCCGGCGGCGGGAGTTCACCCAGCCAGGTGTAGCGCGGATTCGTCCGCGACTCCTGCTGGGCCCGGGCACCGAGTTCGGGCTCGATGACCGCACCGGCGTGCTGAACCTGGATCCGTGAGTCGACGGGGAGCAGGCGTACGGCCGCTGCAACCACGAACGGATCCTTCACCTGCCGTACGTGCGCGAGAACGGCGACGGCGAAGTGGCCCTCCCCCGGGCGGGAAGGCGCGGACGTAGCGTTGCAGGGCGGGGGTTCGGCAGACTGCTCGATGACCCGGGCACGTCCACGCAGGTGCTCGGGGATCTGCTCGACACCGAGCGGTTGGAGGACCACCAGCCGGTCCGCCGCCTCCAGGACTCCCGGATCGACGCCGGTGCTCTCAAGGCCGGGGTAGAGGTCGGTGCCGGTGAGGGCGAGCACGATCGGTGTGGCCGGTCGTTGCGCCCGGACCTGTCGTACGGCATCGGCACTCCTGCGTGCGTGCAGCGCGACCAGCAGGTCGATCGGGCCGCCGTCGTAGGTCTGGGTGACCTCGACGGAGTGGCCGAGCACGCGCAGGATGGCCGTCCAGCGCAGCGCTGTGACGCGGTTGCCGTGGTAGCTGTGCGGCGGAGCCGGGGTGACCAGGCAGATCCGCATCAGGCCCTCCAGTCCACTCAGGCGATCAGTCCACGCAGGCGATCAGCCCACTCCGCCCGCTCAGTCCTCGGCGGCGGTCCGGAACCCGGCGAGTACGTCGCGCCGGTCGGGCGTGAAGTAGTTCCGCAGCGTCCCCCGGATGAACCGCGACCGGGTGGCCCACGCCCCGCCGCGCAGCACCTTCCGGCTGCCGAACCACGGCCAGGAGTTGTCGCGGTAGGGATCCTGCTCGAAGTTCGGGTACGGCTCGAACGTGCTGGCTGTCCACTCCCACACGTTGCCGACCATCTGCCGGCAGCCGAACGCGCTGTCGCCCGCGGGGTAGGTGCCGACGTCGGTGGTGCCGAGGTGGCGCCAGTCCAGGTTGGCGTGCTCGGCCTCCGGCGCGCCGTCTCCCCACGGAAGCCGCCGCTTGCGCGGGGACAGTCCGCCCGACCCGTCCGGTTGACCGATCGCGGCAGCCTCCCACTCCGCCTCGGTGGGCAGTCGCCGGCCGGCCCACCGGCAGTACGCCTGCGCCTCGTGCCAGCTGACGTGGCTCACCGGTCGGTGCGGCTCCAGAGGGACCCAGCGGTCGAAGTCGCGGCGTTCCCACCCGTTCGCACCGCGCCGCCAGTAGACAGGGGCTTGCGCGTCGACGCCGCGACGCCACGTCCAGCCCTCGTCGCCCCACACCTCGCGCCGCCGGTAACCGCCGTCGTCGACGAAGGCGGCGTACTCGGCCTGGGTCACCGCTGCCCTGGCCAGCGCGAACGGCGCCAGGTCGACAGGGTGGACCCACTTCTCGTTGTCGTGGACGAACGCCTCGTCCCGGTCGGCGCCGAGAAGAAACCGGCCACCGGGGATCTGCGCGTCCCCGGCCAGTGGGCCGCCCTCACCCGGCGGGTCGGGCACCTCGCCCGGCACCGCCGCGCCGGGCAGCGTGGGGGCGGGATAGCCGAGCGTCTGCCGCGTGTACGTCAGCGCCTCGGTGTGCATGTCGTGGTGGTGTACGGCGTACCGGGTGATGTAGCGCAGCTGCGCGGTCGCATCCGTACGCCCGAGCCGCTCCGCCACCCGCTCGGCGACCTCGTCGACGTAGGCAAGCGTTTCCTTCCGCGACGGAAGCACCAGCGACCAGCGGGTGTCGTGCGGAATGGCGCCGGAATCCCAGACCGCGTCGCCCTGCTCGAAGATCGGCGGCTCCGCCAGCGCACGCCGCAGCACGAAAGTCTCCATGAACCACGTGATGTGCCCGATCTCCCAGATCAGCGGATTGATCGTCGGGATCTTCGGCCCGATCATCTGCTCGTCGGACAGGTCGGCGACCAGCTCGGCCAGCCGGCTGCTCGCGTCCCTGACCCAGCCGGCCAACTCGTCCGCCGTCAGCGACCGCACATCCGTCGTACTGCCCACGAGGTGCTCCTCCGGTCTCTCCGCTCGACAACTCCGTCCGAACAACTCCGTCCGAACAACTCCGGCGGACACCTTCGTTCGGCAAACTCCGTTCGGCAACTCCGGCCGAGGAGGGACACGAGGTCTCGGCCGAACGGGTCCGTCGTGGTTAGGCTGCGGGAGCGAACCTACCGAAGGGGAGGGCGATGAACCAGCAGCCGAGGCGGCTCACCAGCTACAGTCACCGTGCTGGTTGAGCCGGCAAACTCGCTCCTGGCGAGCTGGCGCAGGTCCTGCGCCACCTACACGCCGGTCACCCCGACCTGATCGTGGGGACCGAGACAGGCGACGACGCCGCGGTGTGGCGACTCGACGACAGCCGCGCCCTCGTGTCGACCGCCGACTTCATCACGCCGATCGTCGACGACGCCCGGGTCTGGGGCCGGGTCGCCGCGGTCAACTCGGTGTCCGACGTGTACGCCATGGGCGGCCGCCCGCTTTTCGCGCTCAACCTGGTCTGCTGGAACTCGGCCGAGCTCTCCTCCGAGCTCCTCGACGAGGTGCTCGCCGGAGCGGCCGAGGTCGCCGACGAGTGCGGCTTCGTGATCGCCGGCGGTCACACGGTCGACGACCCCCAGCCGAAGTTCGGGCTGAGCGTGGTCGGTGAGGTGCATCCGGACCGCGTGCTGCGTAACTCCGGATTGCGCGCGAACGACGTACTCGTGCTCACCAAACCCATCGGCACCGGGGTCATCTCAACGGCGGCAAAGGCCGGCCGGGCATCTGAGGACGCGGTGGCCGCGATGGTCGCGTCGATGACCCGTACGAACTTCGACGCCTCGGCCGCGGCGCTCGATGCGGAAGCCGACGGTTGCACGGACGTGACCGGTTTCGGCCTGCTCGGCCACCTCGGTCAGATGGCGCGGGCGTCCGAGGTCGACGTCGACCTCGACGTCGCCGCCGTTCCGGTGCTTCCCGGCGCACGCGACCTGGCGGCGGACGGATACCTGCCGGGAGGTTCGGAGCGGAACCTGGAGTGGGTACGCGACCGGCTGGATCCAGGAAGCACCGACGAGCTGACCGTGAACCTGCTCGCCGACGCGCAGACCTCCGGCGGGCTGCTCTTCGGCGTGGCCCCCGAGGCCGTACGGGAGGTGCTCGACCGGCTCGAATCCACCGGCCACACCTGCGCCGCCGTGGGCCGCGCCACACCTGGAACGGGGCGGTTGCACCTACGGCAGTGAGATTCGGGAGCACCAACGGAGGGGACGCATGAGCGAACACACCAGCGCCGCAGGAAGAGACGCTCGCCCCGCTACGACCTCATCGTCGGTGCCGCCATCCGAGACCGGGCGATCCGAGGCGTCCGCACCGCCGGGCCCCTCGGCGAAGGGGATGCTGGTCGGGCTGGCCGTCTTCGTGGTCGTCCTGGTGATCGCACTGACCTGGGCCAAGTGGTTGCCGTACGTCCACAAGACGGCCGGGGTGCTCCACACCGGCAAACTGGACGCCACCTCCTCCGTCACCGACGGCTCCGCCGCGCCACCGGCACCGTCGTGGCACGCGGCGTGGTCGTTCGGGCTGGCGTACTTCAAGTCGGTGTGGATGGCGCTGCTCGCCGCGCTCGTCATCGCCTCGGCGGTGGAGGCGTTTCTGCCGCGCCAGTGGCTGGTCCGGGTGCTCACCAGCGGGCCGCGACGCCTCGGCGGGTCGCTGGCCGGCGGACTGCTCTCGATGCCTTCGATGATGTGCACCTGCTGCACCGCTCCGGTCACCGCGTCGCTGCGCCGGCGTGGTGTGCCGACCAGTTCGGCGCTGGCGTACTGGATCGGCAACCCCACGCTCAACCCGGCGGTGCTCGTCTTCATGGCGGTCGTACTGCCCCTGCAGTGGGTGGGCGTACGGATCGTGGCAGGCGTTCTCCTCGTCTTCGTCGTCCCGCCGCTGGTGGCCCGGCTGAGCCCGCAGCCGTCCGCCGAATCGACCTGGACGGCGGACGAGGAGGCCGACACCAGCGTGGCCCCACGCGAGGCGCTGGGGCGGTTCGCCCGGACGTTCGGCAGGCTGTCGCTCACGCTCGTGCCGGAGTACCTCGTCATCGTTCTGGGACTCGGCGCCGTCCGCGCATGGATGTTCCCGATCAGCGGGCACCTGGCCGAATGGGGCGTCCTCGCGCTGGTCGTACTCGCTGTCGCCGGCGCGCTGTTCGTCATTCCCACCGCCGGTGAGATCCCGATCATCCAGGGACTTCTCCACGCCGGCATGGGCGCCGGTCCGGTGGGGGCGTTGCTCGTCACGCTTCCGGCGCTCAGTCTGCCGTCGCTCATCATGCTGCGGCGGTCGTTCCCGGCACGCGTCCTGCTCGCCTTGCTCGGCGCCGTCGTGGTCGTCGGCATCGGGACCGGTCTGGCCCTCTGGACCCTGTAGCGCAGAGACGTCAAGGCCGGGTTGTCAGGGACCGGTGTCCGGATCGGTCTACGACGGCTTGGAGCGCCGGCGGACCACCTCGCCTCCGAGGACGTGGGCGACGACAGCGTCGACCATGCCCTCCGGGATCGGCCGGTGAGCGACGAACCGGCGATAGAAGAACGGGCTGGTGAGCAGGTCGGTCGCCAGCTCCACGTCGAGGTGGCCGGGCAGCTGGCCGCGCTCGCGGGCGCGGTCGAGCACGACGAGGACCGGCTCGCGGCGGCGTTCGGTCAGGTCGGCGTGCAGGGTGGCCAGGGCGGGGTCGCGTTCGGCGGCGTCGACGAACGCGGCGAGCAGCCGCGGGAACGGCGTCTCCTCCAGCAGCCTGACGAACGCGGTGAGCAGCTGTGCGACGTCGGTCTCGACCCGGCCGGTGTCGGGCACCGGGAACGGCTGGAACGTCGCGTCCATCGCGTCGACCAGCAGGGCCCCGGCGCTTTGCCAGTGGCGGTACAGCGTGGCCTTGCCGGCGTTCGCTCGCCGGGCCACCGCCTCCATGGTGAAGCCGGGCAGGCCGTGTTCGTCCAGCACCTCCAGGGCGGCGCGCAGCACCCGCTGACGGGCGCCGGCGCCCCGCGAGATCGGCTCCCTCTGCTCGCCCTGCTTCCGCTGCCTGGTCGAAGTCGAAGCAGGCTTGGCCGAAGACATTGCCCCACCTCCATCGAGACGCTACCGTTCCACGTTAAGAGAACGGAACCGTATCGATAGCGGGTATGCGGTCCCGACGGGAGGTTGCTCGATGACCCGAACCATGACAGCGTTCCGGCCGGCGGACCAAACGTCTCGAACCCGAGCACGTTGGCGCCCCGGCGTCTACTGGACGGCTACCGCGCTCGTGGTCGGCGAATGTGCGATCGGCGGCGCGATGGACCTGCTGCGGATGCCGCCCTTCTATCCGGTGATGATCGAACTGGGCTATCCCAGCTACCTCGCCACGATCATGGGTACGGCGAAGATCGCCGCCGCCGTGGTGCTGTCGGCGCCCCACCTGCCCCGGCTGAAGGAGTGGGCGTACGCCGGCGTCATGATCAACCTGCTCGGCGCGATCGCATCGACCATCGCCGTGCACCAGCCGACAGGCAGCCTGATCGCTCCGTTCGCATTCGCCGGCCTGACCCTGTCGTCGTGGGCCCTGCGTCCGCCCAGCCGCCGCCTCTGACGAACGACGGCATACCGCCGAACGCCTGCGGACAAGCGCGTCGCCGTCGGCCTGGCAGGCGCTCCTGGCCGGGCCCCTGGTCATCCACGAGTAGACGACCGACCTGTAGAGCCGGGCAGGCGTTCGGCGAGACCGATCCCCACTCGCGCACGTGGGGCCGACTCAGTTGATCCGGGCGAGGAAGTCGAGAACCCGACGCGTGAGCAGTTCGGTGGCGGCCTGGTCGTACGACGGCAGCGAGGAGTCGGCGAACAGGTGCTCCTTGCCCGGATACAGGAACAGCTCGGCGTCCTCCACCGAGCCGACCAGCTCACGCGCGGCGTCGAGGTCTCCCTCGTCGGCGAAGAGCGGGTCACCCTCCATCCCGTGCACCTGGACGGGAACACCCGCCGGCCACACGCCGAACTCCTCCACCGGCAGGCACGAGTGGAAGAACAGCGCCCCCTTGGCCCCGTCGCGGTTCTGGGCCAGTTGCTGCGCCGGCATCACACCCAGCGAGAAGCCCGCGTAGACGAGGGCGTCACCGAGTTCCTCGGCTGCTGCGATTCCACGCGCACCGACGGTCCCGAACCCGGTCTGCCGCGCGTAGGCCAGACCGTCCTCGAGCGTCTCGAACGTGTGCCCCTCGTAGAGATCGGGGACGTGGACCGTGTGACCGGCCCGGCGCAGCTCGGCGGCGAAGCCTTCCACCCCCTGGGTCAGTCCCTGCGCGTGGTGGAACAGCACGACCTCTGCCATGGCTCGCTCACTTTCAGGTGCCAATGATCCAAATATCTCGAACGATCGACGATGCTAGTCTGATCCAACCATGTCGAGCAACACCCCTGCCCCGGACTACGACCTCGACGACCGGCTCGAGCTCACCACGGCCGAGCAGGTGCGGGCGATCAGCGACCCGTTGCGTACGACGCTCCTCGGCCTGCTGCACGAGCGGGCAGCGACCGTGACGGAGCTGGCGGCAGCGGTGAAACGGCCGAAGAGCACGGTGGCCCACCACGTCAACCTCCTCACCCGAGCCGGTCTGATGCGCGTCGTGCGCACCCGGCGGGTCAGGGCGATCGAGGAGCGGTACTACGGCCGCACCGCGCGGATGTTCTACATCGGGCTCGGCCGGCACTCCCCCGACGGTGACAAGCTCCCGCACGACTTCAACGACTTCGACGTCGCGGCGAAGGAGTCGGCCGCGGCGTACGAGGACGGCCGGATGCGTGCCTTCCTCCGGCACGCGCGGATACCGGAGGAGCGTGCAGCGGAGTTCTGGCGCCGCGTCGACCAGGTGATTCACGAGTTCGACCAGCTGCCTCGCTCCGGGGACACGGTCTACGGCTTCGCGGTCGGGCTCTACCCGATGCCCGACTACCCGATCCTGCCGCCGGCGTCGGCGTCGGAGGACGACTCGGGCTGAGGGACGTTCATGGAACGCCGCCGTCGCGAAGTCGTTTGCCGTACACGACCTGCGGGCCGTCCTTGTGCGGTTCCCCCGGGCCGAGCAGCGTCCAACCACAGCGTTCGTACAGCTTCCGCGCCCTGACGTTGGCGGCCTGCACGTGCAACTGCGCGCCCTGGTACCCGGCGGCCACCAGGGCACGCTCGGCGAAGGCCAGCACGGCCCGGCCGTACCCCAGACCCCAGTACGGCGGCGCCACAGCGACCAGGCTGAGGTGCGCCTCGACCTCGGACGGAACCCCGCGAACACCGTCAGCCGATCGCAGCGGGCTCCCGAAACAGCAGGCCACGGTCTCCGCGGCGCGTTCCCCGACGACCACCACGGTGCGCGGCGCGTCCAGGCGGGCGCGGACGACCTCCACCAGCCGCCGGTCGGCCACGACGGGCTCGGTGGCGCCGAGCCGACGTGCCGTCGCTCGCTCGTACAGAAGGGTCACAGCCGCCGCCACTCGACTGTCGGCCACCCGGAAGACGACGCCCCCGACGTCGTGCAACGTCATGCGGGAGAGCGTAGGCCGGAATCCGGACAGCCGGGGTCCGTCCACGGCTCCGGGCTGATCGTTCATGTGGGCATGCCGGTCACCGTACGACGGCGCACCGACACCGAGCGACGGGCTTTCCCGGGTGACGCCTGCTAGAAAAGGTCATGTCCACGACGTCGGCCGGCAGCGATGCACCCAGCGACAGCGACTCACCCAGCGGCACCGGCACGACCGGCGGTACCGATCGGACGGACTACGGCGGGTGGTTCCAGGACCCGCTGATCGTCGAGGTCTACGACCGTCGGCCGCCCTATCCCCACGAGCTCGTCCGGCTGCTGGCCGAACTGGCCGGGCAGGCCGATCTCGCCGCCGGCGACACTCCACGGGCGGTGCTCGACATCGGCTGCGGGACCGGCGAACTGGCGCGGCGGCTCGCACCCCTGGTCGACCGGGTCGACGCCGTGGACAGGTCGGCGGCGATGCTGGCGCGCGGCCGGGAGCTTCCCGGAGGCGACAACTCCAAGCTGCGTTGGTGTCTGGGCACGGCGGAGGACGCCGAACTCGATCCGCCGTACGCCCTGATCACCGCCGGCGAGAGCCTGCACTGGATGGACTGGGACGTCGCGCTGCCGAGGTTCGCCCGGGCGTCGGCGCCGAACGCCGTGCTCGCCGTGGTCGAGCGGTCCTGGGACGGGCCGCCCGCGATGAGCTCCCGGCTGGGTGAGATCTTCGCCCGACACTCCCCCGTACGCGGCTATCGGCGCCGGGACGTGCCCGGTGAGCTGGAACGCCACGGCCATTTCACCAGGCTGGGTGAGCGATCGTGCGGCCCCGAGGTCTGGCGGCCGACGGTGGAGGAGTTCGTCGAGGCACGGCACTCACAGGTGGGCGGCTCCCGTACGCACATGGGAGAGGCGACGGTGACGGAGTTCGACCGGGCGATCCGCGCCCTGCTCGACGACCTCGTGGCGGCGGGTGACGTCCGCCGGGTCGGCGACCGGCTCGACCTGCGCGTCGAGGGGCGGGTCACCTGGGGGCAGCTCTACGCCTGATCTCGGCCGGGAGGACCGGGAGGGTTCCCCCGGGGACTACACCTCCCCCTGCCGGCCGTGGTGGTCCACGAGTGTCACGAGCAGGCGGGTCAGCTGTTCGCGTTGCGTCGGGGTCAACTGGGCCAGCACCTCGTCCTCCACCCGGGCGAGCAGCTTGTCCAGTTTCAGCAACTGCCGCCGCCCCGACCTGGTCGGCGTGACGACGTTCCGCCTGCGGTCGGCAGGGTCGGGTGCGCGTTCGACCAGGCCCTGGTCGGCCAGTTCGCTGACGACCGAGACCATGTCACTGCGACAGATGCCGGTCCGCGCGCTGAGTTCGGCCTGGCTCGCGGGCCCGAACTCCTCCAAGGTCGCGAGAACCGCGTATTGCCACTTGCGGGCATCCACGCATGCCAACTCCTCGTTGACACGCCGGTCGGAATGGATCGCAGCCAGCGAAACTGTGGCGCAACGTCGCGCCCGCGGTCGGTCTCGCCACCCGTCTCATCGCACCCGACCTGATCGGGATCGCGTCGGTCACCTGGCTCCGGAGGCTCGGCGGATCTCCTCGGCCAGGTCGGACCCGGTGGTCGGATAGTCGCGCCACTTCCCTGCGCCGGTCGCGGCCGGGTCGGCGAGGATGCGCTCGTCCACGCGGATGGGCGCGCCCGTGATGCAGGCCAGGCACAGCGCGTCGCTCGGCCTGGCGTCAACCTCACCTTGCCCAGCCGGGCCGTCCAGCAGGACCGAGGCGTAGAAGCTGCCGCCGGCGAGTTCGGTCACCCGCACCTCGGTGACCCGCGCGCCGGTCGCACCGAGCAGGTTCGCGGTGAACCGGTGCGTCGTCGGGCGCGGCATCTCCACGTTCTCCACGATTGTCGTCAAGGCGACCGCGGCGTCGGCGAGTACGCCGATCGGAAGCTCCCGGGAGCCGTCGTTCTCCCGAAGAATCACGAGATGGATCCTGGTGCCGGCGTCCTCGCCGCCGGGCCGCCGGATCCCCGCCACGCAGACGTCCACCCAACACGGCTGCGTCGACGTCGCGGCCACCGGAGTGTGTGACATGAAATCCTCCCAGGCAAAGGGAATCAGCCGCCGCGCGCACGCACCGCGGTCGTGAGGCTCACCCCGTCAAGTGTGCGGTCGGCGGTCCGGGAGGTTGGCTCCGTGCGCGACCCGTGACCGAAATCGGGCACGATACGGCAGGCAGAACCCAGGTGGTTCGAGCGCCGAGCACAGGAAGGCAACCCGATGAGCCGGGAGACGAGCGAGCAGTACCCCCAGTACGCCCTGCGGCCGATCGGCCGGGTCGAGTCCGCACTGCATGATCCGGCAGCCGCACCCAAGCAGGGCGACGAGGGAGCACCCGAGTCGACCCTCGTCTTCGTACCCGAGGTCGAGGACGGCCTGCGCGACCTGCGGCCCGGCGCAGACGTCCTCGTACTGACCTGGCTGCACCGCGGCGACCGGGACGTCCTCGCCGTCCATCCGCGCGGCGACCGGACCAGGCCGCTCACCGGCGTCTTCAGCACCCGATCGCCGGACCGCCCGAACCCGATCGGCCTGCACCGGGTGCGCATCCTCTCCGTGGACGGCACCCGGATCCGGGTGGCAGACCTGGAGGCGCTGGACGGCACTCCTGTCCTGGACGTGAAGCCGGTGCTGGACCCCGGCACCGAGCGCTGACCGCCGAGCGCAGGCGCCGCGACCAGCACCGGAAGTGGTCGGAGCGACTCCGGCCGGGCGGTGGAAGGATGGCGGGGCCAGACCCGTGCGCCGTCCCGGCGCCCCGGGTCCCGCGAGCAGAGCGAGCAGAGGAGTCTCCGACCGTATGACGTCGCTCAAGGTCTTGTTCATCGGCGGCACCGGCATCATCAGTTCGGCGTGCGGCGCCCGCGCCGTCGAGTCCGGCGTCGACCTCACCATCCTCAACCGCGGTTCGACCTCGATACGCCCCGTGCCCGACGGTGCCGAGGTGATCCAGGGCGACATCCGCGACCCCGAGTCAGCCAGGGCGGCGCTGGGCGACCGAGAGTTCGACGTGGTGGTCGACTTCGTCGCGTTCACGCCGGACCACGTGCAGACCGACGTCGACCTGTTCACCGGCCGCACCGGGCAGTACGTCTTCATCAGTTCCGCCTCCGCGTACCAGACTCCCCCGGCCCGGTTGCCGATCGTGGAGTCCACGCCGCTGCGCAACCCGCGCTGGGAGTACTCCCGCAACAAGATCGCCTGCGAGAACCTCCTGGTCGAGGCGTACCGCACGAACGGGTTTCCGGCCACGATCGTGCGCCCGTCCCACACCTACGACCGGACCGCCATCCCCCTCACCGGCGGCTGGACCGACCTGGACCGGATGCGCCGCGGCGCGCCCGTCGTGGTGCACGGCGACGGCACCTCGCTGTGGGCGCTGACGCACCACGTCGACTTCGCCAAGGCGTTCGTCGGACTGCTGGGACAGCCGGCCGCCGTCGGGGACAGCTTCCACATCACCTCCGACGAGTCGCTGACCTGGAACCAGATCTACACCGCGATGGCCACGGCCCTGGGCGTCGAGGCGAAGCTGGTCCACGTCGCCTCGGACACGATCGTCGCCGCCGAACCCTCGCTGGAGGGCGCGCTGCTCGGCGACAAGGCGCACTCGGTGATCTTCGACAACAGCAAGGTCAAGGCGCTGGTGCCGGACTACGTGGCGACCATCCCGTTCTCGGCGGGTGCCCGCGAGATCGTCGAGTGGCACGACGCCCACCCCGAACGCCAGACCGTGAACGACGACCTCAACGCGACGTTCGACAAGCTGATCGCCGCCGCCGGCCAGTAGCCGGCCTGGACCTGACGGCCAGCGGGCCCGCGGGTCGGCCGCTCGTACCGGCAGGAAACAGCACGCTCACCCGGGTCGGCACCACACCCGACCCGGGTGAGGCCGGTGTGCGTGACCCTCGTCCCGGCGTGGTCGGGACGGACCGGCCCTCCGGCCGTCCTTTGTCCCCTGGGTCTGCCCGCGGCCCGACCCGCATCGTGGGTTTGGCACCCACCGGCGACTCAGGTACGCGACCACCGCGAGGGGGACGGTCCGGTCACGACCGACCGAGGCGGGCTCGGGCTCGAACCAAGCCCCACACGGTCCGTGCGACGCCCCGTCGGTGGGTGCCTCCTACCCGGCATCGCGCCGCAAGGAGGCCGGACGTGGCGGTCATCGCACCAGAGCGCCCCGAACTCCCCGAACGCCCGTCGCGCCGCGAGCGCTGGAAACGTCGCAGACGCGGCAAGGCCGACCAGCCCGGCAAAGCCGGCAAGGCCCGCAGGCCCCGCAGGCGCGGCAGGCCGGGAACCGGCAGGCCCGGGCGTCCGAAACGCACACCCATCCGGCGGCGAGTGCTGCGACGGCTGGGCCGCCTGGTCGGCCACCGCCCGGTCTGGCGGAAACCGAAACCCCCGCTGCGGTTACTCCCGCAGGCGACGAAGGTGTCCGCGGTCGGCTTGGTGGTCGTTCTCGCGCCGGGCGGCACGGTCCTCGGCCGGGTGGTGCGGCTGCTGGTGGTCGTGGCCGCAGCCCTGCTCGTCCTGCGCGCCCAGCGTGGTGGCGCGCCGCGTCGGCGGGCCAGGCTGGCCACCGCGGTCGGGCTGGTGGACGTGGCCGCCGGCTTCGGGATCGGGTTGCCGCACGCCGGCGCCGACGGCCTGTCGCTGCGTTCCATGGCCGGGGTGATCCTGGCCGTTGTGGGACTGCCGCTGCTGCTGGCGGGCATCCTGGCGTACGCCCGAACGGTGCGCCGGTGGCTGCGGCTGCCCGTCCTGGTCGCCTCGGCGGTCGCGGGGGCGGTGCTGCTGCCGCCCATCGTGTCCGGGGTGGCCGCGGTGAACCCGCCGCCGGTACTGCTGGACAAGCTCGACCCGGGCGACAAGGGGTTCGTGTACGACGACGTGGAGCTGCACACGTCGGACGGCGTGCTCCTGCGCGGGTGGTACATCCCGTCCCGCAACTCCGCCGCGGTCGTCCTCGCGCCCGACGCCGGCATGACCCGCTCCAACGTCCTGCCGCAGGCGGCCCTGCTGGCCGAGCACGGGTACGGCGTCCTGCTGTACGACCCGCGCGGCACCGGGCGAAGCGAGGGCGACGCCATGGACCTCGGCTGGACCGGCGAACGCGACATCTACGCGGGGGTGAAGTTCCTGGCCCACCACTACGGCGTGCGGCGCTCCAAGATCGGGGTGATCGGCCTGGGCCGGGGCGGCGAGGCGGCGATGGCCGCGTCGGCGCACGACGGCCGGATCCGCGCCGTCGTCGCGGAAGGCGTCGGACGGCGCTCCCCAGGCGACACCCTGCGGATCCCGGGCACCCCGACCGGTTGGCTGCAGCGGGTCACCGAGAACGTCGAATACGCCACGGCCGCGGTGCTGCGAGGCTCGCTTCCGCCGCGGAGCCTGCGCCACGACATCAGGGCGATGCGGCCGCACAAGCTGCTGCTGGTGGCCGAGCGCGGGCAGATCCGGGCGGGCCAGCTCTACCGGCGTACCGCCCCGGGCACGGTCACCTTGTGGAAGCTGCCCGACATCCCGAGCCTGCAGGCGTACGCGACCCGGATCGCTGCCTGGGAGGACCAGGTGATCGGTTTCCTGCAGAAGAACCTCAGGCCTCGCCAGGTGCCGATGAGTTCCTGACCGGCGGGAACGCCAGGTGTTCGCGGATCGCCACCGACTCGTCGATCGCCACGAACGCCTCGACGAGGTAGCCGCGCGCGTCGTGGAGGTGGGCCATCTCCTCCAGGGCGTCGGCCAGCAGCGCCTGGTCGTCCTGCCACGCCCGCTCGCTCAGCCGGACCGGCCGGGCACCACCCAGCTCGTCCTCGGGCAGCGCGGTCGTCAGTGCGTCCTCAGCGAGCGCGTCGTCAGCCCGGACAGCGTCGGTCAGGACACCATCGGCCAGCGCGTCGTCGCGTAGGGGGTCGTCGGGAAGGGCGCCGGCCTCGTCGGTGTGCCGGGATTCGTCGGGCAGTACGGCGTCCGCCGGCACCGCCTGCTCGTCTGCGAACCTCGCCGCCCGGGACCGCAGCAACGCGATCGCCTCCTCGATCGCCTGGGCCGCCTCCTCCGACTGTCCGGTCGCCCGGCAGCGGACGCCGAGCAGGTAGAGGTCGCGGGCCAGGACGTGTTCGGCGTCGGCGCCGGAGGAGTCGACACCGGGGACGTTCGCGGCGAGCAGTCGCCGGTCGACCGCCACGCGTTCGGCAGTGAGCCGGATCGCGGGCACCCGCCGGCCCATCCCCCACATGAGTTCGGCGAACTCCACCAGTAGCTCCGCCAGCGGCCACAGTTGGGCAGGCGAGCCCGTCGCCAGTCGCCGGCGGAGGGCGACCGCCTCCTCCAGCGCGACGATGGCGGCGTCGGGCCTGCTCTGGGCGCGCAGCTGGACGGCAAGGCAGCGCAGGGCGTACGCCAGGCCGGCGCCCGCGCGCTCGGGTTGGACGTCCAGCTCGTGCCGGAACAACGACACCGCGAGGTCGGCGCCGTCAAGCGCCTCCGCGTGCTGGCCGAGGGCTCCGCGCCACTGCGCCACCTCGGTGAGCAGCGCCGCCTGGACGCAGCGGTACTCCGCCGGATAGGCACCGGCCATCAGCTGGAAGTACGCCAGTGGCCGGACGCCCTGTTCGAGTGCTTCGGCATAGCGTCCGAGGGCGCCCAGCTGGCGGGCCAGCTCGCCCTGGGCGCAGAGGTACGGGACGGTGTAACGCCAGCATCCCCGCCGGAACAGCCGTTGGTACAAAACGACCGCCTCGCCGTAGGCCGCGAGCGCCTCCTCGTGGCGCCCGGCGGCGGCGAGCAGGCCGCCCAGCCGGCTCAGCCCGGTGGCCAGAACGGCAACCGCGGTCCGGCTCGGGGCGACGTCCAGCGGCCGCAGCAGGCTGACGGCGCGTTCGGCGGCGGCCAGGGCCTCCCCGGGCCGTTCGGCGTGCGCGGAGACGAAGGACAGGGCAGACCGGGTGGCGGCGAGCGTCACGACGTCCGCGGTCTCCTGTCGTTCCGCGAGCGCGACCGCCTCCTTCGCCACCTCGAGCGCCTCGCCGACCCTGCCGAGATCGGCCAGCCGCTCGGCGAGCGCTCCCAGGGCCCGGGCCAGCCGGGCGCCGTGCCGGCCGGGCCGGCGGGCGTCCAGGGCACGCCAGCAGTGCACGCCCGAACGCGCCGCCGAGGCCGCCTCCTCGCGCCGATAGTGGAACGCGAGCTGCTGGGCGGCCCGGACCCACACGGCGGCGAGCCACACCGGACCCCACACGGGCACCACCCTGGCCGCCACCCGGGCGGAGGCGATGCGAGCGCGGAGAACGATCACGGGGCTCCCTACCAGTCGTGGGGGGCGGCTCACCCAAGGGCAAGCTCACCGAGCCGGTCGAGCTGGGGCGTTTGCCGAGATCATCTCACCGCTCGGGCTCTCGGTCACCCCATTGGTTCCGCAGCCAGCGATCTGCCGAACATCTTCAGGGTGTCGTCCAGCTGAGAGTGGCGGCGGCTGGGCAGCGCGTCCAGGGGAACCATCCCAGGGCGCCGAACTTGTGCGGCTCTCCGATCGAGACGGTCTCCGGTGCAGGGCTCGTCCCGGCGTGCGCAGTGGATCGACGCCTCAGAAGTGGGTGAGCAGGTCGGTGAACGCGTCCAGCCGGAGTACGCCGTCGTCGGCGGGGTCCACCTCGTCGTGTTCGAGGACCCAGGTGTGCTCGTTGGGGATGAAGACCGCGTTCATCCCCGCCCGGCGCGCCGGGTTGATGTCGGACTTCGGCGAGTTGCCGATCATCCAGGTGCTGGCGGGCTCCAGAGCGTGGGTGGCGGCGAGCTCGACGTAGGTGTCCACCCGCTTCTCCGCCACGATGTGGATGCCGGCGAAGTGGTGCGCGAGGTTGGACGCGTCGATCTTGCGTTGCTGCTCGTCGATGTCGCCCTTGGTGAGCAACCGCAGCTGGTGGCGCCGGCCGAGGGTGTCCAGGGTCTGCGCGACGCCGGGCAGCAGCTCGACCCGGTGCTCGATCAGTGCCACCGCGAGCTCGTCGATCTCGGCACGCTCCCGTGCGGTCGCGGGCCGGGCGCGCAGGTGCTCCAGGCACTCGCCGAGGCTGCGCAGGAACACCTTGCTGCCGTACCCGTGCGTGACGGCGTTGGCGGCCTCGATGTCGTCGAGGATGCGCCGGATCTCGGTCCGGTCGAGGGTGGGGTGTTCGAGCCAGTCGAGGTAGTCCTCGATGACCCGCTCGAACAGCAGGTTCATCTCCCACAGCGTGTCGTCGGCGTCGAAGATCAGCACCTGGCCGGGTGGTATCGGCGTGGCCGGGGCGGGGCCGGTGCTCGTGGAGCGGGTCGTGGGTGTGGTCATGCCGGAACCTTCGGATAGGCGTCGTCGAGGATGCCGGCCAGTCGCCGGCTTACGGAGGGGGCGGCGAAGCTCGCGGTCAGCGCCGCGCGGTTGACCTCGCCGAAGTCGGCCAGGGTCCAGCCGAACGCCTCGGTCAACCGGGCATACTCCCTGGTCAGGTCGATGTCGGTGACCGCCCTGGTGTCGGTGCTGACACTCACCGGGACGCCCGCGGCCCGCAGCGCGCCGACCGGGTGCGCGGCGTAGCTCGCGACCGCTCCGGTCTGGACGTTGCAGCTCGGGCACACCTCCAGGTGGACCCCCTCGGCCGCCAGCCGGGCCAGCAGGTCGGGGTCCTCGACCGAACGGACGCCGTGACCGATGCGCCGGGTGGTGGTCTTGTCCAGTGCCTCCGTCACGCTGTCCGGACCGCCGCCCTCGCCCGCGTGCACGGTCACGCCGAGACCCGCGTCGGCGGCCAAGTCGAACGCCGGCAGGTGGGTGTCGAGCGGGTGGCGGGCCTCGTCGCCGGCGATGTCGAACGCGACCACCGGGCCGATCCGGGCATGGTGCACCGCCAGCCGCGCCGTACGCAGGCTCCGCTCGGTGTCGTAGTCGCGCAACGTGCACAGGATCAGGCCTGCGTCGATGCCGGTCGCCTCGGTCTGGCGTACGGTCTCGTCGCTGACGGCCGCGACCACCTCGTCGGCGGACAGGCCGTCCTCCACGTGCACCATCGGCGCGAACCGGAGTTCGGCGTACGCCACGCCGTCGGCGGCGAGCTGGGCGAAAGCGTCTTCCACCGCGATGCGCAGCGCTCGCTCGGACTGCAGGACGGCGCGGTAGTCGAACGTGTAGGTGAGGTAGTCGCCGAGGGAGTCGCAGACCGGCGGGGCGACGAAGTGCCGGTCGTAGTGCTCACGGGAGATACGGGGATCGATCCGGCGTACGGCGTCGTAGCTCAGGCCGCAGTCGAGGTGGCTGTGCAACTCGATCTTGGGCAGGGCGCGCAGCTCGTCGGTCATGTGGACACCTCCTCCGGCGGGCACGTTACACAGCGTGGCTCGCCGTTCCGAGGGGATAAACGCTCTCCAAGCGGGACTCACCGCAGTATCTGACAATCCGATGGCAGGTTCGCCGCCCGGGCCCAGCCGGCTGTGCGAGACTCCCGGCCATGCCCACGCCCGAGCCGCACCTGTCCGCCGTCTCCTCAACGGACGTTCCCGGCGCCGCCGCGAACACCGCCGGCGCGACGAGCCTTCCGGCTGCCGTCCCGCACCGGCACGAGGCCTTCCTCGCGGGACTGCCGAAGGCGGAACTGCACGTGCACCACGTCGGCTCGGCGTCCCCGCGCGTCGTGGCCGAGCTCGCCGCGCGGCACCCGAAAGCGGGCGTGCCGGCCGACGAGGCGAAGCTGGCGGAGTACTTCACGTTCACCGACTTCGCGCACTTCATCACCGTCTACCTCAGCGTGGTCGACCTGGTCCGCGACGCCGAGGACGTCCGCACCCTGACGTACGGCGTGGCCGAGAACATGCGGGCTCAGGGCATCCGGTACGCCGAACTCACCGTCACGCCGTACTCCCACATCCACCGCGGCATCCCCGGCGAGGCGTTCATGGAGGCGATCGAGGACGCGCGGCTGACCGCCGAACGCGACCTCGGCCTGGTCCTGCGATGGTGCTTCGACATCTCCGGCGAGTCCGGGATCCCGGCCGCCGACGTCACCCTGGACGCCGCCACTCGGCTGGCACCCGAAGGCCTGGTCAGCTTCGGGCTCGGCGGCCCGGAGATCGGCGTCGGGCGCCCGCAGTTCAAGCCGCACTTCGACGCGGCACGCGCGACGGGCCTGCACAGCGTGCCGCACGCCGGTGAGACGACCGGGCCGGAAACGATCTGGGACGCAATCAACTATCTCGGCGCCGAACGCATCGGGCACGGCACCTCCGCGACCCGCGATCCCGACCTGCTCGCTCACCTCGCCGAGCAGCGGATTCCGCTCGAGGTGTGCCCCACCTCGAACATCGCCACCCGCGCGGTGCCCACGCTGGCCGAGCACCCGTTGGCGGACATGGTCGCAGCCGGCTGCCTGGTCACCGTCAACTCCGACGACCCGCCGATGTTCGCCACCGACCTCAACCGTGAGTACGCCGTGGCGGCCGACCTGCTCGGCCTGGACGAGTACGGAATCGCCGCCCTGGCCAAGAACGCCGTCACCGCGTCGTTCGCACCCGAGGATGTCAAGGCGCGCTTGACAGCGGAGATCGACGGCTACGTCACGAGCTGGACCTCCTCGTAGTCAGCGCACGCCTCTGCGCGGCATCAGGAGCGTGAGGAGGGCGGGAGGCTGCGCCGTCCGGTCGTAAGACGACCACTCCGCGATCCAGATCGACGCCGAACGGCGGAGCGCCCTGCGGGTCCTCCTCGCGGATCAGCGAGACCGACTCCCGGTGTTCAAGCTCGGTTCGCTTCGTCGCGTGGAAGACCGCCGTGAACTCGTTCAGGTACGTCGACGACAGCGGCGTGCCCTGCCGCCTGCCACGGCGCTGCTGCACCTTGTCGTACGCCCAGAAGACGACGAGGAGGACGACCACCGCCGGAATGGTCAGGCCGAAGACCAGCTCCACAGGTTCACGGTAACCGGCGATCGGGCGATCGGTGTCCGGAAACGCGACGCAACTCCGCACAGGTGCCGGTGGCCGCTCGTAGGCTCCAGACATGAACGATCTCACCGCGTTCGCGGAGCTGGTTCCCCTCGACCACGGCCTGTGCGTGCTCAGCACATTGCGGCGCGACGGCGGCATCCAGTCGTCGGTCGTCAACGCCGGCGTCCTGGAGCACCCGCTACGCGGCGGGCAGGTGGTCGGGTTGGTCGCCATCGGCGGATCACGCAAGCTGAGCAACCTGCGCGCCGACCCCCGCGCCACGGTCGTCGTCCGGGCCGGCTGGCAGTGGGCGGCGGTCGAGGGCGACGTCGACCTCATCGGACCCGACGACCCGCATCCCGACGTCGACACCGAGGCACTGCGGTTGTTGTTGCGCGAGGTGTTCTCGGCGGCGGGTGGTACGCACGACGACTGGGACACCTACGACCGGGTGATGGCACAGGAGCGGCGGGCTGCCGTGCTCGTCGTCCCGCGCCGCGTCTATACGAACGCGCAGACCTCGTGAACCGAGACGACGTGCTGGCCACCTGCGCCGCGATGCCCGGCGCGGTCGAGGACTATCCCTTCGGTGAGGGCGTGGCGGTGTTCAAGGTCGGCGGCAGGATGTTCGCCCTCGTGCCGCTCGAGGGCAACCCGACCACGAATCTCAAGTGCGACCCGGACCTGGCGCTGGAGCTGCGGGCACGCCACCCGTCCGTGCGCCCCGGCTACCACCAGAACAAGCGGCACTGGAACACCGTCGAACTCGACGGCTCCGTCGACGACGACGAACTGCGCTGGATGATCGACCATTCGTACGAACTGGTCCTCGCCAAGCTCCCACGGGCCGTCCGCGCCCGGATCCCCACGTACTGACCTTTCCCAGAACGCCTCTCGGCGCCGGGTGCATGGGTGATCCTCAGGCGGCTGTGACCACGCCTTCGCGATGCCGCCGAGCCCGAGGGAGACCGGCGATGCGCACACTGTCCGAACAGGTCGTCGTGGTCGCCGGCGCGTCCAGCGGAATCGGCCGCGCCACCGCCGCCGAGTTCGCCTCCGCGGGTGCACGTGTGGTGGCCGCCGCGCGTGGCCGCGAGGGCCTCGACTCGCTGGTGGAGGAGCACCCGGGGTCGGTCGTCGGCGTACCCACCGACGTCGCCGACCTGTCGTCGGTGACGGCGCCGACGTGGCGGTAAGCCTTTTCGGCCGCATCGACACGTCGGTGAACGTCGCCGCCGTCTGAACACCGCGCCGAGTGACCGTCAGCTCGCGTGCGACCGCGTGGCGTCATGTCAACTGGTGGTTGTCACTGTCCAGAACGGAGCCTGTAAGGCCGCGATGGCCGTTGTGGGCCAACTTCGCTCATCATGATCGATCCCGGTGTACGTGGTTAGACCACGGTGCAGTAGCGTTCGGGCACCCGACCCGCTGGTCCACATCACTGCACCCGGCGTTCCCCCGTCGCTGGTGAGTGGTGACCTCCGTGTGGTCCAGCGGGTCGGGCTCAGCGCTGCGACTGCGCGGCTCACCTGAGCATCTGCTGTGGCTGGTCGTCCGTTCGAAGATGCACCGACGTCGCCCGATCGCCGTCAGCGAGTCCGACGAACCCGGTCTAGTCTTCCCGAAACCTCGACCGAGGCCACTGCCCTCCCAGTGGCGGCAACGGTGTGAGGAGAATCCGGCAGCGGCGTTGGGATTTTCGATGGACGGGGCAGACGGCCAACGGCTCGCGGAAGCGCTCGACGGGTTGACACATGCCCTGTGGAACCACGAGCCACCCGAGGCGTCCCTCGCCTGGCTGACCAGGGCCGCCGTGACGGCAGTGCCCGGCGCTGTGGCAGCCGGTATCACGCTGCGCGACCAGAAGGGCGCGCTGGAAAGTTTCGCGGTCACCGCGGACTTCGTGATGGAAGTGGACGCGGTGCAGTACCGCTCCGGCGAGGGCCCCTGCGTCGCGTCGCTGCGCCATGGGCCGGTTCACCTGGTCAACGACATGGCCGCTGATCCGCGCTGGCCGACGTTCGCTCCCGCGGCGGTGGCCCTGGGCGTCGGCGGCATGCTGTCGGCGCACATGTTCGCCTGGGACGGCATGGCCGGCTCCCTGAACTTCTACGCCGACCGCTCGGACGCCTTCGCCACAGGCGCGGAAGCCGTCGGGCTCATGTACGCGTCCCAGCTCGCCATGACGTACGCCCTCAGCCGGCAGTCGACTCGGCTGCGGGACGCGCTGGCCAGCCGGACCGAGATCGGCGCGGCGCTCGGGATCCTGATGGAACGCCACCACCTCACCAAGGACCAGGCATTCGTCCTGCTGCGGAAGCGTTCACAGCACCACAACACCAAGTTGCGCGAGGTCGCCCGGCAGGTTGTTCGGGTGCAGCAGAGCGGGCGGGTGCCGGACTTCGGCGTGAACATCTGACGTTCGGTGGATGAGTGGTCAACCCGGGCTGCAGTAGCGTTCGCGTGAGGCAGAATGCGCAGGTAGTGCGAGTGGACTACCACAACCGGGGTAGCCGTGGGGATGTGTCGGACTTTCGGCTTGTCTACATCGGGGGGCTGGGCCGCTCCGGCTCAACGGTGATCGAACGGCTCTTGGGTGAACTTCCCCAAGTCTGCTCTGTGGGTGAAGTGGCGCATCTGTGGCAGCGGATGTTGATCGATGGCGAAGCGTGCGGGTGCGGGGAGCCGTTCTTGCGGTGCGCGTTTTGGCGGGAGGTCGGCGAGGAGGCGTTCGGTGGGTGGTCCAGAGTCCGGCCATCGGACATTCTGCGACTGAAGGGATCGGTAGACCGGCTGCGCTTCCTACCGCGTCTCCTTCGGCGCGGCCTTCCGGCGGATCTTGCAGCGCGGGTGGATCGGTACACAGTGATGTACGACCGGCTGTACGCCGCGACGGCCCGGGTGGATGGAAGTCAGGTGGTCGTGGACGGCAGCAAACACGCGTCAATGGCTGCTTGCCTTAGCCATCGTTACGGCGCCGACGACCTGCGGATAGTGCACGTTGTCCGGGATCCGCGTGCAGTCGCCTACTCGTGGGCGAAACGGCGGGCCCGCCCAATGGCAACCGGCGTCAGCAAGGAAAGGGAGATGGCCCGGTACTCGCCCGGCCGCGCGGCCGTGCAGTGGAACGCGGAGAATACCGCTCTGACACTCCTTGCCCGCCGCGGGGTGCCGACCTTGCGTATCCGGTACGAGGACTTCGCGGCACGGCCGTGGGAGACTCTCGCCGAGATTTCCGGCTTCGCCGGCCTTGCTGACGAGGCGCCGTTGGGACCGAACCGTACTGCCGCTCTCTCCCCGACTCACGCTGTGTGCGGCAATCCCGCGTTGTGGCGCTCTGACCACATAACCGTCCGCGAGGACACCTCCTGGCGAAGCGAACTTGGTCTCCGCGACCGCGCCCTCGTGTCCGTACTGACCGCACCAACCCGTCCCCTCTTCGGCTACCGATAGCCGATCAATCAGGCGAGAATCCTGGGCTTCTTTTGCCAACGGCGTTGCTGACAGGAAACCCGGACGACCATGGACGCCAGCCGACCGGGCGCACCGAGCGAGTCGAGCCCAGGAATCTCAACCGCAGCTTCATCAACCGCCGCGCGGTGGCTGGCGTGCGGGAGATCCGGCTGCATGACACTCGGCACACGTGTGGGTCGCTGTTGGCAGCTCTCGACGTGCATCCACCAGTGACGATGCCGATTCTGAGGCATAGCACCGGGGGAGAAAAGAGGCCGGCCCCGATGCGGGAAACCGGCCTCTGACCTGCGGTGGAGCTGAGGGGATTCGAACCCCTGACCCCCTCCATGCCATGGAGGTGCGCTACCAACTGCGCTACAGCCCCTTTGCCCGGGTGGGCGCGGCCTACTCTATCTGGTCCGCCCGGCACAGGCGAAACCAGGGCACCCCTGGAGATCCCGACCGTCCGCGGCGGCCCCGACCGACTTCGAAGCTACCCGGCCGGGCGCCTCAGCGGTCGTCGCTGAGCACAGGCTCGGGTAGGGTGCCGGCGTTCCACTCCACGATCCGCCAGCCTCGCCGGCCCGGCTCGCAGACCACCCACGCGCAGTTGCTCAGCCCGCCGAAGGCGTCCCAGTGCGCCGGCGCGAGACCGACAAGTCGGGCGACTCCGACCCGGGTGGCCAGGCCATGCGAGGCGACCACGACGGTCTCGCCGTCGGCGACGAGCTCGGTGGCCCGGCGGAACGCCTTCTCCGCGCGTTCGGCAACCTCGGCAACCGTCTCGCCGTCGCCGCCGCGCCGGACGTCCTCCCCCGCCTCCATCCGGGCGTGGAGGTCGGGGTGGCGGGCGGCGAACTCGACCTTCGTCAAGCCCGCCCAGGAGCCGACGTGGATCTCCCGAAGATCGGGGTCGTACGTCACTTCCAGCCCCGTCAGGCGGGCCAGCGCCGCCGCGGTCTGGGCGGCCCTGCGCAGGTCGCTGGCCACGATGGCGGCCGGGCGCAGGGCGGCGAGCCGGGCTGCGGCGTCCTCGGCCTGCCGCAGCCCCACCTCGTCCAGCGGGATGTCGGTCTGACCCTGGAAACGGTCCGCGAAGTTCCACCCGGTCCGCCCGTGTCGCCAGACCACCAACCTGCCCGCGGTCACGCGTCGGTTCCGGTGGGACGCGGTCCCTCCGCACCGGGGATACGGCCGGGCATGTCACCCGGCATGTCTCCGGCCAGGTCGCGGGGGCCACCGCCCACGGTGACGGCCTCGGGGAGCTTGATCTCGGGGCAGTCCCGCCACAGTCGTTCGAGCGCGTAGAAGGCGCG
The DNA here is from genome assembly GCF_900104745.1 of Actinopolymorpha singaporensis. NCBI lineage: Bacteria > Bacillati > Actinomycetota > Actinomycetes > Propionibacteriales > Actinopolymorphaceae > Actinopolymorpha > Actinopolymorpha singaporensis. Next base: position 5,954,855 of record NZ_LT629732.1, read on the forward strand.
CTCCTCGACGTGCTGGACGTGGACGACGAGATCGCCGTAGTCCATTAGGACCCAGCGGTTCTCCCGGTCGCCCTCGCGGCGGGAGGGCTTGTACCCGGCGGCGGCCAGTCGGTCCTGGATCTCCCGGACGATGGCGCCGACCTGACGGTCGTTGGTTGCGGAGCACAGAAGGAACGCGTCGGCGATGGCGAGCCGCTCGGAGACATCGAATGCGACGATGTCGCGGGCCAGCTTGTCAGAAGCGGCCCGGGCGGCCAGCTGTGCCAGCTCGACGGCTTCGGTCGTTGCGGGCACGAGGTCCTTTCTCGCCGATTCCGTGACGAACTTTTCGGAACGGCGTATCTGTTCGACGTAAGGTCCACTCCAGGATCTCACGGCTTGAGGTACATCCGCCTCTTGTTGATGTACTGAACGATGCCGTCGGGGACGAGGTACCAGATCGGGCGACCCGCCGCGACGCGCTCGCGACACTCCGTGGAGGAAATGGCCAGCGCCGGGATCTCCAGGAGGGTGACGGCGTCCTTGGGAAGCCGGTCGATCTCGAAGGTGTGGCCCGGCCGGGTGCACCCGACGAAGTGCGCCATCCGGAACAGCTCGTCGACGTCGCGCCAGGTCAGGATCTGGGTCAGCGCGTCCGCACCGGTGATGAAGAAGAACTCCGCATCCGGCCCCCGCGCGGCCCGCAGGTCACGCAACGTGTCGACGGTGTAGGTGAGTCCCGGGCGGTCGATGTCGACCCGGCTCACCGAGAACCTCGGGTTGGACGCGGTGGCGATCACCGTCATGAGGTAGCGGTCCTCGGCCTCCGCGACCTGCCGGGCACCCTTCTGCCAGGGCTGGCCGGTTGGTACGAAGATCACCTCGTCGAGGTCGAAGTCGGCCTGGACCTCGCTCGCGGCCACCAGGTGGCCGTTGTGGATGGGGTCGAACGTGCCGCCCATCACGCCCAGGCGGGGACGTCGGTCGTTCACCAGGCCCTCCGGACCGCCGGGCTGTGCGTACGCATCTGCGTCGGGCTCAGGCGTGCGGCCGGCCCTTACCGAAGGCGAGCGTGATCGCCAGGAGGATGAACAGGATCAGGAAGGCGATGAGCCCGAACACCGGCCCGGGGACGGGCAGTTCCGGACCTTCCTGTGCGAGAAGTACGACGGACGCCATGGGCGCAAAGCCTACCCCGCACCCCTCCGCTCACCGCGCCGGGCCGGGCCGTCGGCTACGGCCCTGGGCCACCGGCGACGACACGCGGGCCCCCTGGGGCCGCGCGATCGTCGCGTCAGCCGCGGATCTGCCCCTCTCCGACCACGACGTACTTGGTCGAGGTGAGCTCGGGCAGGCCCATCGGCCCGCGGGCGTGCAGCTTCTGGGTGGAGATGCCGATCTCCGCGCCGAACCCGAACTCCCCGCCGTCGGTGAACCGGGTCGAGGCGTTCACCACCACCGCGGCGGAGTCGACCGCCTGCACGAACCGGCGGGCCGCCGGCTGCGAACGCGTGACGATCGCGTCGGTGTGGCCCGAGCCGTGCCGGCGAATGTGCCGGCAGGCGTCCTCGAGGGAGTCGACGACGGCTGCGGCGAGGTCCAGGGAGAGGTACTCCGCGTCCCAGTCGGCGTCGGTGGCCGGGACGACGTTCTCGTCGTACGCCGCGACCCGGGCGTCTCCGTGCACCGTCACCCCCGCGTCGCGCAGCGCCGCCAGCGCACGCGGCAGGAACGCCTCGGCGGCGTCGGCGTGCACGAGCAGCGACTCGGCGGCGTTGCAGACGCTCGGGCGCTGGGTCTTCGCGTTCAGCAGGATGGAGACGGCCATGTCCAGGTCGGCGTCGGCGTCGACGTAGACGTGGCAGTTGCCGACGCCGGTCTCGATCACCGGGACCGTGGACCCCTCGACGACGCTGCGGATCAGGCTCGCGCCGCCGCGCGGGATGAGGACGTCGACCAGACCGCGTGCCCGCATCAGGTGCCCGACCGACTCGCGGCTGTCGCCGGGTACGAGCTGGACCGCGTCGGCGGGCAGCCCGGCGTCGACCAGGGCCTTGCGCAGCACGTCCACGATCGCGGCGTTGGACTCCCGCGCCGAGGACGAACCCCGCAGCAGGGCGGCGTTCCCGCTCTTCAGGCACAGGCCGGCCGCGTCGGCGGTGACGTTCGGGCGGGCCTCGTAGATGATGCCGACCACGCCGAACGGCACCCGCACCTGACGAAGCTCCAGGCCGTTCGGCAACGTGAACCCGCGGACCACCTCGCCCACCGGGTCGGTCAGCGCGGCGACCTCGGCCAGGCCGTCGGCCATCGCCGCGATCCGGCCCTCGTCCAGCCGCAGCCGGTCGATGATCGCGTCGGGTGTTCCCGCCGCACGTGCCCGCTCCACGTCGGCCGCGTTGGCGGTGACGATGCTCGCCGCCTGGGCGCGCAGTGCGGCGCCCATCGCGGCCAGGGCGGCGTCCTTGTCGGCGCGGGAGCGGCCGGCCAGGTCGACGGCGGCCTCGCGGGCGCGGGCCGCGGCGTCGAGAACGGCCGCGCGCTCACGGTCGATGTCGGCGCCTGCGTTCACGGCGTCGGCGTTCACGGAAGCAGTCACGGTCCCGATCCTAGGGCGTGTCCTGCGGATCGGGCGCCGAGGAGTGAGCGTCGCGAAACTAGTAGGGGCGGACGCTGGCGATCCCCGCGAACAGCGGTGGGGCGGTTCCCTCGTCCACCCGCATGGTGAAGGTGTCCCGGTCGAGCACCTCCAGGCCGATGACCTCCCACTGGGGCAGCCCCGCGCTCTCGCGGTGCTCGGTCCACAGCCGCAGCGCCAGCGAGGCGGCGTCCAGGATCTCCGTGGCCTGCTCCCAGTAGCGCACCTCCGCCCGGTCCGCCTGGAAGCGCACGGTCAACAGGAACGGCCGCTCCTCGACCAGGCGTTCGAGCCCGGCGCGTACTTCGTCCGGATCGTGGGGTTCGCCCGCCACCGTCACGGTGATGTGCCACATCCGCGTCTCGTCGGAGCTCACACCGCCGCCTTTCTCCAGTGCGTGATTCAGGTGTGCGCGATCGTACGGTCACGTTCGGGTACGAGCACGAGGTCGTCGCGGTGAACGACCTCGCGTTCGTAGGCGGGACCGAGCTCGCGAGCAAGGTCCCGCGTGGACCGGCCGAGCAGGCCGGGAAGCTCGCGGGCGTCGAAGTTGACCAGCCCGCGGGCGACAGTACGGCCCTCGGTGTCGACCAGATCGACAGGATCCCCCACCTCGAACGCTCCGTCCACCGCCACGATCCCGGCCGGGAGGAGGGATGCGCGGCGCTCGCAGACCGCGCGCACGGCGCCGTTGTCGAGCCGGAGCCTGCCGCGCGGCGTGGTGGCGTGGGCTAGCCACAGCAACCGGGTCGGCCGCCGACGGCCGGTCCGGTGGAAGTAGGTGCCGACCCGCTCGCCGGCCAGTGCGCGGCCCGCGTCGCCGGCGTCGGCGAGTACCACCGGAACGCCGGCGGCGGTCGCGATCCGGGCGGCCTCGACCTTGGTCGCCATGCCGCCGGTGCCGACGCCGGACCGGCCGGAACGCCCGAGTGACACGTGCTCGAGGTCGGCGTCGCCGCGTACCTCCTCCACCCGGGCGGTGCCGGGCCTGCGCGGGTCTCCGTCGTAGAGGCCGTCGACGTCGGACAGCAGGACGAGCAGGTCCGCGTGCACCAGGTGGGCGACCAGGGCCGCCAGCCGGTCGTTGTCGCCGAACCGGATCTCCTCGGTGGCCACCGAGTCGTTCTCGTTCACGATCGGCACCACGCCGAGCTCCAGCAGCCGCGCCATCGTGCGGTAGGCGTTGCGGTAGTGGGACCGCCGGGTCACGTCGTCGAGGGTGAGCAGCACCTGCGCCACCCGGAAGCCGTGCCGGCCGAACGCCTCGGTGTAACGGGCCACGAGGAGCCCCTGGCCGACGCTCGCCGCCGCCTGCTGGGTGGCCAGGTCACGCGGGCGGGCGCGCAACCCGAGCGGCGCGAAGCCGGTCGCGATCGCGCCGGAGGAGACCAGGACGATCTCGGTGCCGGCGGCGCGACGGGTCGCAAGTGAGTCGACGAGCGCGTCGATGCGGTCCTGGGCGATGCCGCCGCGCGAGGTGGTGAGTGAGGACGACCCGACCTTGACGACCACCCGCTCGGCAGCCGTCACGTCGGTGCGCAGCCCTTTGGTCACCGGCTCGTCACCGGCCGTCCAGACGAGGATCGCTGCCCCGCGGGCCCTGCAGCAGCTCCGCGCCGGACTCCACGCTGGGGTCGAAGTCGAACACCACGGCGTTGTCCTCCTCGCCGATCGCCACCGCGTCGCCGCGCTGGGCGCCCAGCTTGCGGAGCTTGTCCTCGACGCCGAGACGGTTCAGCCGGTCGGCGAGGTAGCCGACGGCTTCGTCGTTGCTGAAGTCGGTCTGGCGGACCCACCGCTCGGGACGGCGGCCGCGCACCCGCCACACGTCACCCTCGCGGGTCACGGTGAAGTCGGACTCGTCGACGGCCCTCGGACGGATCACGATCCGGGTGGGCTCGGCCGGTGGGGCCGCCGCACGCCGGCCCTGGACCAGGCGTGCCATGGCGTACGACAGCTCGACCAGGCCGGCGTGAGTGGCCGCGGACACCTCGAAGACATGCAGGCCACGGGCGGCGAGCTCGGGCTTCACCAGCTCGGCCAGGTCATGGCCGTCGGGCACGTCGACCTTGTTGAGGGCGACGATGCGCGGGCGGTCCTCCAGCCCGCCGTGCGCGGCGAGCTCCCTCTCGATGACGTCCAGGTCGGACAGCGGGTCGCGGCCCGGCTCCAACGTCGCGCAGTCGATCACGTGACACAGCGCGCTGCAGCGTTCGACGTGGCGGAGGAACTCGTGGCCAAGGCCCCGCCCCTCGCTCGCGCCCTCGATCAGGCCGGGTACGTCGGCCACGGTGAACGTCGTGTCGCCCGCGGTCACCACGCCCAGGTTGGGCACCAACGTCGTGAACGGATAGTCGGCGATCTTCGGCCGAGCTCGGGACATGGCGGCGATCAGGCTGGACTTGCCGGCGCTGGGGAACCCGACCAGCCCCACGTCGGCGACGAGCTTCAGCTCCAGGACGATGCTGCGGCGGTCACCGGGCTCCCCGAGCAGCGCGAACCCCGGAGCGCGGCGGCGGGCCGAGGCCAGTGCGGCGTTGCCCAGGCCGCCGTTGCCGCCGGCGGCGACGACGTAGGAGGTGCCGGTGCCCACCAGGTCGATCAGCACCTCGCCGTCGGTGGTCTTGACGACCGTGCCGTCCGGCACCTTCAGCACGAGGTCGTCACCGTCGGCGCCGGCGCGGTTGCTGCCCTGGCCGGGGCGGCCGTTGGCCGCTCGGCGGTGCGGTGCGTGGTAGTAGTCGGCCAGCGTGGTGAGGTTGGGGGCGACCTCGAGGACGACGCTGCCGCCCCGGCCGCCGTTGCCGCCGTCCGGGCCACCGAGTGGCTTGAACTTCTCCCGATGGACCGAGGTGCAGCCGTGGCCGCCGTCACCGCCGGCCACGTGCAGCGTCACCCGGTCGATGAACGTGGGGACCGCCACGGCGCACCTCCTCCTGCTGGAACCGCCTACTGGAGCCGACCGCCGCGCGCCACCTGCGCGCGACTGCTGGTCAAACAGGTACGGGGCGGGCCCAGATGGCCCGCCCCGCCCACTGTGTCCGGGTGTGGCTTACTCGCTCGGGAGGATGCTGACCGTCCGGCGGCCGCGGCGGCTGCCGAACTCCACGGTGCCGGCCGACAGCGCGAACAGCGTGTCGTCGCCGCCCCGCCCGACGTTGAAGCCCGGGTGGAAGTGGGTGCCGCGCTGGCGGACGATGATCTCACCGGCGTTGACGAGTTGACCGCCGTAGCGCTTGACACCGAGTCGCTTGGAGGTGGAGTCGCGCCCGTTCCGCGAGGACGAGGCGCCCTTCTTGTGTGCCATGAGATGTCAGCCCTTGGTCTTCTTCGGTGGGTTGGTCCGCAGTGGTGCTCGGACTAGCCCTTGTTGATGTCGGTGACCTTGACCTTGGTCAGCGCCTGGCGGTGGCCCTGGCGCCTGCGGTAGCCGGTCTTGTTCTTGTACTTCAGGATATGAATCTTCGGGCCCTTGGCGGCACCGAGGACCTCAGCGGTCACCGAGACCTTGCCGAGCGCCGCGGCGTCGGACGTGACGCTCTCACCGTCGACGACGAGGACGGCCGGAAGCTGCACCGTCGAACCCGTCTGCTCGGCCAGTCGGTTGACCTCGAGGACGTCGCCGACGGCCACCTTGTGCTGACGGCCGCCACTGCGCACGATCGCGTACACCGCTGGTCTCACTCTCTTCGGACGTTCGGGAGCGCGTCGCGGGAACGGACGCGCGAAGATGGCGCGGACACCGCGCCGACGGATCAGACTACCGCAGGTCCGCCGGCCGGATCAAAGCCGGGCCACCCGCGGGCGCCGGTGGGCCGGCCACCGGACGCCTGCACCGGGTGTTCCTGCTCGGAACCGGCGCTCGCGGGTCCTACTCGGCGGATACCCGCCGGCGGCTGCGCCGGCGAGCGGGACGACCACCGAAGTCCTCCGGCGACTCCTCCTCGGGGGCACCGGACGGCTCCTCGGACCTGGCGGGCTCCGCGCCGTTGCGGGCCGCCTCCTCGGGTGCCGGCTGGTCCGCTTCCTGAGCCGGCTGAGCTTCCTGGGACGACCGGACAGCCTGGTCGTCCCCGCCGGTCTGCATGGGTGCTCCGGCATGCTCCGGCGTACCCGATTCTTCGGGTGTACCGGTCGGCCGCGTCGTACCGGACGCTTCGGACGTACCGGCGGCGGCCTCGGAAGATGCGGTCTCGGTTGCCTCGGAACGGGTGGACCCGACGTCCACCCACGTGGCCGCGGGCTTGGCATCGACCGGCTCGGCACCTGCCGGCCGGGCTTCCGCCTGCTCGGCCTGCCGCTGCTCGCCTTCGGTCTTGGCGGCGTTCACGTCCTTGGACACCGACGCGGAATCGGACGCGCCGTCGGCCGCCTCGGATGCGACCTGCTCGGACTCCACTGGCGTCGCGTCCACCGGCTCCGCGTCCACCGGCTCCGCGTCCACCGGCTCGGCGACGCCGTTGCCGCCACCACCACGGCGCCGGCGACGGGACCGCCGGCTGTGCTCCTCCTCGCCGTTGGGCGACGACGGCGCCTCCACGGGTTCGAGGCGTACCTTCACGCCGCGCCCCGAGCACGCCTCACACGGCTCGCTGAACGACTCCAGCAGGCCGGTGCCGATCCGCTTGCGCGTCATCTGGACCAGCCCCAGCGAGGTGACCTCGGCCACCTGGTGCTTGGTGCGGTCGCGGCCGAGGCACTCCACCAGCCTGCGGAGCACCAGGTCGCGGTTGGACTCGAGCACCATGTCGATGAAGTCGACGACGATGATCCCGCCGATGTCGCGCAGCCGGAGCTGGCGCACGATCTCCTCGGCGGCCTCGAGGTTGTTCCGGGTGACGGTCTCCTCGAGGTTGCCGCCGGCACCGGTGAACTTCCCGGTGTTGACGTCGATGACCGTCATCGCCTCGGTGCGGTCGATCACCAGCGAACCGCCGGACGGCAGCCACACCTTCCGGTCCAGGGCCTTCACGATCTGCTCCTCGATCCGGAACGACGTGAACACGTCGTCGGGCTTGCCCCAGCGTTCCAGCCGGTCGGCGAGGTGCGGGGCCACGTGCTCGACGTACCCCTCGACCATCTCCCAGGCCTCGTCGCCGGAGACGACCAGGCGGGCGAAGTCCTCGGTGAACAGGTCCCGGACGACCTTGATGAGCAGGTCGGGCTCGGCGGAGAGCAGGTTGGGCGCCTGGCCGTTGGCGGCCTTCTTCTCGATCGACTCCCACTGCGCCTTCAGCCGGGCGACGTCGCGGGAGAGTTCCTCCTCGCTCGCACCCTCGGCGGCAGTGCGTACCACCACGCCAGCCTCGTCGGGAACGATGTCCTTCAGCAGTGCCTTGAGCCGGCTGCGCTCGGTGTCGGGAAGCTTGCGGCTGATGCCGTTCATCGAGCCGTGGGGTACGTAGACGAGGTAGCGGCCGGGCAGGCTCACCTGGCTGGTCAGCCGGGCTCCCTTGTGGCCGATCGGATCCTTCGTCACCTGGACCAGCACGCTCTGCCCCGACTTGAGCGCGAGCTCGATCCGGCGGGGCTGGTTCTCGTGGCCCAGGCCGTTCCAGTCGACCTCGCCCGCGTAGAGCACCGCGTTGCGGCCGCGGCCGATGTCGATGAACGCCGCCTCCATGCTGGGCAGGACGTTCTGCACCCGCCCGAGGTAGACGTTGCCGATCATCGACGACTGCGACTCGCGGGTGACGTAGTGCTCGACGAGTACGTCGTCCTCGAGCACCGCGATCTGCGTCCGGTCGCGCTGCTGACGGATCACCATCGTGCGCTTGACGGCCTCGCGGCGGGCCAGGAACTCCGACTCGGTGAGGATCGGCGGCCGGCGGCGGCCGGCCTCGCGGCCCTCGCGGCGTCGCTGCTTCTTGGCCTCCAGCCGGGTCGAGCCCTCCAGGGCGCTCGGCTCGTCGTCGCCCTTGCGGGGCTCGCGCACCTTGACGACGGTGTGCTCGGGGTCGTCGGGCGAGGCGTCGGTGGACTCACCGCGACGGCGACGCCGCCGGCGGCGACGACGCGAACCGCCACCGTCCTCGTCGGAGTCGTCCTCGGAGTCCTCCGACTCCGCCGCGGGAGACTCCGCCGACCCGTCGGTGCCGGTCTCGGCGTCGTCGAAGGTGGCGCCGGAAGTGGCGTCGGAGGCAGAGTCGTCGTCGGTGCCGTTCTTGTTCCTGCGGCGCCCGCCGCGGCGGCGGCGGCGGCGCCGGCCGCCCTCGGACTCCTCGCCGTCGTCGGAGTCGTCGCTGTCGGCTTCGTCACCGACGGGTTCTGCCCTGCGGCCGCGCCTACCGCGGGTGGACCTGCCCGAGCCGTCGGCCCCCGCCCTGTCCGCCTCGGCGGCCTGGTCCGGCTGGCTCTGCTGGTCGGCGGCCGCCTGGTCGGTCTCGGCGGTCTGGTCGGCCTCCACGGCGGCCGTTCCCCCGCGGGTACGCCGGCGCCGCGACGGCTTCTGCTCACCGCTCTCGGCCGGCTCCCCTTCCGGGGCCTTCCCGGCCGGAACGGTCGGTGGGGTCTCGATCGTCGGCGGCTGGAACAGCACGGTCGGCGGCTGGAAGGCTACCGCCGCCGGAGCCTCGGGGCCGGGGCCCTGCGGCTGTCGGGTGGACTCGGTGGATTCGGCGGGCTCGGCGGAGCCGGCGGTCGACTCGGCCGACGCCTGCGCGGCCTGCTCGGTCCGGGCCTGCTGCTCGGACGGGACGTTGCCCGACTGCTCGCCGCCGGCCGCCGCGGGCGGGTTCGCCGCCGCGGCCTCTGCGGCGGCCGCCTCCGTGGCAGCAGCCTCGGCGGGCGCCATCTCGGCGGAAGCGGACGTGGCCGGCTGGTCGTTCTTCGGCGCCGCGGCCTTCTTGGCCCGGGTGCGCTTGGCGGCGGCTCGCTTGCGCGGCGCCGGCTTCTGCTCCTCGGCCGCCCCGTCGGCTGAACCATCAGCCGCACCTTCGGCCGGGCCTGAGGAGGACTCGGCGTCCGCCGTGGCCTCGGCCGGCGCGGCGGCTGCCTTCTTCGCCCGGCTCACACGCTTACGAGCGGTGCGCCGCGGCGTGGTGGCCGGCTCCGCCTCCTGGGACGGCTCCTGCGGCGGGCCGTCCGCCTGCGGCGGCGTGCCGCCGGTGCCGGCAGCGGGTCGATCGGAGTATTCGGGTGTCGCGCCCGTTTCGGCGCCGGGCTCGTTTTCGAGCAAGTCTGTCTCCTGTCAGCCCCCGGGCTGGTGAGCCGCGCGGAGGCCCGTGTCGGTCGTCGGGGCAACCGGCAGGCCGCTCCGACGTAAGTCGCTTGTCAGCCCCGACCGCGAGCCGTAGCTTCGCATCGGAACCGCGACGGCGCCTTCGCCACGGCACCGCTCCCGGGTCGGTGTCCCAACCGCGTCAACGGCTCCTGTCACTCACGAGGTGACGGAAGCGTCGCGGTCGGGGGCCAGCGGGTCGCCCACGGTGCCGGACTCCTCGTCCCACGGGCCCTGGCTCCGCCGGGTCATGCGATGTGGTGGCGGAAGCTCGAGCCCAGACGCCAGGCGGAGCCCAGCGAGGACGTCGTCGGGTCGCACGGCGGGCGTTCCGTGCCGCACGACCACCTGCAGTATCGCACAAGGACTCGAGAGGTCGGTCGTTCCGCCGGACGGTGCGCCCGCGGCCGGTTCCGGCCGGGTCAGTTCCAGTCGCCGGACGGCGTCCCGAATGTCGAATACGCGAGGTCCGTTCTTGGTGAGGCGTTCCACCTCCACCACGTCGCGGGCGAGGAACGCCTCGACCGCCATGTCCAGGTCGCCGGCCGCGTCCACCGGGCAGGCGATCTCCCAGAACGAGGCCTGCAGGCGGTCCGCCAGCGCACCCGGGCCCGCCTCCACGACTTCCAGCACGTCCAGCCCGTCGGGCAGCGCGGAGTCCAGGCCGACACGCAGCGCCTGCGGGTCGCAACGGACCGCGACACCGAGTTCGGCGTACTCCGCCTCACTGGCGGCCCCGGTCGGCGCCGCGCCCGCGTAGGAGATCTTCGGGTGCGGACTGAAGCCGGCGGAGTACGCGATGGGTACGCCGGCCCGGCGGACGGCGCGCTCCAGCGCCCGCTGGAAGTCGCGGTGGCTGGTAAAGCGCAGCCGCCCCCGCTTGGCGTACCGGAAACGCAACCGCTGCACGGTCGGCGGGGTGTTGCGGTCGGGTGGCTTCGGTGTCCGGCTCATCTCGGCGCAGACCCTATCTGTCGACCTGTTCGCCGCGGCCTGTGGCAGCCGTCGGGTCGGCCGGTCAGCCTGAGTCGCGGCTGCCGGCGGGGGCGAGCAGGTCGGCCTGCCGGGCCTGCGAGACACCCACGATGGGCAGCATCTTCTGCCCCGTCGGACCGACCTGGATCTCCGTACCCATCTGCGGGCAGACGCCGCAGTCGAAGCACGGCGTCCAGCGGCAGTCCTCGACCTCCACCTCGTCCAGCGAGTCCTGCCAGTCCTCCCACAGCCACTCGCGGTCCAGGCCGGCGTCGAGGTGGTCCCACGGGAGCACCTCGGTCTCGCCGCGTTCGCGGGTGGTGTACCAGTCGAGGTCGACGGGCTCGCCGGCCAGCGCCTCCTCGCACGCCTTCACCCACCGGTCGTAGGAGAAGTGCTCGCTCCAGCCGTCGAACCGGCCGCCGTCGGCCCACACCGCCCGGATCACCCGGCCCACCCGGCGGTCACCGCGGGACAGCAGTCCCTCGACCACCGAGGGCTGGCCGTCGTGGTAACGCAGCCCGATCGCCTTGCCGTACTTCCGGTCTCCCCGGATCGCGGCCCGCAGCTTGGACAGCCGGGCGTCGACGTTCTCCCAGGACTCCTGGGCCGCCCACTGGAACGGCGTGTGCGGCTTGGGCACGAACCCGCCGATGGACACCGTGCACCGGATGTCGTTGCGACCGGACACCTCGCGCCCGGTGGCGATCACCCGCTGGGCGAGGTCGGCGATGGCGAGTACGTCCTCGTCGGTCTCGGTCGGCAACCCGCACATGAAGTACAGCTTCACCTGCCGCCAGCCGTTGGCGTACGCGGTGGCGACGGTGCGGATGAGGTCGTCCTCGCTGACCATCTTGTTGATGACCTTGCGCATCCGCTCGCTGCCGCCCTCGGGCGCGAACGTCAACCCGGACCTGCGGCCGTTGCGGGAAAGCTCGTTCGCCAGCGTGACGTTGAACGCGTCGACCCGCGTCGACGGCAGTGACAAGGAGACGTTGCTCCCCTCGTACCGGTCGGCGAGTCCCTTCGCCACGTCACCGATCTCGGAGTGGTCGGCGCTGGACAGCGACAGCAGCCCGACCTCCTCGAAACCGGACGCCTCCACGCCCTTCTGCACCATCTCGCCGATGGTGGAGATGTTGCGCTCGCGTACCGGCCGGGTGATCATCCCCGCCTGGCAGAACCGGCAACCGCGGGTGCAGCCGCGGAAGATCTCCACCGAGAAGCGCTCGTGCACGGTCTCCGCCAGCGGGACCAGCGGCTGCTTCGGGTAGGGCCACTTGTCGAGGTCCATCAACGTGTGCTTGACGACGTGCGACGGAACCCCGCTGCGGTTGGGGGCCACCCGCTTGATCCGGCCGTCGGGGAGGTAGTCGACGTCGTAGAACTTCGGTACGTAGACCCCACCGGAGGCGGCCAGCCGGAACAGCAGTTCGTCCCGCCCGCCCGGGCCGCCCTCGGCCTTCCATTCCCGGACGACCTCGCTGATCGCGAGGACGACCTCCTCGCCGTCACCGAGGACGGCGGCGTCGAGGAAGTCGGCGATCGGCTCGGGGTTGAACGCGGAGTGGCCGCCGGCCAGCACGATCGGATGCTCGTCGGTGCGCTCGCGGGCCTCCAGCGGGATGTCGGCCAGGTCGAGCGCGGTGAGCAGGTTGGTGTAGCCGAGTTCGGTGGCGAACGACACACCGAGGACGTCGAACGCGCCGACCGGGCGGTGCCCGTCGACGGTGAACTGCGGGATGGCGTTGTCGCGCATCACCTTCTCCATGTCCGGCCACACGGAGTACGTGCGCTCGGCCAGGATCCAGTCGCGCTCGTTGAGCACCTCGTAGAGGATCTGCACGCCCTGGTTGGGCAGCCCCACCTCGTAGGCGTCGGGATACATCAGCGCCCACCGGACCTGGACGGAGTCCCAGTCCTTGACGGTCGAGTTGAGCTCACCGCCGACGTACTGGATCGGCTTCTGTACCGCCGGTAGCAGGGGCTCCAGCCGGGGGAACAGCGACTCCACGGCCATGGTTCTCAGCACACCTTCGATCGGGGTCTCGTCGGCCAAAGCATCCAGGGTAACCGCCGGGCGGGGGCCGGCCCGGGCCGCAGGTCTGCCGGGCGGGTCCGCGCGGGGCGTCGAGCCCCGTGGCGGGTCGGCCGGCCGCGGGGCCGGCTCGGGTGGGCGACGCCCTTCCCCCGCGGGAGGGAGGGCGGAGCAGGTCCGGTCCGGCCAGCGTGAAGGCATGCGAACTCCTGACGGCACGCGGATCCGCCGCGACGCGGACGGCTTCGACAGCCCGGACGCCCTGGACGGCCTTGATGCCCTGGACGCCCGGGAAGGTCACCGGCGGCGAGGTCCTGGTGCCCTGCGAAGACCGGGAGGCGGCACGCCGTCGGCTCGCCCGAAGGTCCACTGGTCGGCGCGGCTGCCGGGGCTGGTGATCGGCTGGGCTCTCGCATACGGCGCACTTCGTACGTACTGGGCGCTCGGTCACCGGCCCTGGTTTCCGCCTGTCGGGCCCGACCTGCTGGCGTTCTCCGGCTGGGGCGTGGTCGTCCTGTGCGCGGCGTCGGCCGCGGCGGCCGTGGCCGTCCGCCTGCTGGTCGGCCCGCTCGGACTGCTCCCCGGAGACGACCGGCCGCCCCCGCCGAGGATCACCGGGGTGAGTGCGGTCGCCGCCTGGACAGCGGTCGCGATCACCTGGGCATTGAGCGCGGCGCTCACCTCCGCCGCCTGCCTCCTGCTGCTCGACGTCGTGGGGCTGTTGTTCGTGGGTACCGGCACGTCCTTCGACGCGGGCGCGCTGCTCAGCCGGTCCAGCTGCATGGCGGGCGCCGTGCTGGTGGGTACGACGGCACTGGCCGCCGGCCGGCGACTGCGGGCCGCCTGCCCGGATTGTGGCCGGCCACCGCGTGCCGCCCCGGCCGGGGCATCCGGGGCCAGGGCCGGATCCACCAGGGCCGGATCCACCGGGGCCGTCGGATCCGCCGGGGCCGTCGGCGCGGTCCGGGCGCCGTGGTGGGCGTTCGCGGCCGGCTACGCGGCGGTCCTCGGGTGCGTGATCCGGTTCGGAGCCCAGGCAATGGTCGGGTTCGGTCCGAAGGCGGCTCCCGCGAGCGGATCCGCGGGCAGGGTGGCGGGGCTCGCTTTCCTGGCGGCCGCCGCACTCGCCGGCACGCTGCTGCCGCTGGCGCAGGTGCACCGCTTCGGACGGGTCTGGCCGCGCTGGGTGCTCGGTCTCGCCGGCCACCGGGTGCCGCGGTGGCTGGTCCTCGGCCCTGGACTGGCTGTCTCGGTGGGGATGACGGCGTACTTCGGAACCGGCCTGGTCCAGCTCCTCACCCAGCCCGCGACCGCGGCACAAGCCGACCCGTACCCGCCCTGGTTCATGGGAGTGGCCATGTCCGCGTACCTCGTGTGGGGTGTCGGCCTCGGGGTCGCCGCCCTTGCCTACCGCCTGCTCACCCGGCCGCGGTGCGCATGGTGCGGTACGCCGGCCGAGCAGACCAGGATTCCTTCGGTACGGCGGGATCCTGTCGGTACGGCGGGATAATGTCCGCGCGGTGGGCGGGACCGGGACACGCCCCGGTCCGTCGTACGGGCGACTCCGCCCACCACCGACAGAAACACCGACAGAAACACCGACAGAACACAGCGCGGGGAAGGCGGCCATGAGCGACCAGCAACCCGAACCCCACCCGTCCGAGCCGGCGGGACCTGCCCACCCGGTGGCCGGCGGCGCCGACATCCTGGCCTCCGACGCCGAGCGGGAGGCGGTCGTGTCCCGGCTCAACGCCGCGTGCGGTGAGGGGCGGCTGACCCTGGAGGAGTTCAGCGACCGGCTGGAACGCTCCTACACCGCACGCACCCGCGGAGAGCTCGAACCTCTCCTCCGCGACCTGCCCTCGGCCGGCACGGAGGAAGCCACCGACCCCGCCGTACGCCGCGCCGCTGGTCGCGGTCGCACCGACTGGCACGTGACGCCGCTGGGTGGGCTGCGCCGGGGTGGCCGGTGGCGAATGCGCGACCACCTGGTGTCGGTGACGTTGATCGGCGGTGTCGACCTGGATCTGCGCGAGGCCCAGCTTGACGCGCCGGAGGTCATTCTGACCTCGGTGTCGGTCATCGGGGGCGTCAGCCTCACCGTCCCGCCCGGGGTCTCGGTGGTCACCGAGGGGTTCAGCCTGCTCGGCGGCCGGCGCATCGACGTCGACGAGGTGGCCGGTGAGGACGCGCCGACGCTGCGGGTGCGCGCGTTCTCCCTGCTCGGTGGTCTGCGGGTGGCGAGCTCCCGGCCGTACGACAGGTTCCGGGCCGCCCGGGAGAGCAGACGCGAGGCCCTCGCCGATGCCCGGGCCCAGCGTGGCGTGGCCCTCGGCGAAGGCCGGGCCCAGCGCAGATCCGCGCTGGCCGACGCCCGGGCCGATCGCCGGGACGCCCTGCGCGATGCTCGGCAGGCCCGTCGGGACGCCAGGCGCGCTCGCCGGGGCGGCCGGTAGCCGGAACGCCCTGTAGCCCAGAAAGCCCGGTAGCCGGACTTCGCGACTCCGCCACACCTGGAGCCGGTCCGGGTAGGAGGCTTCGGGATGTGATGGGAAGATGTGCCGCATGGCCGCGTTCCTGTGTCTCCCGACCGGGTCGGGACTCACTCTCGCCGACATCGAAGACTGGGCGTCCCGCGCCCGCGCGCTCGGCGCGGTCGACGACGCCGAGGTGATGGTCGGCGATCCCCCGCTGGCCGGCGGCGGCGAGCCGCTGACGCTGAGCGTCGCGGTCAACGTCAGCCGTACGGTCCTCCCCGACGCCTGATCTCCCCGACGCCTGATCTCCCGGACGCCTGACGCGGGTCCGAGCTGCGCATCGGCGCGCGGACCGTCCCGCCGCAGGTGCGATCGGCGCTCGCCGTGCCGCGTTGTTCAGGTGCGTCTTCCGGTGGAACGATCTCCCGACGGCGGTGACAGCTCCGACCGACCGGCACCGTTCACCGACAGGAAGGTCCGCCCATGCCCGACGCCAGGCCCGACCGCACCCCTGCCGCCAGGCCCAACGTGGTGGTCGTCTTCACCGACCAGCAGCGCTGGGACACCACCGGGGTGCACGGCAACCCGCTGGACCTCACCCCGAACTTCGACGCGATGGCGCGTGCCGGGACCCACGTGGTCCAGGCGTGTACGCCGCAGCCGGTGTGCGCGCCGGCACGGGCGGCGATCCAGACGGGCGCCTACCCCACCACCACGGGCGTGTTCCGCAACGGCCGCACTCTTCCGGCAGACGTGCCCACGCTGGCCGGGTGCTTCGCCGGCGCGGGATACTCCACCGGCTACATCGGAAAGTGGCACCTCGCCGACGAGGAGCCGGTGCCGCCGGGTAAGCGCGGTGGCTACCAGAGCTGGCTCGGTGCGAACGTGCTGGAGTTCGTCTCCGACGCCTACCGCACGGTGATGTTCGACGAGGACGGCGAGCCGGTGATGCTGCCGGGTTACCGCTCGGACGCGGTCTTCGACGCGGCGATCCGGTTCGTCGCCGACCAGACCGGCCCGGACGGCTCCGGCGTACGACAGCCGTTCTTTCTCTTCGTCTCGCTGATCGAGCCCCACCACCAGAACGAGGTGGACACCTATCCGGCACCCGAGGGCTACGCCGAGCGCTACCAGGGCCGCTGGCTCCCGCCGGACCTCGCCACGCTGTCGGCACAGGGCGGTACGGCACACCAGCACCTCGGTGGCTACTGCGGGCAGATCCGCCGGGTCGACGAGGGACTGGGCCGACTGGTCGACGCGCTGCGCAGCCTGGACCTGCTCGACGACACGATCCTCGCCTTCACCTCCGACCACGGCAGCCACTTCAAGACCCGCAACGGGGAGTACAAGCGCTCCTGCCACGACGCCTCGATCCGGGTGCCGCTCGCCCTGCGAGGCCCGGGCTTCGACTCCGGCGGTGCGCTGAACCGGCCGGTGAGCACGATCGACCTGCCACCGACCCTGCTCGACGCGGCCGGCGTGGACGTGCCCAAGCAGATGCAGGGCCGGTCGTTCCTGCCGCTCGTCCGCAATCCCGGCGCGGACTTTCCAGAGGAGGTGTTCGTGCAGGTCAGCGAGTCGGAGGTGGGCCGCGCGATCCGGACGTCCCGGTGGAAGTACTACGTCGTCGACCCCGAGGCGCACCCCTGGAACGACCCGGCGGGCAAGCGGTATGTGGAGACGGCGCTGTACGACCTGGCCAGCGACCCGTACGAACTCCGCAACCTGGCCGGACTGACCTCCCACCGCGAGATCTCCGACGAGTTGCGGCGACGCCTGGCCGCCCGGATGGTGGCGGCCGGTGAGGCTGCCCCAGACATCGTGCCCGCACCAGAGGTGCCCGCCGGGCCGCAACGCCGGGTCGACCCCGCCGCGCACTCCGGTCGGTGGACGCCGGTGCGGTTCGGGCACCAGCGGGCCGGGTCCGGATCGGGTCCCAGGACGCACGGCGGGGTCACCGACGCGCAGCCGTGAGGCCGACGCCGACCACGCCGGACCGCGGGCTGCCCGGGTGGCTCACGAGCCGGCGAACGGATCCCGCGGACGCTGGTGTCGGTAGAGGTCGCGGACGACCCCGATCTCCGCGCCGTGGTGGATCAGCTCGTCCAGGATGTGCAGCGCGAAGGCCGCGCCGTCGGACTCGGCGTACGGGCCGGCGAGCTCGCCCATTGGCCGGGCCAGCGCCTCGTCGGTGACCGCGGCGAGCCGGCGGCGCCAGATCGCGTGCGCACGCTCCAGGGAGGCGACCCCCGCGGCGGCGGTGCCCTGTGGCGGGTCCGGCTCCTCGTCCGGGCCGACCGGCAGTCCTAGCCAGGTGGCGGTCCGCTCGGCGCCGAGGACCTCGGTCAGGTGGGCGATCCGCCAGGCCAGGGTGGTGAACGGCGCCGGCTCCGGCGGCGTGGCCGAGCCGTCGGCGGCGTGGCCGCCGTCCCCGGTCGGCCGGACCGTCCAGGCGCCGGCGACCGGCTCCCAGAGGTATTCCTTGTCGGTGAGTTCGCCGAGCCGGTGGTGGAGTCGCTGCCAGGCGAAGTCGGAGAGGTCGAGCAGGTGCGCCTTCATCGAGTTGCTCGTCGAAGGGGCGGTCGAGGAGGCGGGCGGGGGACTCGTGGGGCTGGTCATGAACGCACGCTAGCCCCGGTGGCGGACAGCTCCGGTCCGGCATTCTCGGCGAACCACGACGTCAGCGGGCGGAGCGCGGCGAACTCCGCGAGAACCCGGTCGACCACCTCCGGCGTGTGCAACCAGGCCTCGCCGCCGACGGGACGGGCGGCGGTCAGCGTGCGGTGCCGAAGCAACTTCGCCCGAGGATGGTCGGGCGCGTAACCACGCGGCATCCGCTTCAGCAGGTCACCGCCGATCTCGTACCCGTCCCCGGCCAGCCCCTCGACGATCTCCGCCAGCTCCGCGCCGGCGTCACCGGCGACCGAGGCGCGGTAGCGCTCGACCTGCTCGCCCGGCGCGTACCACCACGAGCACTGAACGGCCAGCCCGTCGAGGTCGAACGAAACCCCCAGTTCGACGTTGGGCGCGACCCGGACCATGCCGGCCTGCCGCTGCCATGGCCACAGCATCTTGGCGAAGCCCCAGACGTGGAAGTCCTCGTAGGCCTCGTCGGCGTCGGCGACGTCCTGCAGCAGCGCGATCATCGGCTTGCGGACCAGGCGCTCGCGGTCGCGACGATGTCGTTCGCGTTCGGCCAGGGTCGGGTCGCCGTCCAGCCGCAGCAGCACGTCGAAGGCCTCCTCCGGCCAGCCGGTGCAGCGACGTTCGCCGCTTGGGTTCGCGGTCTGGTTCGCGGTCTGGTTCGCAGGTCGTCCCACGGGGACCTCCCGGGCGGGTGCGGGATCGCGGATGGGATGTGCGGAGCATGCCACCGCCCACCGACAACCGGCCGCGGACCGCCCATCCGGCGCCGAAGGGCTGGCCCCCGACGGCCCGCGCGCGGAAGAATCGCCGGGTCATGGATGTGATGGACACCGCCGCGCGCCTACTCCGGCTGCTCTCCCTCCTCCAGGCCCGCACGCACTGGCCTGGCGAGGAGCTGTCCGAACGCCTCGGTGTCACCCCGCGTACTGTCCGTCGTGACGTCACCCGGCTGCGCTCCCTCGGCTACCCCGTTCAGGCCGAACTCGGTACGCACGGCGGCTACCGGCTCGGCGCCTCGGGCCGGCTGCCTCCGTTGCTGCTGGACGACGACGAGGCGGTGGCCATCGCGGTCGGGCTCGGCGTCGCCGCGACCACCGCGGTGTCCGGTGTGGCAGACGGCGCGGTCGCCGCACTCGCGAAGCTGGACCAGGTGCTGCCGGTCCGGCTGCGGGAACGCGTGAGCGCCGTACGGGCGAGCACCGTGCAACTGCCCGGGCCGGAACTCCCCCGGGTGGACGCCGACGTCCTGGTCGTCCTGGCCACCGGCTGCCGGCGTACGGAGGGAGTGCGGTTCGGTTATCTCGACCACCAGGGGCGGGCCGGCGAGCGGTCGGTCGAGCCGTACCGCATCGTGCACACCGGCCGCCGGTGGTACCTCGTGGCCCGGGACCGGGACCGCGCCGACTGGCGTACTTTCCGGGTCGACCGGGTGCGGGAGCCGGTGCTGACCGGCCGGCACCACGAACACACCGACCCGCCGGACGCGGTCGCCATGGTGTCGGAAGGGACCAACCTCGCACCGTGGTCGATCCAGGCCCGGCTCCGGGTCCCGTTCGGCCTGGCGGAGGCCCGCCGGCGGTTCCCGCCCAGCGTCGGCGTGCTGGAACCCGACGGCGAGCCGGACGAGCACAATGCACCGTCCGCGATCCTGCGGGTGGCCGCCAACGACCTGGGCCCGCTGGTGTCGTTCGTCGCGGGGCTGGACTGCGAGGTCGACGTGCTCGCACCGGAGGAGTTGCGGGTCGCCGTCCGCGACCACGGCGCCCGCCTGGCCGCACGCCACGGCCGGCCACCGCCCGCATGACCACCGGCCTACCGGTCGCCGCCCGGTGGCGGTGCTCGCATAGGGTCGACGCAGCGATCCCACCCCACGTCTTCGCCAACGGAGATCACCAGCGATGCTCGACCGCGCCGAAATCGACGCCCTCTTCCCGGCGGACCTGCCCGAGCCGGCGTACTGGGAACAGCAGTACCCGCCCCGGCAGCTGCCCGAGGGCGCGAAGGTGACGCGGGTCGGTCCCTCGCCCACGGGGTCGGCCCACCTGGGGCTCCTCTACGTCGCGATCATCGACCGGTCCGTCGCCGACGAGTCCGGTGGCCGCTACATCTTCCGGATCGAGGACACCGACCAGGCGCGGGAAGTCCCCGGCGCGCTGGAGCAGTTCGACCGGGCCTTCGCCTACTTCGCGGTGAAGCCGGACGAGGCCGAGGACCTGCCCGGCGACTACGGCCCCTACCGCCAGTCCCGGCGTTCGCACATCTACCTCAGCTACGTCCGCGAGCTGCTGCGCCAGGACAAGGCGTACCTCTGCTTCGCCACCAAGGAGGAGCTGGCGCAGATCACCGCGACGCAGCAGAAGACGAAGCTGCCGACCGGCTACTACGGGCGGTGGGCGATCTGGCGGGACGCCGAGCCCGACGCCGTGCGGGCCAAGCTCGCCGAGGGTGCACCGTACGTCGTCCGCTTCCGCGCGCCCGCACGTCCCGGCGCACGGACGAGGTTCACCGACGCCATCCGGGGCGAGCTCTCCCACGAGTCCAACCGCAACGACGTGGTGATCCTGAAGACCTCCGCGCAGGAGCCGCGACTGCCGACGTACCACTTCGCGCACGCTGTGGACGACCACCTGATGCGGGTCAACCTGGTGATCCGCGCCGACGAGTGGATCTCGTCGGTGCCACTGCACCTGCAGCTGTTCGAGGCGCTGGGCTTCGAGGCGCCGGAGTACGCCCACATCGCGCCGCTGAACAAGCAGGACGGCGGCAGCAAGCGCAAGCTGTCCAAGCGCAAGGACCCCGAGGCCTCGGTTGACTTCTTCCTGGAGGTGGGCTACCCCGCGCCGGCCACGCAGTACTACCTGCGCGGCCTGGCCAACGGCCGGCTCGCCGACCTGCCGATGGCGGAGGCACTGGCGGCACCGATCCGGCTGGCCGACTGCGGCGTGGCCGGTCCCCTTGTCGACGTGGTGAAGCTGTCCGACATCAGCGCCGACTACATCGCCACCCTGTCCGGTGAGGAGATCCTCGGCCAGCTCTCCGCATGGGCGCAGACCTACGACCCCGAGCTGGTGGACGTCGTGGCGCGGGACCGCGACCTCGCGCTACGCGCGCTGGCCGTCGAACGCGAAGGGGTGGACAACCCCCGCAAGGACCTGCGGCGCTGGTCGGACTTCCGGCCGGTGTACGGCTTCTTCTTCCCGGCGCTGTTCCCCCTGGTGTCCGACCCGGGCGACGAGCGCCTGGGCGGGCTGGACCCGGCGATCGTCCGCACGCTGGCAGCCGAGTTCGCCGACGGGTACCAGGAGCTGGACGACCCGCAGGAGTGGTTCGCGCAGATCCGCGACCTCGCCGCCCGGCACGGCTTCGCCAAGAACGCCAAGGAGTACAAGCGCGACCCGGACGCGTTCCCCGGCTCCATCCGGGAGGCCGCCCAGGTGATCCGGGTGGCGCTCACCGGCTCCACCCGCAGCCCCGACCTGTTCTCGGTCGCCCGGGCACTGGGTGCGCCGGAGGTGCTGCGGCGGGTGCGCGCGCTGACCGGCGACCAGGCGTAGGGCCGAGGCGGACCACGGCACCCCGATGCCGACCACGATCGGGGGTACGGGGGGTACTCGGGGCACGCGCAGCCGAGCCGGTGGGCCGCGGCCGGGCGTACGCATGCGCTCGGGGGCGGCCCTGCTCGGTCCGGCCATGGTCGCCGCCGTCGCCTACGTCGATCCCGGCAACGTCGCCACCAACGTCACCGCCGGCGCGGAGTACGGCTACCTGCTGGTCTGGGTGATCGTCGCCGCCAACCTGATGGCCGGTCTGGTGCAGTACCTCTCCGCCAAGGTGGGGCTGGTCACCGGGCGTTCCCTGCCGGCCCTGGTCGCGGACGAGCTGTCCCGGCGGGCCCGGTTGGCGTACTGGCTGCAGGCGGAGCTGGTCGCGGTCGCCACCGACCTTGCCGAGGTGGTGGGCGGGGCGATCGCGCTGGCGTTGTTGTTCGACCTGCCGCTGCTGGCCGGCGGGCTGGTCACCGGCACGGTGTCGATGGCGGTGCTGGCCGTGCACGACCGGCTCGGCCGGCGACCGTTCGAACGCGTCATCGTCGCGTTCCTGCTGGTCGTGACGGTCGGGTTCCTGGCCGGCCTGGTGGTGGCTCCGCCGACGCCGGGTGAGGTCGCGGCCGGCCTGGTGCCGGGGTTCGCCGGGCTGGACAGCGTGCTGCTGGCCACCGCGATGCTCGGCGCGACCCTGATGCCGCATGCGGTGTACCTGCACTCCGGCCTGGCCGCCGACGGCCCGGCCGCGCGAAGACTCGCTGCCTGGACCTCCGCCGGGCGGCACCCGGCCGGGGTTCGGGCGGGGGTCGCGACCGCTGCCCGGGTGCGCCGCCGCGCGGGCCGGGTGGTCCGGCGCTACCTCGCCGTCACCCGGATCGACGTGCTGGTGGCGATGGTGCTGGCCGGCACCGTCAACCTCGGGTTGCTGCTGGCCGCCGCCACCGCCCTACGGGGTGTGCCGGGCACAGACCGGCTGGAAGGTGCGTACACCGCGATCGCCGACCAGCTCGGCGGCGGTCTGGCGGTGGTCTTCGCAGTGGGGTTGCTCGCCTCCGGGCTGGCGTCCACCTCGGTCGGCTGCTATGCGGGCGCGATGATCATGGCGGGGCTGCTGCGCCGGCGGATCCCGCTGCTGGTCCGGCGGCTGGTGACGCTGGCGCCGGCCCTGCTGCTGCTCGGGGGCGGGGTCGACCCGACCCGGGCGCTGGTGCTGTCGCAGGTGGTGCTGTCGTTCGGGGTGCCGTTCGCGGTGGTGCCGCTGGTGATTCTCACCGCCCGGCGGAGCCTGATGGGCGAGGCCACCAACCACCCGCTCACCACGGCGGCCGCGG
This sequence comes from Actinopolymorpha singaporensis, assembly GCF_900104745.1. Classification (NCBI taxonomy): domain Bacteria; kingdom Bacillati; phylum Actinomycetota; class Actinomycetes; order Propionibacteriales; family Actinopolymorphaceae; genus Actinopolymorpha; species Actinopolymorpha singaporensis. The sequence goes on from NZ_LT629732.1 coordinate 5,977,703, forward strand.
TGGTCGTCGCCACCGTGGTGACCGCGCTGAACCTCGGGCTGGTGGCGCTCACCCTCACCGGGGCCGGCTGACCGCAGGGCGCGGTGCGGTCGGCCCCGGCACCTGCGCTAGCCGAGCTTCGGGAACCAGAGGTCGATCTCGCGGGCGGCCGACTCGGCCGAGTCCGAGCCGTGCACGAGGTTCTCCCGGTTGGACAGCGCGAGGTCACCGCGGATGGTCCCGGCAGCCGCCTTCCGCGCGTCGGTCGCGCCGTTGAGCAACCGGACGACCTCGACCGCCTGGTCACCCTCCAGCACCGCCGCGACCATCGGACCGCTGGTCACGAAGTCGCGCAGCGGTGGGTAGAAGGCCTTCTCCACGTGCTCGGCGTAGTGGGCGTCGGCCATCGCACCGTCGATGGTGCGGAGTTCGAGCGTGACCAGGGAGAGCCCCTTGCGTTCGTAGCGGCTCAGGATCTCGCCGACCAGGCCACGGCGTACGGCGTCGGGCTTGATCAGGACCAGGGTGCGCTCGGACACGCGTACTCCTCGCGATGAGTGGGCCGGGCGTGCGGGGACGCCGGCCCGGCGGAACGGACAGAACCTACGGAGCGGACAGGACTGGCAGGGCCGGAGGGACGGGCAGGGCTGACACGGCGGACAGGATGCGCAGCGTAACCGGTCACTCGGTGCGGTCCCGCTCGGCCCGGAGCGCGACGATGCGCCGGTCGAGGACGAGACAGACGAACCACAGCACGGCGAAGATCGCACCGAGGAAGAACATCAGGGGTACGACGACCCCCAGTGCGATCGCGACCACCTGCAGCACCGACCCGATCACGCGCCCGGCGGGGAACCGCAGCAGGCCCGCCGTGACCAGGCAGGCGACGGCGATCCCGCCGCCGACCGCACCGGCCCGGCCGCCGCCGACGTTCTCGATCGAGACGGCCACCGGGATGGCCAGGCCGACGATGATCGCCTCGAAGACGAGGATCGCCGCGAGTACCGAACGCACGACGTCACCGTCCTCCGAGCAGGACGCGGGCCTCGCCGGCGGTGATGACCGAGCCGGTGACCAGGACTCCGCCGGAGCCGAGTGCGCTGGCCTCCTCCTCCGCCAGGCGCATGCCGAGGTCCAGCGCCTCGTCCAGTCGCGGTGCGAGGTCGACGCGTTCCTCACCGAAGATGTCCATCGCGATCTCGGCGAGTTCGGCGGCGGGCATGGCGCGCGCGGTGGAGTTCTGGGTGCACACGATCCGGCTGAGCACCGGCTCGAATGCCTCCAGCAGCCCCTCCACGTCCTTGTCCGCCATCACCCCGACCACGCCGACCAGCGGCTCGAACGAGAACGACTCGGTGACCGCCGCCGCGGTCGCGGTCGCACCGTGCGGGTTGTGCGCGGCGTCCAGCACCACCGTCGGGCTGCGGCGGACGACCTCGAGGCGTCCGGGCGAGCTGACGTTGGCGAAGCCTTCGCGTACGAGGTCGGCGTCCAGGCCCTCGCCCTCGGTGACGCCGCCGGCGAGGAACGCCTCGACCGCGGCCAGCGCAACCGACGCGTTGTGCGCCTGGTGGACGCCGTGCAGCGGCAGGAAGATCTCGTCGTACGTCCCGTGCAGGCCCTGGAGGGTGAGCCGCTGCCCGCCGACAGCCAGATCGCGGTTGACGAGCCCGAACTCCAGGCCCTCCCGCGCCACCGACGCGCCGACCTCCGCGGCCCGGCGCATCAGCACCTCCGCGACCTCGACCTCCTGCTGGGCGATCACCGCGACCGCACCCGGCTTGATGATGCCGGCCTTCTCCCCGGCGATCTCGGCAGGCGTGTCGCCGAGGTACTGCGCGTGGTCGACCGCCACCGGGGTCACCACCGCGACCCGGCCGTCGGCGACGTTGGTCGCGTCGAAGCGGCCGCCGAGGCCGACCTCCAGCACCGCCGCGTCCACCGGGGCGTCGGCGAAGACGGCGAACCCGATGGCGGTGACGATCTCGAAGAACGACAGCGGCCGGTCCAGCCGCGGGTCGGCGAGGTCCACGAACGGCATCACCTCGTGGTACGCCTGCACGAACCGCTCCGGCGACACCGGCTCACCGGCCAGGCTGATCCGCTCACGGATCTCGGCCAGGTGCGGGCTGGTGAGCCGGCCGGCCCGGACACCGAACGCCGCCAGCAGCGAGTCGACCATCCGGGCGGTGGACGTCTTGCCGTTGGTGCCGGTCAGGTGGATCACCGGCGCGGCGTGCTGCGGCTCACCCAGCAGCTCACACAGCAGCCGGATCCGCTCGAGGGTGGGGCCTTCGACCGACTTGTGCTCGGGCAACCGGCGCAGCAGCGCCCGCTCCACCTCGGCGTAGGCCTCCCGGGCGGCCTGGTCGGCCTGGTCGGCCTTTGCAGCCCCGGCAGCCCGACCGGCTCGGCCGGCGTCACCGCGCGCCATGGCGACCAACTCCTGCTCGTGTAGTCACCCGGGCATTGTTTCGCGCGCGGGCGCCGGGCCGCCGCAAGGGGTCGCCATCCCAGCCGCCCCGGCACCCGCGGCCTGCTCGGGTTAGGGGCTCCGCCTGGTCACCTCGGCTGCTCGCGGACGAGCTCGACCAGGCGGGCGAGCAGTGCCGCCCGGCGCTGCAGTTGCGCGACCTCGACGTACTCCCGGTCCCGGTCGGCCGTCGAGGACGCCCGCACGTCGACGTGCACCGACGCCTCGGCCGGCACGGTGTTGTTCGTCGTACCGGCCGCCAGCACGGTCGGCGTCACGGTCGGGCGGCGCCGGCATCAGCCGGCGGGCAGAGCGGCGAGCTGTGCTTCCAGCCGGGCGATGTCGGCCTCGGCCGTGGCGTACTGGCGGTTCACCTTGTCAACCACAGGTTGCGGCGCCTTGGCGAGGAACTCGGCGTTGCCGAGCTTGCGCTGTGCCTGGTCGCGATCCTTGCGGGCGTTGCCGAGGTCCTTCTCCAGCCGCCGCCGCTCGGCCGCCACGTCGATCGTGCCGGCGGTGTCGAGTTCGACGCGGACGTCGCCCACCGGCAGGGACGCCGACGCGGCGAAGTCCGGGCCCGCCTCGTCCAGCCGCAGCAGCGTGCGGATCGCCGGCTCGTGTGCGGCGAGGACGCCCGTCTCGATGCCGACCAGACGGGCCGGCACCCGCTGCCCGGGACGCAGGCCCTGGTCGGAACGGAACCGCCGGACCTCGGTCACCAGCCGTTGCAGGGCAGCGATCTCGGCCTCCGCGGCCGGGTCGGCGTACGCCTTCTCCGGCGCCGGCCACGCGGCCACCACCAGCGACCGCTCGGCCTCGGCCTCGCCGTCAACACCACCTTGCGTCAGCGCGAGCCACAGCTCCTCGGTGACGAACGGCATCACCGGGTGCAGCAGCCGCAGCAGCCGGTCCAGGACGTGCCCGAGCACCGCCCGGGTCGCCTGGGCCGCGTCGCCGCCGGCTGTCAAGGACGTCTTGGCAAGCTCGACGTACCAGTCGCAGAACTCACCCCACGCGAACGCCTGGATCGCCTCGCACGCCTTGGCGAACTCGTAGCCGTCGTAGGACGCGTCGACCTCGGCGATCAGCGTGTGCAGGCGGGACAGGATCCACCGGTCGGCGCTGGACAACCGCTCCGCCGGCGGTACGGGCAGCGCGGCGGACGCGCCGTTCATCAGCGCGAAGCGGGAGGCGTTCCACAGCTTGGTGGCGAAGTTGCGCGAGCCCTGCGCCCACTCCTCGGTGATGGGTACGTCGGAGCCGGGGTTGGCGCCGCGGGCCAGGGTGAACCGGGTGGCGTCGGCGCCGTACCGGTCGATCCAGTCCAGCGGGTCGACGACGTTGCCGAACGACTTCGACATCTTCTTGCCGTGCGCGTCGCGGACCATGCCGTGCAGGACGATCTCGCGGAAGGGCACGCTGTCGGCGGGGCCGCGGTCCTTCATGGCGTACAGCCCGAACATCGCCATTCGCACGACCCAGAAGAACAGGATGTCGTAGCCGGTGACGAGCACGCTGGTCGGGTAGTAGCGCGCGAGGTCGGGTGTCTGCGCGGGCCAGCCGAGGGTGGAGATCGGCCACAGGCCGGAGGAGAACCACGTGTCCAGCACGTCGCCGTCCTGCGTCCAGCCCGGGCCGCTCGGCGGCTCCTCGTCCGGCCCGACGCACACCACCTCGCCGTTCGGGCCGTAGTAGACCGGGATGCGGTGGCCCCACCACAGCTGGCGCGAGATGCACCAGTCGTGCATGTTGTCGACCCAGGAGAAGTAGCGCTTGGCGAGTTCGGGCGGGTGGATCGTGACTCGACCGGACCGCACGGCCTCGCTGGCGGCGCTGGCGAGCGGTTCCACCTTCACGAACCACTGCAGGGAAACCCGTGGCTCGACCACGGTGTCGCAGCGCTGGCAGTGGCCGACGGCGTGGCGGTACGGCCGGACCTCGCGTTCGATCCGCCCGTCGGCCCGCAGCGCCGCGACCACGGCGGGCCGCGCCTCGAACCGGTCCAGCCCCTGGAACGGCCCGTGCGCGGTGATCACGCCGTGCTCGTCCATGATCATCAGGCTGGGCAGGTCGTGCCGGCGGCCGATCTCGAAGTCGTTGGGGTCGTGCGCGGGCGTGACCTTCACCGCGCCGGTCCCGAACGCCGGGTCGACGTGCTCGTCGGCGACGACCGGGATGCGGCGGCCGGTCAGCGGGAGCTCGACCTTCGTGCCGACCAGGTGGGTGTAGCGCTCGTCGTCGGGATGCACCGCGACGGCGGTGTCGCCGAGCATCGTCTCCGCGCGGGTGGTGGCGACCACGAGGGAGTTGTCACCGTCGCCGTAGCGAATGGAGACCAGCTCGCCGTCGTCGTCCGCGTGCTCCACCTCGATGTCGGACAGCGCGGTCAGACAGCGCGGGCACCAGTTGATGATCCGCTCGGCACGATAGATCAGCCCGTCGTCGTACAACTGCTTGAACATGGTGCCGACGGCCCGCGACAGTCCCTCGTCCATGGTGAACCGCTCGCGGGTCCAGTCGACCGAGTCGCCGAGCCGGCGCATCTGGCCGAGAATCTTGCCCCCGGACTCGGCCTTCCACCGCCACACCCGCTCCACGAACGCCTCCCGGCCGAGGTCGTGGCGGGACAGGCCTTCCTTCGCGAGCTCGCGTTCGACGACGTTCTGGGTGGCGATGCCGGCGTGGTCCATGCCGGGCAGCCACAGGGCGTCGAAACCCTGCATGCGGCGACGGCGGACCAGGACGTCCTGGATGGTGTGGTCGAGCGCGTGACCCACGTGCAGGGAGCCGGTGACGTTCGGCGGAGGGATGACGATGGAGTACGGCGTGGCGTCGGGCTTGCCGCTCGGAGTGAAGTAGCCCCGCTCGACCCACCGCTCGTAGAGCGTGCCCTCCACGTCGGCCGGGACGAACGTCTGCGGAAGCTCGGGCGCGGACTCGGGCCGCTGCGGCGCACTCATGCGGTGAAGTTTAGGGACCGGCCCCCGGCGCCCGACCACGCGGGAACAGCTACCCGCAAAGGTGTCGGTTTCGCACGAAATGGTCTGGCGAGGTGCGGCGCGGCCGGGCACACTGCCCGGGTGCATCCCGCGAATTCCGACCGAACCGGCTCCGGCCGCCCCGCCCACACGCTGCGCGCCGCCACCGCCGAGGACGCCGGCTTCATCGCCGAGATGACCCTCGAGGCGTTCAACTGGTCACCGGACCGGCCGGCGTTCACCCTAGAGCAGTTCTGGGCGGATCCGGCGCTGCGGAAGTACGTCGAGGGCTGGCCGGCACCTGGTGAGCAGGGCGTGGTCGCGGTCGCCGGGGACGAGCCCGGGGACGAGCCCGGGGACGATGCCGGGCTCGACGGCTCGCCGGGCCGTCCGGTCGGCGCGGCCTGGTGGCGCTGCTTTCCCGCCGACAGGCCCGGATACGGCTTCGTCGCGGAGGACGTGCCTGAGGTGAGCATCGCGGTGGCGCCGGACTGGCGCGGACGCGGGCTCGGCCGAGCGCTGATCCGGGGGATCGTCGACCAGGCACGGGCGGCAGGAGTGCCCCGGCTCAGTCTGAGCGTCGAACGCGCCAACCACGCGGCCCGGCTCTACGCCGCCGAGGGGTTCGAGATCGTGGGCGGCGACGAGAACGCCGACACCATGGTCCGGAAGGTCTGAGGCCGCAAGCGCCTCGGAGTGGGGATCAGGCCGGATCGGCGGCTGTCCTGCCGGTGTGCCGGAGCCAGGCCAGCCCGAGGATCGGCAGCACCAGCGGAACGAACAGATAGCCCCGCCCGAACACCGACCACACCGTGGCGTCCGGGAAGGCCACCGGGTCGAACAGGCTGAGGAACCCGACCGCCAGCACCCCGGCGAGTTCGACGCCGCACGCGCACCAGGCCACCCTGCGGGCGGTCGGGCCGCCCCGGGCGAGCGCCACGGTGGCCACGACGTACACCACGGCCGAGAACGCCGAGAGGACGTACGCCAGCGGGGCCTCGGCGAACTTCGTGAGGATCTGCACCGTCGCCCGCGACGTGGCCGCCACGGCGAACACTGCGTACACCGCGACCAGGACCCGGCCCGGGCCGGACCGGGTGCTCGCCGGCTCGTGCGGCAACGACCGCTCCTCCGGCGCCGACCGCTCGTCAGGCACCGGTCCACACCTGCTGCATCCGCAGGACCAGGACGACGACCACCAGGCCGCCCACGCCGAGCACGAGGCTGCTCCAGCGGTTGCGTTCGGCGGCCGCCCACAGCACGGCGACCGGCATCACCAGCACCGACACCACCATGTACGCCAGGAACGTCGCGAACTCCGCCGGCCGATCTCCCCGCACGAGCTGGACGATCACGCCCACCAGCTGGACCAGGGCCAGGAGCTCGACCAGCGCGGCTCCGCCGACCTGCAAGGTGCCCGGCAGGCGGTTGAGCGCCGCGCTCCCCAGCGCCAGCACGGCGAACGCCAGTGCCACGACCATCACCGCGACCGCCAGGGGGCCGATCACCGCTGCTCCTCCGTCTGGTCGATCGCCGTTGCCCGGCCCGCCGTCAAACGCCCCGAGCAGGCCCGCCGGCCAGTCTACGAACACAGCGGGACTGTCCTACGCCCGGTAGTACAAATGCCGCGCGCGGAGTAGGCGCCGTCGCGTACTATCGGCGGCGATGGCTACGAACGGTCCGTTGTTTCCCCGCGCCCGCTGCCGCACCCACGGCGCCCGGGCGCGAGTAACCATGCGCCGCCAGGGCGCGTAGCAACACTCCTCTCGCGCATCCCTCGCGGCGCGCCTTCGCCGACCGCACTCGCATCCGGCGTACGCCACCATCCCCATGAGCGGCGCCGCGACCCCAAGGTGAGCCATCGTGACTACCGACGCGACGACCACATCCACCCGCGCCACCACCGCGCCCGAAGCCATCTCCTCCACCACCTCCGCCGGCTCCGCGACCGGATCGACGTCCGCCATCCCGGACAAACCGACCCTGGACGGCCTGCACCAGACCTGGGCGCGGCGCTGGCGGGAGCAGGGCACCTACCGCTTCGACCGCACCGCCGAGCGGTCCGCGATCTACGCGATCGACACTCCCCCACCCACCGTGTCCGGCAGCCTGCACGTCGGGCACGTGTTCTCCTACACCCACACCGACCTCATCGCCCGCTTCCAGCGCATGCGCGGCAAGGAGGTCTTCTACCCGATGGGGTGGGACGACAACGGCCTGCCCACCGAGCGCCGGGTGCAGAACTACTTCGGCGTCCGCTGTGATCCCTCCCTGCCCTACGACCCCGACTTCACCCCGCCGGCCAAGCCCGACCCGAAGCGGCAGGTGCCGGTGAGCCGGCCGAACTTCGTGGACTTGTGCGAGCAACTCGTCGAACAGGACGAGGAGGCGTTCGCCAAGCTCTGGCGCAACCTCGGCTTGTCAGTGGACTGGGAGCAGTCCTACACCACGATCGGGCCGGTGGCCCGGACCGCCTCCCAGCGGGCGTTCCTGCGCAACTACGCGCGCGGTGAGGCGTACCTCCAGGAAGCGCCGACCCTGTGGGACGTGACGTTCCAGACCGCGGTCGCGCAGGCCGAACTCGAGTCCCGGGAGTACCCCGGCCACTACCACCGGATCGCGTTCCACGGCCCGAACGGACCGGTGTACGTCGAGACCACCCGGCCAGAACTCCTGCCAGCCGCGGTCGCTCTGGTGGCGCACCCCGACGACGAGCGGTACGCCCCGCTGTTCGGCACCACGGTCACCTCGCCGGTGTTCGGGGTGCAGATCCCTGTGCTGGCACACGAGGCCGCCGAGCCGGACAAGGGGGCCGGGATCGCGATGTGCTGCACGTTCGGTGACCTGACCGACGTCACGTGGTGGCGCGAACTGCGGCTGCCGGTGCGTACGGTCATCGGCCGCGACGGCCGGCTGCTGCGGGAGACGCCGGAATGGCTCGCGCACGAGCCCGCCGCCTCCGCGTACGCCCAGCTCGCCGGGAAGACCACCCACAGCGCCCGCCAGGCGACGGTGGCCCTGCTGCGCGAGTCCGGCGACCTCGACGGCGAGCCCACGCCCACCACGCGGATGACGAACTTCTACGAGAAGGGCGACAAGCCGCTGGAGATCGTCTCCACCCGGCAGTGGTACATCCGCAACGGCGGCCGGGACGACGACCTGCGGGCCGAGCTGCTGGAGGACGGCGCGCGGATCACCTGGGTGCCCCCGCACATGCGGCACCGGTACGACAACTGGGTCGGCGGCCTGAACGGCGACTGGCTGATCTCCCGGCAGCGGTTCTTCGGCGTGCCGTTCCCGGTGTGGTACCCGCTCGACGGCGACGGCGAGCCGGACTTCGACCACCCGCTGCTCCCCGGCGAGGCCGAGCTCCCGGTCGACCCGTCCGCACAGGCGCCACGGGGATACGACGAGTCGCTGCGGGGCCGGCCGAACGGCTTCACCGGCGACCCGGACGTGATGGACACCTGGGCCACCTCGTCGCTGTCCCCCCAGATCGCGGGCGGCTGGGAGCGCGACCCGGACCTGTTCGCCCGGGTCTTCCCGATGGACCTGTGCACCCACGCGCACGACATCATCCGCACCTGGCTGTTCTCCCGGATGGTGCGCGCCCACCACGAGCACCAGACCGTGCCGTGGACGCACGCGCTGATCTCCGGCTTCATCGTCGACCCCGACCGGAAGAAGATGAGCAAGTCCAAGGGGAACGCGGTGGTGCCCGAGCAGATCATCGACACCTTCGGCGCGGACGCGGTGCGCTGGCGCGCGGCGATGGCCCGGCCGGGGCTGGACTCGCCGTTCGACGAGACGCAGATGAAGGTCGGCCGCAGGCTGGCGATCAAGATCCTGAACGCCAGCAAGTTCGTGCTCGGGCTGGGCGCGACCGGCGCGACGGGTGCGACCGGGCCGGCCGAGGCGGGTGCGGTGACGCAGCCGCTCGACCAGGCGATGCTGGCAGCGCTCGCCGAGGTGGTGGAGCGGGCCACGAGGGCGTTCGAGGCGTACGACTACACCACCGCCCTGGAGGTCACCGAGCGGTTCTTCTGGACGTTCTGCGACGACTACCTGGAGCTGGTGAAGGACCGCGCCTACCGCGGCGACCCGTCCGTCAAGGCGGCCTTGGCACTGGCCCTGTCGGTGCAGCTGCGGCTGTTCGCGCCGATCATGCCGTTCGTCACCGAGGAGGTGTGGTCGTGGTGGCGGGACGGCTCGATCCACCGCCAGCCCTGGCCGCGCGCCGGGGAGCTCCCGGCAGGCGGCACGGACGCGCGGCTGCTGGCGCTGGTGGGTTCGGCGCTGTCGGCAGTGCGTGGGGAGAAGTCGGCCCGCAAGCTGTCCATGCGTACGGAGATCGACCACGTGGAGGTGGCCGGCCCTGCTGCCGATCTCGACCTGCTCTCCACGGCCCGCGACGACCTCGCCGCCGCCGGCCGGATCCGCACCCTCGACGTGCGGCCCGACCCCGCCGCGGACAGCCTGTCGGTGACCGTGGGCATCGGCCGGTCCGGTGAGCGGGACGGGAAGAACAGCGGCGAGGTCAGTGGCTGAACGTCAGTCGCTGACCAGGATCGACCAGCCGTGGGCGGGGACCGTCGTGATCGGCGTGTTCTCGCCCCGGCCGGTCGCCGGGTCCGAACGCGAGTCGAGGTCTTCCACCATGCCCTGCCCGGTCTCGGCGTGGTGGAAGCCGCCGGCGTCGATCGGGAAGTCGTACTCCTCGTCGTCGAGATTCAGCAGGAGCAGGGTTTCCGGGCCCGCCGCCCCGTCGGCGCCACCACCGGCCGGACTCGACCGCAGCGCCAATCCGCGGTTGACGACGTGTTCGGTGGCGGTGCGGGCGTGTGTCAACCACGGGTTGGCGCGCCGGAAGGCGAGCAGCCGCTGGTGCAGGCGGTACAACGGCCAGCCGGAGGGCGCGAGGTCCGCCGGAGTCGCCGGGAACGCTGGCCGGATCGCGTCGTCGCCGCCCTCGCGTTCCTCCTTGGTGCCGCAGAACGCCTGCTCGTCGCCGGCGTAGATGCTCGGCACCCCCGCCACGCACATCAGCACGGCCAGCGCGTGCCCGAGGTGGCGCTGGTCGTCCAGCCGGGTGGCGAGCCGGGTGACGTCGTGGTTGCCGGTGAAGGTCTGCGGCAGCTCGGCGGCGGCGAACTCACCGTGCCGGCGCAGCGCCCATTCCAGCTCGAACAGGTTGCGGTCGTTCAGGCTGCTCCAGATCGCCTTCCACAGTTCGTACTGGGTGACCGAGTCGACCGTGCTCTCCCGGGCGAACTCCGCGTAGTCGCCGTGGATCACCTCGGCCAGGAACCACGCGTCCGGATGGGCCGCGCGGGCAGGCGCCAGGACCGTACGCCAGAACGCGGGCGGCACGGCGTAGGCAGCGTCCAGCCGCCAGCCGGAGATCCCCCGGTCCAGCCAGTACGTCAGCACCCGGGTCACGTGATCGGCGACCGCGGGCTCGGAGTGGTCGAGAGCGACCAGCTGGTGGTGGCCCTCGAAGGTCGCGTAGTCGTCCGGCCCGTCGCCGGTACGCCGGAACCACCGGCCGGCCGGTGAGTCCGGGCCGAAGCGAAGCGCCTCGGCGAACACCGGGAACGACCGGCCGACGTGGTTGAACACTCCGTCCAGGACCACACGCAACCCGCGCGCCCGAGCGGCGGCCACCAACCGGTCGAAGTCGGCCTCGTCGCCCAGCCGGGGGTCGATCCGGAAGTGGTCCTCGGTGTCGTACCCGTGCGTGCCGGAGGCGAAGACCGGGCCGAGCAGCAGACCCGAGCAACCCAGGTCGGCGGCGTAGTCCAGCCACGCCTCCAGCCGGTCCAGCCTGTGCCGCACCGGCTGAACCGGCTGAACCGGCCGGCCGTCACCGACACCGTCACCGACACCGTCACCGACAGCGTCGATGGAGGAGGGTTCGGCGCCGACGAAGCCCAGCGGGTAGACGTGCCACAGCACCGCGTCGTCGAGCCAGGTCGGCACCGCTCCCCCGTTCGTACCGGTGTGGTCGGCCGCGCCGGTCGTGATCAGTCCGAGGCGGCCGGAATCAGGCCGAGGTCAGCGCAGGTTGCCGTTGACCATCGGCGACGCCTCCGGCGGCCAGGCCACCAGCCCGAGCTCGGCCGGGGAGCTGAGGTCGGGGTGCATCGGCAGGATCCGGACGGTGTAGCCCACCGGGCCGGTCCGGTCGAACCGCACCTGTCCCTCGTACCGGTAACGGCCCGCCTCGTAGTCCTCGGCCCGCTCCAGCGACACCACGCTCGGGCTCTGCAGCCGGTCGGCCTCGTCGACCCGCCCGTGCAGGACCTGGATGTCCACGTCGTCGGGCGAGAGCCCGCCCAGGCTGACGAACACCCGCAGCTGCGCGGACCCGCCGACCTCGGCGCCCTCGCCGGTGCCGACCGACTCCACATGGTCGACGTGCACGCCGCCCCAGCCCTCCCGGACCCGCCGCTTCCACGCGGCGAGCTGCCGAGCGCCCTCGAACGAGGAGTTCATCGCCCGCGAGCTCAGGGCCGCCGGGCCGTAGAGCTTGGTCACGTAGTCGTCGAACATCCGGGTGGCCAGCACCTTCGGCCCGAGCGACTTCAGCGTGTGCCGGACCATCTCCAGCCACCGGCGCGGCAGCCCGTGCTCGTCCCGGTCGTAGAACCGCGCCGCCACCTGGTGCTCGAGCAGGTCGTACAGCGCGTGCGCCTCGAGGTCGTCGCGCCGGTCGGGGTCGTTCACCCCGTCGGCGGACGGGATCGCCCAGCCGTTCTGGCCGTCGTACCACTCGTCCCACCAGCCGTCGCGGATGGAGACGTTGAGCCCGCCGTTCAGGGCCGCCTTCATCCCGGACGTGCCGCACGCTTCGTACGGCCGCAGCGGGTTGTTGAGCCACACGTCGCAGCCGGTGACCAGCGGGTGGGCCAGGCCCATGTCGTAGTCGGGCAGGAAGACGATCCGGTGCCTGACCTCGGGGTCGTCGGCGAACCAGACGATCTCCTGGATCAGCCGCTTGCCGCCGTCGTCGGCCGGGTGCGACTTGCCCGCGATGACCAGCTGGATCGGCCGCTCCGGGTCGAGCAGCATCCGCTTGAGCCGCTCCCGGTCCGACAGCATGAGGGTGAGCCGCTTGTACGACGGCACCCGGCGGGCGAACCCGATGGTGAGCACGTCCGGGTCGAGCGCGCTGTCCACCCAGCCCAGCTCGGCCTCGGAGGCACCGCGGGCCAGCCAGGAGTCCCGCAGCCGGGTGCGGGCGTAGTCGACCAGGCGGGCGCGCATGGCGGCCTTGGTCTTCCAGATCGCCGACTCCGGAACCTGGTCGACGCCCGCCCAGTCCTCCGCGCCGTCACGGGCGGTGGCGTCCACCTCCGGGCGTGACACCAGCTCGGCCATCTCCCGGGCGACCCACGTCCCCGTGTGCACGCCGTTGGTGATGGAGGTGATCGGCACCTCGGTCTCGTCGAAGCCCGGCCACAGGCCGGCGAACATCCCGCGGCTCACCACGCCGTGCAGCGCGCTCACGCCGTTGGCCCGCTGACCGAGCCGGAAGCCCATCACGGCCATGTTGAACAGGCCGGGGTCGCCGCCCTCGTAGTCCTCGGCGCCGAGCGCGAGGATGCGGTCCACCGGGACGCCGACCGCCTCGTTGTCGCCGCCGAAGTGCTGCTCCACCAGATCCCGGGCGAACCGGTCGATTCCGGCGGGCACCGGGGTGTGGGTGGTGAACACGGTGCCGGCCCGGGTGACCTCCAGCGCGGCGTCGAAGTCCAGCCCGCGGTCCTCGACGTACTCCCGGATGCGTTCCAGCCCGAGGAAGCCGGCGTGGCCCTCGTTGGTGTGGAAGACCTCGGGGGCGGTGGCTCCGGTGATCCGGCAGTAGGCGCGCAGCGCACGCACGCCGCCGACGCCGAGCAGCATCTCCTGCAGCAGCCGGTGCTCGGTGCCGCCGCCGTAGAGGCGGTCGGTGACGTCGCGCTCGGCGGGCTCGTTGTCCTCGATGCCGGAGTCGAGCAGCAGCAGCGGGACCCGGCCGACGTGCGCGACCCAGACCTGGGCGGCCAGGCGGCGGCCACCGGGAAGGCCCACGAAGACCCGGGCGGCGGTGCCGTCGGCCTCGCGCAGCAGGCTGAGCGGCATCGCCTGGGGGTCGACGATCGGGTAGCGCTCCTGCTGCCAGCCGTCACCCGACAGTGACTGCTTGAAGTAGCCGTGGCGGTAGAGGAGGCCCACGCCGATCAGCGGGGCGCCGAGGTCGCTGGCCGCCTTCAGGTGGTCGCCGGCGAGGATGCCGAGGCCACCGGAGTACTGCGGAAGGACGGCGGTCAGCCCGAACTCCGGCGAGAAGTAGGCGATCTGGCGGGGTACGTCCGACCCCAGCGACTGGTACCACCGGTCCTGGTGCACGTAGGCGTCCAGGTCCGCGGCGACCGAGCGCAGGTCGGACAGGAACGTCTCGTCCGAGCCGAGCTCGGCGAGCCGGTCGGTCGCGACCTCGCTGAGGAGCCGCATCGGGTCGTGCCCGGTCGACGCCCACAACCTGGGGTCGACAGCGGCGAACAGGTCCTGGGTCGGCGGGTGCCAGGACCAGCGGAGGTTCATGGCGAGGTCGCCGAGCGGCGCGAGCGGCTCGGGCAGGACCGGTCGGACTGTGAATCGACGGATGGCACGCACGAGGGCAGAGGCTAACCCAGCGAAGGGTCCGACACGCCGTCGGCATGCCTTCCTGTTGCAGGAAGAGCAAGGTTTTGCAACGTTCCAGGGGGAACCACTCCGTTATGAGCACCCCCGGATCGCATGCCCCCAGGGGCGGGACCGACCGCCCGGAAGATCGACGAGGTGGACGCCCGGCCACAAACCCTGATACTGGGGTAGGTAGGTTCACCGCTGTGCCTGCGCGCCGACAGAAAACCCGCCGACTCCCCACTCGGAATCCGATGCCTGCCAAGAACGAGCAGCCCAGGACCACGACCGAGACCGCCACGACCGCGAGTCAGGTGACCGCGTCCACCGATGGCGGCGCCTCCGGCACCCCGGCCACCTCGTCCCCCCGGACCGCCGCACCGAACGACCCGCACGGGCTCTTCGACACGGTCGTCGGCCGGATCCCGATCATCAACGTCTCTCCCGACGTACGCGCCGGTGGGCGGCTGCCCGCCAAGGCCGTCGTCGGCGAGCCGCTCACGGTCGAGGCGACGGTCTTCCGCGAGGGCCACGACGCCCTCGGGGCCAACGTCGTGACCCGCGGCCCCGGCGGCCGCACGCTCGGCTGGGTGCCGATGCGGTGCGACGAGCCGGGAACCGACCGATGGTCGGCGCAGATCCGGCCCGACGCCGAGGGCGACTGGACGTACTCCGTGGAGGCGTGGAGCCACCCGGTGCAGACCTGGCGGCACGCCGCCGAGGTCAAGATCGCCGCCGGCGTCGACGTCGAACTCATGCTGGCCGAGGGCGCGCTCGTGCTGGAACGCGCCGCCGCCAACCTGCCGGCCGAGCAGACCCACGGCCGGGAGGTGCTCCAGGACGCCGTTCGGGCGCTGCGCGACGAGTCGCGCCCGGCCCAGGCCCGCCTCTACGCCGCCACCGCGCCGGACGTCGAGGAGGTCCTCGCCGCCCACCCGCTGCGCGACATGGTGACGGCCTCGGAGGAGTTCCCGCTGCGGGTGGATCGCGAACGCGCGCTCTACGGCAGCTGGTACGAGTTCTTCCCACGGTCCGAGGGTGCCTACTACGACGAGCACCAGGGCCGCTGGGTGTCCGGCACGTTCAAGGCCGCCGCCGACCGGCTGCCCGCGATCGCCGAGCTCGGCTTCGACGTCGTCTACCTCCCGCCGATCCACCCGATCGGGCGGGTCAACCGCAAGGGCCCGAACAACACCCTCGACCCCGCGCCCGGCGACCCCGGGTCCCCGTGGGCAATCGGCAGTGACGAGGGCGGACACGACGCCGTGCACCCCGACCTCGGCACGCTGGAGGATTTCGACGAGTTCGTGGCCCGGGCCAACGAGCTGGGCCTGGAGATCGCCCTCGACCTCGCGCTGCAGGCGGCGCCGGACCACCCCTGGGTCAAGGAGCACCCGGAGTGGTTCACCACGCTGTCCGACGGAACGATCGCCTACGCCGAGAACCCGCCGAAGAAGTACCAGGACATCTACCCGATCAACTTCGACAACGACCCCGCCGGGATCTACGCCGAGGTGCTCCGCGTCGTCCGGCACTGGATGAGCCACGGCGTCCGGATCTTCCGGGTGGACAACCCGCACACCAAGCCGGTGCGATTCTGGGAGTGGCTGCTCGCCGAGGTCCGGCGTACCGACCCCGACGTGCTCTTCCTGTCCGAGGCGTTCACCCGGCCGCCGATGCTGCAGACCCTGGCCAAGATCGGGTTCCACCAGTCGTACACCTACTTCACCTGGCGCAACACCAAGGAAGAGCTGGAGTCCTACTTCACCGAGCTCAGCCATGAGTCGTCGGACTTCCTGCGGCCGAACTTCTTCGTCAACACCCAGGACATCCTCACCGCCTTCCTCCAGACCGGCGGGCTGCCGGCGTTCCGGATCCGCGCGGCGCTGGCCGCCACCGGCTCACCGACCTGGGGCGTGTACTCCGGGTTCGAGCTGGGTGAGCACGTCGCGCTGCGCCCGGGCAGCGAGGAGTACCTCAACTCCGAGAAGTACCAGTACCGCCCCCGCGACTGGGCGGCGTACGAGCCGGGTGCGGGGCGCGCGGGTGAGTCGATCGCGCCGTACCTCCGGCAGCTGAACGAGATCCGGCGCCGCCACCCTGCCCTGCAGCGGCTGCGCAACCTCGCGTTGCACCACGTTCCCGAGCCCAACCTGCTGGTCTTCTCCAAGCGGGACGTACTCCCCGACGGACGCGACGACACGGTGATCGTGGTGATCAACGTCGATCCGTACGCACCGCACGAGTCCGTGGTCACCCTCGACATGCCGGCGCTCGGCCTGGCGTGGCACGACTCGTTCGTCGTCCAGGACGAGTTCACCGGGGACAGTTGGCGATGGGGCCAACACAACTACGTCCGGCTCGACCCGGCCTACCACCCTGCCCACATCCTCACGCTTCACCGGGGTTCCGCATGACCCAAACCCAGCTACTGAACGAGGGCGGCCTCAGCTCCGAGCCGGAGTGGTACAAGCGCGCCGTCTTCTACGAAGTCCTCGTCCGGTCCTTCCACGACTCCTCCGGCGACGGCGTGGGAGACCTCAAGGGCCTCAAGGAGAAGCTCGACTACCTCGAGTGGCTCGGCATCGACGCGCTGTGGCTGCCGCCGTTCTACGTCTCGCCGCTGCGCGACGGCGGGTACGACGTGGCCGACTACACCGCGATCTCCCCCGACGTGGGGGCGCACGAGGACTTCGTCGAGTTCATCGAGGCGGCACACCAGCGCGGGATCCGGGTGATCGTCGACTTCGTGATGAACCACACCTCGGACCAGCACCCGTGGTTCCAGGCGTCCCGGTCGGACCCGGACGGTCCCTACGGCGACTTCTACGTCTGGGCGGACACCGACGAGGGCTACTCCGACGCGCGGATCATCTTCGTCGACACCGAGACCAGCAACTGGACGTTCGACCCGGTGCGCAAGCAGTACTTCTGGCACCGGTTCTTCTCCCACCAGCCCGACCTGAACTTCGACAACCCCGCCGTCCAGGAAGCGATCATCGACGCGCTGCGCTTCTGGCTGGACCTCGGCATCGACGGGTTCCGGCTGGACGCGGTGCCCTACCTCTTCGAGGAGGAGGGCACCAACTGCGAGAACCTCCCCCGCACCCACGAGTTCCTCAAGCGCATCCGCAAGGAGGTCGACGCCGACTACCCCGACCGGGTGCTGCTGTGCGAGGCCAACCAGTGGCCTGCGGACGTGGTGGAGTACTTCGGGGACCTCGGCAGCGGCGGGGACGAGTGCCACATGGCGTTCCACTTCCCGGTGATGCCGCGCATCTTCATGGCGGTGAGGCGGGAGTCGCGCTACCCGATCTCGGAGATCATGGCGCAGACGCCGAAGATTCCCGACGGGTGCCAGTGGGGCATCTTCCTGCGCAACCACGACGAGTTGACGCTGGAGATGGTCACCGACGAGGACCGCGACTACATGTGGGGCGAGTACGCCAAGGACCCCCGCATGAAGGCCAACATCGGGATCCGCCGGCGCCTCGCACCGCTGCTGGAGAACGACACCAACCAGATGGAGCTGTTCACCGCGCTCCTGTTGTCCCTGCCTGGTTCGCCGATCATCTACTACGGCGACGAGATCGGCATGGGCGACAACATCTGGCTCGGTGACCGCGACGGCGTACGCACCCCGATGCAGTGGACGCCGGACCGCAACGCCGGCTTCTCCAACTGCGATCCGGGCCGGCTGGCGCTGCCGGTGATCATGGACTCGATCTACGGGTTCCAGGCGGTCAACGTCGAGTCCCAGCTGTCCAACGCCTCGTCCCTGCTGCACTGGGTGCGCAGGATGATCCACGTCCGCAAGCAGAACCCCGCGTTCGGCTCGGGCAGCTTCACCGACCTCGGCGGCAGCAACCCCAGCGTGCTGTCGTTCGTCCGCGAGTTCGGCGACGACGTCGTACTCTGCGTCAACAACCTGTCCCGGTTCCCCCAGCCGGTCGAGCTCGACCTGCGCCGGTGGGAGGGTGCCGAGCCGATCGAGCTGCTCGGAGGGGTGCGGTTCCCGAAGATCGGGGAGCTGCCGTACCTCCTCACTCTCGGCGGCCACGGGTTCTACTGGTTCCTTCTCCCGCCGCATTCGGGTGGGGAGGAGGCCACGGGGTGAACCCGTCCGGAGCGGCCGGTCCGTCAGCGCGGTCAGCGCGGCACGGGCTCGCGGGGGTGTGCGTTCCACGCGAGCCCGGCCACCTAGCGAACGAAAGGCGATGATGGTGAAAGCCACTCAGACCACCGGACTGCACGACTTCCTGGAACGGCAGCGGTGGTTCGCGGGCAAGGGCAGAGAGTTCACGGTCGAGTCCGTCCACCCGCTGAGTTGGCTGTCCGAGCGCGGCGCCTGGCCCGCGGTTCGGGTGGTGCTGGTGTCCGTGCGGTACGCCGACGCCGACAGCGCCGCCCCCGACGTGTACCAGGTCCCGCTCAGCTACTACCCCGAGCCCGCCGACCACCTCGGCCACGCGGCGGTGTCGGAGTGGACCGAGGAGGAGCTGTCGCCGGACCCGGTCTGGGTGTACGACGCGCCGCACGACAAGGCGGCCATGTCGCTGCTCCTGGGCGGGCTGCTGGGCGAGGTGGCGCGCACCGACCTCGCGTTCCACCGCATCGGCGAGCTCGAGGTGTCCGCCGAAGTACCCTCCCTGGTGCTGACCGGTGAGCAGAGCAACACCTCGCTGGTCTACGGCGAGGACGTCCTCCTCAAGCTCTTCCGCCGCGTGCACCACGGCCGCAACGCCGACATCGAGGTGCACGAAGCGTTCGCCCGCAACAACTGCGACAACGTCGCCCGGCTGTTCGGCTGGCTGGACGCCGAGTGGCCCGACGCCGACGGCAAGAGCGGCCGCGGCGACCTCGGCATGTTCAGCGCCTTCTTCCGTACGGCCACCGACGGCTGGGAACTCGCCATCGCCAGCGTGCGCGACCTCTACGCCGAGGCCGACCTGCACGCCGACGAGGTGGGCGGCGACTTCGCCGGCGAGTCCCACCGCCTGGGCGCCACCGTGGCGCAGGTCCACGCCGACCTGGCCCGCTACCTTCCCACCGGCGAGTGGGGCCGGGAGGAGCTGGCGGGGCTGGCAGCGGCGATGCGCACCCGGCTGGACGAGGCGGTGGAGATCGTGCCCGCGCTGGCGGAGTACGCCGACCGGCTGCGCGGCGCCTACGACGACCTGGCCCGCACCGAGGCGCCGGTGTCCGTCCAGCAGGTCCACGGCGACCTGCACCTCGGCCAGGTGATGCGGACCGTCGCCGGCTGGCGGGTCATCGACTTCGAGGGTGAGCCCAACCGGCCGTGGGAGGAACGCAACGCGCTGGACTCCCCCGTCCGCGACGTCGCCGGCATGCTGCGCTCGTTCGACTACGCCGCGCAGCACCTGCTCGCCGACCACGGCCGGGCCGACGAGCACCAGCTGAGCTACCGTGCGGCTGAGTGGGCCGAGCGCAACCGGTCCGCGTTCTGCGAGGGGTACGGCGAGGTCGCCGGCACCGACCCGCGCGAACTGGCCGTGCTGTTGCGTGCGTACGAAACCGACAAGGCGGTGTACGAGGTCGTCTACGAGACGCGGAGCCGCCCGGACTGGGTGGGGATTCCGCTGACCGCGATTCAGCGTCTCGCGGGCTGAGCAGGCGGGTTCGAGGCGCAGGTCCCGGGTACGACCCGCACACGCGAACGGAACACCCACCACGAAGCCAGACGAAGAAGGTGTCCCCGGATGTCCGACCACCGCACCACTCCCGAACCGTCGAACGGTTCCGCGCCGAAGCGGTCGAAGGGCGTGAGCACCCGCCGCCGGTCCGGAGACGCGGAGCAGATCCAGCAGACCGGCGCGGCTGCGCCGAGCAGCGGTCAGCCGAGCACCGGTCAGCCGAGCACGGGTCAGCCGAGCACCGGCAAGGCGAGCGCCGGCAAGACGCCTGCGCGGGACACGCCGAAGGGCGGCGGCCGCCCCAAGGTCGACCCGGCCGAGATCGACCGGCTGGTCGACGGTGACCACCACGCACCGCACTCGATCCTGGGACCGCACGTGCACCAGGGCGAGGTGACCCTGCGGGTGCTGCGCCCGATGGCCGAGCGGGTGTTCGCCCGCGTCGGCGACCAGCGGGTCGAGCTGGAGCACGAGCACAACGGCGTGTGGGTGGGCACCCTGCCCGGCTCGGAGGTGACCGACTACCGGCTGGAGGTCGTCTACCCACACGGCGTGACGGTCCCCGCCGACGACCCGTACCGCTTCCTGCCCACGCTGGGCGAGGTCGACCTGTACCTCATCGGCGAGGGCCGGCACGAGAACCTCTGGCAGGTGCTCGGCGCGCACGTGCGCAGCTACGACACCCCGAGCGGGACGGTCACCGGGACGTCGTTCGCGGTGTGGGCGCCCAACGCCCGCGGCGTGCGTGTCGTCGGCGACTTCAACGGCTGGGACGGCCGCCCGCACCCGATGCGCTCACTCGGCAGCAGCGGCGTGTGGGAGCTGTTCGTCCCCGACGTCGGCGACGGCACCGTCTACCGCTACGAGATCCTCGGCCGCGACGGCGTGCGACGGCAGAAGTCCGACCCGATGGCCTTCCGCACGGAGGTGCCGCCGGCGAACGCCTCGGTGGTGCACACCTCGCGGTACACCTGGGGCGACGAGGAGTGGCTGGCCCGGCGGGCGGCCACCGAGCAGTACGCCGCGCCGATGAGCACCTACGAGGTGCACCTGGGTTCGTGGCGGCGTGGCCGCACCTACCGCGAGCTGGCCGACGAGCTCGTCGCCTACGTCGTGGAGATGGGCTTCACCCACGTCGAACTGCTGCCGGTGATGGAGCACCCCTTCGGCGGGTCGTGGGGCTACCAGGTCTCGTCGTACTTCGCACCGACCGCCCGGCTCGGCGACCCAGACGGGTTCCGCGCCCTGGTCGACGCACTGCACCAGGCCGGCATCGGCGTCATCCTGGACTGGGTGCCGGCGCACTTCCCCAAGGACGACTGGGCGCTGGCCCGCTTCGACGGGACGCCGCTCTACGAGCACGCCGATCCCCGCAGGGGCGAGCACCCCGACTGGGGAACGCTGATCTTCGACTTCGGCCGGCGGGAGGTCCGCAACTTCCTGGTGGCGAACGCGTTGTACTGGCTGGAGGAGTTCCACGTCGACGGCCTGCGCGTGGACGCCGTCGCCTCGATGCTCTACCTCGACTACTCCCGCGGCGAGGGCCAGTGGACGCCCAACGAGTACGGCGGCCGGGAGAACCTCGAGGCGGTGAGCTTCCTGCAGGAGGTCAACTCCACCTGCTACCGCCGGGTCCCCGGGATCACCACGATCGCGGAGGAGTCGACGTCGTGGCCCGGGGTCACCCGCCCGGTCCACCTCGGCGGCCTGGGCTTCGGCTTCAAGTGGAACATGGGCTGGATGCACGACTCGCTGGACTACCTCTCCCGCGAGCCGATCTACCGCTCCTTCCACCACCACCAGATGACGTTCTCCCTCGTCTACTCCCACTCGGAGAACTTCGTCCTGCCGCTCTCGCACGACGAGGTGGTGCACGGCAAGGGCTCCCTGCTGACCAAGATGCCGGGTGACCGCTGGCAGCAGCTGGCGAACCTGCGCGCCTACCTCGCGTTCATGTGGGCGCACCCGGGCAAGCAGCTGCTGTTCATGGGCAGCGAGTTCGCCCAGCCGCAGGAGTGGGCGGAGTCCCGCGAACTGGAATGGTGGCTGCTGGACTTCCCCGAGCACCAGGGGATGCGGTCGCTGGTCCGCGACCTGAACGCGGTGTACGCGGACGCGCCGGAGCTGTGGGCCACCGACCACCTGCCCGAGGCGTTCGCCTGGATCGACGCCAACGACGCGGGCAACAACGTGTTCAGCTTCCTGAGGTACGGCCCCGGGGGCAGCGTGCTGGCCTGCGTCGCCAACTTCGCGGGTGTCCCTCACCACAACTACCGCCTCGGTCTGCCGGCCGCGGGCAGGTGGCGGGAGATCGTCAACACCGACGCCCACAGCTACACCGGGTCCGGCGTCGGCAACCTCGGCGCGGTGGAGGCGCTCCCGGTCACCTGGCACGGGCAGCCCGCGTCGGCGACGCTGACGCTGCCGCCGCTCGGCACGCTGTGGCTGCGGTTCGACCCGGCCGCCTGAGGAACGCCTGGCCAACGGCAGGCGAACACGGGGGAAACTCCGGAGAGCACGCGGACCGGCCCCCGGCGGAAGTCACCGCCGGGGGCCGGTTCTCGTTGTGCCGTGGGATCCGCACGGCGTAGGTCTTGGGACTACAGGACGCTCAGTTCAGCGCGACGGGCTTCGGTGCTGTCGCCGACGCTGACCCAGAGGGGCGCTTGCCGGTCAGCAGATCTCGGCGCCGGGACGCGGCGCGTCGAGCCGGTCGGCAAGCCGACCGAGCCGAACGCCGGTGCCGCGAAGCGACCGGACTACCCAGCGGTGCTTCGGCGCCGCGACCGAGGCCGAAACCCGGGTCCGCCGAGCGAGCCGCTCGTTGTAGTCATCGGCGTAATTACCAATGGCAGGCCACATCTTGTTCTTGTCTCCAAAGCAGTTGCTTGCGGTTGGCCGAGATGAGGTGTCCCCCACGACCAGTCGTGTCGTGCTCGCAGGCGTCCTCGTTGACTCCCCCGATGGCGACCACCGACGTTGCTCAGCGCATGCTCGCCTGGTCACCACCTTGATGGTGACAGGGCAATGTGGCGCAGAGGTTTCCCCGATGCTTCGACTGGATGCACTCTCTTGCTGAATGCACCTCTCGACTCACATGTGCTCCAACGCCGGGGTCCGGCGGGGCATTCCCGAGCGGCTTCGATGTGGTCGTCGCCACACCCGTGGCCCGGTCTTGCGACCCAAGCTTAGTAGGTGGGCGTCGGCCGGCTCCTTGCCGCCCTCGGTGTTGCCCGACAAGGCTTCCACACCGTCCGGAGCGCGTCGAAGGGTTTTCTCCCCCTCACTGTCAACCTGGGCTTGCGCCCGGCCGTCGGGCCGCCATGGCCACGAGAGACTGGGAGACCCCGCCGACGATCTCGGGAAACGTACGGGAGCGTGCCAACCAGGTAGCCGCCGCAGCGCCCTCGGCCTGGTCCTCCGCGACCGGGTACCGGCGGCTCCCTCGGCCGTGCGCCGTGAGGTCGCGCGCCTCGGGCCGGTCGATCGGCCCCCGAGTCGGCCACACTGTCAACCGTGGCTTGCAGACAGGGCGCCTGCGTCACCGCGGGGTCACTGTCTGCGTGCCCACCCGGTCCGCCGATCCGGCCCACGGGCCTGGGTGACCCAGCCCGCCCGTACGCCGCCGACTCGGTGCGAGGATGCGGACCATGCGGTTCGGCATCCTCGGCCCTGTCCGGGCCTGGCGCGACGACGGCACGGAGGTGGCCCTGGGCGGCCCGACCCGCCGTGCCCTGCTGACGCTGCTGGTTGCCCGGGTCGGCGAGATGGTCCCCACCGACCGGCTGGTCGACGATCTCTACGGCGACCAGCCACCGGCGGATGCAGGCCATGCGCTCCAGTCCCAGGTGTCCCGGTTGCGTCAGGCGTTACGCCCGGACGCCACCGTCGAGGGGGCGGCGACCGGCTACCGGCTGGCCGTACCCGCCGACTCGGTCGACGCGATCGAGTTCGAACGGCTGGCGCGGGACGGCCGCGACGCCCTCACCACCGGGCGTCACCGGCAGGCGGCCGACCTGCTGGGCCGCGCCCTGGCGTTGTGGCGGGGAGACCCGCTCGCCGACGCCGCCGAGGCGGAGTCGCTGCGAGCCGACGTCGTACGCCTGACCGAAGACCGCCTCGCCGCGCTGGAGGACCGGATCGAGGCGGACCTGGCGCTGAACAGGCAACGAGTCGTCGTACCGGAGCTGCGGGACCTCGTTCGCCGGCATCCCCTGCGCGAACGCCTGCACCACCAGCTCATCCGCGCGCTTCGCGCCGACGGGCGGCAGGCGGAGGCGCTGGCGGCGTACGAGGACGTCCGGCGGCGGCTGGCCGACGAGCTGGGCACCGACCCGGGCCCGGACCTCACCGCCTTGCACCAGGACCTGCTGCGTGGCGAGGCGGGTCCGCGGCCGACTCCGCTGCCTGCCCAGCTCACCAGCTTCGTCGGCCGCGACGAGGACGTCGAGCGGGTCGGTGCGCTCCTCGGCACCGGGCGGCTGGTCACGCTGCTGGGGCCGGGCGGGGTCGGCAAGACCCGGTTGGCGGTCGAGGTGGCGGCATCTCACGGGGACGTGCGCCTGGTGGAGCTGGCCCCGCTGCGTACGGCAGACGAGCTCGCCCACACCGTCCTCACCGCCGTCGGCCTGCGTGACGGCGGTCTGTTCCCCCGGGCCGGCGACACCACGCCGACCGACCGGCTGGTGGCGGCGCTGGCCGACCGGCCGCTGCTCCTGGTCCTGGACAACTGCGAGCACCTCGTCGAGCCGGTCGCAGCGTTCGCCCACCGGCTGCTGGCGGCCGCCCCGGCCCTGCGGATCCTCGCCACCAGCCGTGAACCGCTCGGCATCACCGGTGAGCAGCTGTGGCCCGTCCGGGGGCTGGCGGGGACGGCCGCGGTCCGGCTGTTCGCCGAACGGGCCGCGGCTGTTCGCCCCGACATCGCCCTGGGCCCGCCGGACGAGGACGTCGTACGCCGGATCTGCGCGAGCCTCGACGGACTTCCCCTGGCGATCGAGCTGGCCGCGGCCCGGCTCCGGACACTGGACGTGGGCGACCTGGCCGACCGGCTGGGCGACAGAGTTGGCGACGGAGTGGGCAACAGAGTTGGCGAGCGCTTCGCGTTGCTCTCCCGCGGCAGCCGGGCCGCCGACGCCCGCCACCAGACCCTGCGGGCGGTCGTCGCCTGGAGCTTCGACCTGCTCAGCCCTGACGAGCAGGCGATGACCCGCAGGCTCAGCGTCTTCGCCGGTGGCGCGACCGTCGCGTCAGCCGCCCAGGTGTGCGGGGTGGGCGATCCGGCCACGGACGAGGATCTCCTGGGCTCCCTCGCCGACAAGTCGCTGGTGGAGTTCGACCAGGGCCGTTACCGGATGCTCGCCACGATCGCGGCGTACGGCATGGAACAACTCGCGTCGGCCGGTGAGGCCCAGGACTGCGTTCGGGCACACGCCGACCACTTCCTCGCCTTGGCAGTCACCGCCGACCTGCACCTGCGCGGTGCCGACCAGCCGACCTGGCTGAGCCGGCTGGACGCCGAACAGGAGAACCTCCTGGCCGCGCTGCGACGAACGGTCGAGGCCGGTGAGGCCGAACGGGCAGCGGCATTGTTCGCCGCCATGGCGCCGTACCTGTGGATGCGGGGCCTGCGCGGCGCGGTGACCGGGCCGGCGGTCGCGCTCCTGGACCTGCTGGGAACGCGCCCTCCGGCCGGCGCCGCGGACGGCTACCTCCTGGCCGCCCTCACCGCGGCCGCGGACCCGGCCGGGCGCCCGGCCTGGGAGAGACATCGGGCCACCGCGGAGGCCCTGGTCGCCGCCACGTCGCCGCACCATCCGGTGATCACCTTCCTGTGGCCGATGATCAACGCGGCGGCGACCGATCCCGGGTCGTGCTCGCCGTGCTCCGGGCCGGCCTGGCCGGACCGGATCCGTGGGAGCGCGCCGCCGCCCGGATCATCTGGGGCTACCCCCACCTCGCCGCCGGTGACGTGGACGCGGCCGGACGCGAGTTCAGCGCCGCGGCCGAGGAGTTCCGTGCGCTCGGCGACCGGTGGGGTACGGCGCTGGCGCTGGACGGGCTGGCCGGCGCCGCGGACCTTCGCGGTGACCACGCGCGGGCGCTCGTCCTCACCGACGAGGCGCTCGTCCTCGCCGAGCAACTGGACGCCGCGGAGGACGTCGCCGACCTGTTGTGCAACCGCGGCGACTACGCCCTGCGCCCCGCCGGGCTGGCTGTGGGAGACACCGGCGGATGCGACCTGACCGCGGCGCGCGGCGACTTCGAACGCGCCGCCGCGGTCGCCCGCCGCGTCGGCAGCCCTGCTTACCTGGCCGGTGCGCTGCGCGGGCTGGCCGACGTCGCCCGCCTCGCCGGCGACCTGGACGAGGCGACCCGGCTGTACGAGGAAACGCTGGCTCGGCTCACCCCGCACTGGGTGAAGAGCGACCGGCACGTGGTCCGGGCACTTCTCGGCCTGGGCCGGATCGCCCAGGAGCGCGGCGACCTCGCCACCGCACGCACCCGGATGCGCGAGGCGGCCGCGACCGCGGTGGCCCGGGGCCCGCTGTACGACTGCGCTCTGGCCGTGGAGGCGCTCGCCGGCACCGCACTGTGTGACGACGAGCCCGCGACGTCCGCCCGGCTGCTGGCGGTGGCCGGCGAGCTCCGCGGGGTCGTCACGACCGACGACCGCGAGGTCGCCCGGGTCCGTGCCGGGGCGCGGGCCCGGCTCGGTGAGGACGGTTACGCCGCCGCGTACGCCACCGGCACCGGCCTGTCCCTGGCCGAGGCCTGCCGGCTGGCCGGCGTACCCGAGGAGGTCCTCGCCGCTTCCTCGCGCGACCGGAACGGCAGGCCGCCCGACCTACCCGACGGCCCGCCCACATCCCCGGCCACCTCCCCGCTCACCGGGCCGGAGGCCGGTGGTGAGCGTTCGGTGTGAGCGCGGTGAGCGGCCGCGGCCACTCTCGTCCACATGACGCCCACACAGAAAAGAACCCGGACCGTGCTGATCTCCGGTGCCGGTGTCGCCGGTCCCGCGCTGGCCTTCTGGCTGGCGCGGTACGGCTTCCGTCCGACGATCGTCGAACGCGCGCCTGCCCTGCGCGAAGGCGGTTACGCCGTGGACTTCCGGGGCGAGGCACACCTGTCCGTGCTGGAGCGCATGGGCATCCTGGCCGACGTCCGAGCCGCGCAGACGCACATGGGCGCCATGGCGTACGTCAACGACGCCGGCCGAGAGGTGTCCCGGATGCCGGCGGACGTGTTCTCCGGCGACCTGGAGATCCTCCGCGGCGACCTCGGCCGGATCCTGTACGACGCCACGAAGGAGCAGACCGAGTACGTCTTCGGCGACTCGATCACAGCCCTCGCCGAGGATGCCGACGGCGTGACCGCCTCGTTCGAGCGAGCCGAACCCCGGCGGTTCGACCTGGTGGTGGGCGCGGACGGCGTGCACTCCACGGTGCGGTCGCTGGCCTTCGGGCCGGAGGAGGCGTACGTCCGGCCGACCGGGCTGTACTCCGCCATCTTCACCACCCCGAACCACCTCGGCCTCGACCACGCCGGCCGCGCCTACCTCACGCCCGGCCGGCTCGTCGCGGTCTACAGCGCCCGCGACAACACCGAAGCCAAGGCGGTGTTCTACTTCGCGGCCCCCGGCGCCCCGTCCCACGACCGCCGCGACGTCGCCGCCCAGCAGCGGATGGTTGCCCGGGCCTACGCCGGCAACGGCTGGGAGACCGAACGACTGCTGGCCGCCATGCCGTCCGCGCCCGACTTCTGGTTCGACTCGATCAGCGCGGTACGGATGGACTCGTGGAGCCGCGGCCGGGTGGCGCTCCTCGGCGACGCGGCCTGGTGCCCGACCCCGCTGTCCGGGATGGGCACCGGCCTGGCGATCGTCGGCGCGTACGTGCTCGCCGGTGAGCTCGCCCTGGCCGGCGGCGATCACCAGGCGGCGTTCGCGCGGTACGAGGATGCGCTGGCCGAGTACGTCCGCGGATGCGCCAAGCAGGCCGACGGTGTGGCCAACTGGATGGTGCCGGGCAACCGGTTCATGGCGTGGTTCGTGCACCAGAACTACCGGTTGCTCCCGTACGTGCCCTGGAAGGGCCGGATCGCGGCCTCCATCCGGCGGACCGCGAACGCGATCGACCTGGCCGACTACGGGTCTGTCCTGCGGACCAGGCAGAACAGAGCTTGTGGCAGCGCGCTGGCGCCGAGCGACAACGCGGCCGCGCGGTAGCCTGCCCGGCGTGACCTCCTCAGCGCCCACGCCCGGTCCCGACGAGTCCGCAGGCCCGCTCACCGACGGCCTGGTGACCCTGCGGCCCACGAAGGCGACCGATCCGTACCACTTCGTCGTCGTCGCCCAGGACCGGCAGGTCGGCCACGTCGAGCTCCACGACCTCGGCGGCGGGGTGGGCGAGCTCACCTGGGGCATCGAGGAGACCCATCGACGGCAGGGGTACGCCACCCGCGCGGTCCGGCTGGCCACCGTCCACGCCCTGCGGGACCTCGGCCTGCACCGGGTCCAGGCCGAGGTCCCGGCCCACGACCGGGCGTCGCTGCGGATCGCCTCCCGGGCGGGGCTGCGCCGGGAGGGTCTGCTGCGCGCGCACCGCACGGCGCAGGGCGAACGCCACGACGTTGTGGTGCTGGCCCGGCTGACCGGCGACCCCGAGCCGGAGACTCAGGAAGGGTTCATCGGCCTCGTCAACTCCAGCCTGCCGCGAACCCGGCTGATCGCGCACGTGGTGGTCCGCGACCCCCAGCAACGGGTCCTGCTCGCCCAGGTGACGTACAAGCCGGACTGGGAGCTGCCCGGCGGCGTGGTCGAGCCGTTCGAGTCGCCGCGCGAGGGTGCCGTACGGGAGACGTGGGAGGAGATCGGCATCGAACTCCCGATCGGGAAGCTCCTGAGCGTCGACTGGCTGCCGCCGTGGCGGGGGTGGGACGACGCGGTGGAGCTTCTCTTCGACGGCGGGGTGCACGAGCCGGAGGCGCTGCTGTCGACGTTCACGCTGGCGCCGCACGAGATCAAGCAGGTGGAGTTCTGCACCCTCGACCAGGTGCGCGAGCGCTGCCTGCCCGGGACGTACCGCCGGATGGCGGCCGTGCTGGGTGCGCCCGAGGGCGCGGTGCTCTACCTCGAACGCGGCGTCACTCCCGGCTCCCCCGACCCCCTGGTCTGAGGGAGCCGGCTGCTTCGTCAGCTACTTCGTCTGCACCGACGCCAGCCCGCGGTCGACGCCGAGCAGGCGGACCCTTCCGTCACCCTTGCCCTTGGCGGGAACGTGGGCCACCACCTGCCACACCCAGGTCGTGCGGACGAGGGTCTGCCCGATCCGGTATCCCGTGTAGGCAGCCACCGGGTTCGACCTGTCGAACTCCAGGGGGGCCGAACCTCGGGCCTGGTAGTTCTCGATCTCGTTCATGGTGAACAGTTCCAGCGCGCCGCCGTCGGCGGTCGCCAGCGCGCGGACCGACGTCACCTCGTACCTGTGGCGGTAGACGAACGCCGGGGACCGGCCCTTCTGCACGGCCGCCTGCTGTGCCCGCGCGGTCTGCGGATGGGGAGCGAACGCCCAGGCCTGCGGCGCCTTCGGACCACCGGTCAGCAGCAGGGCGTAGGCGGTCGCCGTCTTGTCCGGCGGCCGGATCAGGGTGCCGGCGTCGGCGGCGGGCAGCACGACCGGCGCATCGCCGCGCTCGGCGAGGGCGGGCAGCCGGGCGCCGTCGTCCAGGACCACCGACTGCGCGGCCTTCCACGTCGACCCGGCGCTGGGCCGGGTCATCAGGTCTACCACCGTGCGAGCACCCTTGCCCGACCGCTGCCCGCTCGCCTGTCCCGGCTGGCCCGGCACCTGATCGGTGGTGGAGACGGCGAGGAACCACACCGGATACCCGGAGAACCTCGGAAGGTGGACCACCGTCCCGGACCTGCTCGGCGAGGTGAGCGCCGACCTGCCCTCGGGATCGAAGCCGTGGGCGACGCGCAGGCCGCCCTGACCGGCCCGCAGCAGCGGTCCGGATTCCACGGACGTGAGCAGGCGGGCGTTGCGGGTGCCGGCGGCCCTCGCCTGGATCCGGTCGTACCGGCGTACGACCGGCACCGTGTCCTCGGCGCTGATCGGGGCCCACGCCGGCGCGGCTCCGGTCTTCTCCTTCGGCATCGTCACGCAGCCGGACGCGGTGGCGGCGACCACGGTCACCGTGGCCGCGAGCGCGAGGACCATCCGGCGGCGCGGGTTCGGCCGACCCCTACTGACGCTGCTCATCGCCGTCTCCGGTGTCGCTGCGGTCCCTGAGGTCATGGCTGTCCCCGGTGTCGGGCCAGTGGTGCCTGTCCCTGAGGTCAGGGCTGTGCTCGTTCTGGGAATCCGGACGTGAGGTGTCCGGTCGGCCGGGCCGGCCGTCGTACAGCCGGTCCGGCCGGCTCGGTGCACTCGGGTTCGGTGAACCCGGCGGCGCCGAAGGTCGCCGGGCACCGGCGGGCCGCCAGGGAAGTGCGGGAGAGGCGGGACCGGACGTGGCGCTGTTGCCGGAGGAGTCCCACCCAGGTCGCGTACGGCGCGGAGCGGCTGTCGAAGTCGGCGGCTGGCCGACCGGCGCCCTATCCGGCGCCCTATCCGGCGCCTTATCCGGCGCCTTATCCGGCGCCCGGTCCGGCGGTACCTCACCGGCCGGTACCTCGCCGGGCGGCGGCGCCTCGGCGTCGTCGCCCGGCTGCGTCTCCGACGAGTCCAGCCAGCTCGGCCGCTCGTCGGTGGAGCGTTCGGCCGCCGGCCTGCCGGCCCAGTATTCGTTCTCCTCCCAGGCCTCCCGGCCCTCCCACAGCAGTTCGTCGTCGTCCTCGCGCCGCCGCCGGCGCGGGCCGGGCCGCCGGCCCCACAGCAGCAGGACCGCGGCCAGGACGAGCAGGGCCAGGCCCACGGCGAACACCACTACCGCGAACCGGAACGCGCCGGGAAACTCGACTCCGGCGGTGACGCGGACGTCCACGCCGGGCCGGCCGTCGGCGTTCATGACCACGACGTCGTACGGTCCGTCGGCCAGGCGCCACGACAACGTGCGGGCGCCGGGACCGGACTGCTCGGCGACCCACCAGCCCAGCCGGTCAGGGGGTACGAGGCGGTCGGCGGAACCGGCGACCGGGCGGGTGCGCATCGTCGAGGGGACGCCGAACTCCACCACCTGGGCGCCCGCGGACCCGGCGAGGTAGCTGCGGACGTCGACATGGTTCCCGATGCCGACGAACACCTGCTGACCGCGCCTCATGGGCTCGGCGGTGACCACCAGCCGGGCGTCGTAGTAACGGATGAGGTCCGGAGACGTTGCGATCGCCACGCCCCTGGTGGTGAGGCGGTGGGTGCCGGCGGTCAGCACGTCGCCGGGGCCGATCAGGCCGAACACCGCCACCCCGCCCGCGACGGCACCGAGAAGTCCCAGGAGTCCGGCAAGGACACCTGTCACCACTCGAAAGACGCGCATGCTCACCCGCCGACCCCCGCGAACCGTTGGCACCACCCATGGGGACAGGTGTCGAAGCGGCGACCTCGCCGGTCGCTGGACCAGCCGCTGACCGGATCGGCGGACTACTTCGACGCGCCCCAGGCCCGCTAGCCTAACGAAGCGCCGGCGCATGACGGTCCCACCGGCCGCCCGGCTGTGGACGAGTGGTCCGCAGGGCGACGAGACGGGCTAGAACAGCGCGGCGCTGAGCTGCCTGCGAGCCGTCCGCACGAGCTCGTCGTCGCCTCCGACCACCTCGAACAGCTCCAGCAGATGCACCCGCAGCGTGTCGCGGTCGGCCCCGGCGGACCGGCGGATGGCGTCGATGAGCCGGTCGAACGCGGCCCGCGGCTGACCGTCGGCCACGTCGACGTCAGCAGCGAGACACTGAGCCTGAACGTCGTCGGGGCGGGCGGCCGCGTCGGACCGCACTGTCGTCGGGTCGAGGGTGCGCACCCGGCGAACGAGCTGAACCTGGGCGAGCCCGCTCTTGGCCTCCTCGTCGGCGGGCGTCTGGGTCAGGATCTTCTCGTACGCCGCGACCGCGCCGTCGAGGTCGTCGCGGGCCAGCGCCTCGTCGACCTCGGCGAACCTCGGGTCGCCGGCGTCCTCTTCGGGGGCATCCTTCGGCGCTTCGCCGCCGCCGATGGGCTGCGCGGTGCCGGTGACGCCCTGCCCGGCGGCGAGCCGGAGCAACTCGTCGAGGAACTGGCGTACCTGCGACTCGGGCACCGCACCCTGGAACAGCGGCACCAACTGACCGCCGACCACGGCCACCACCAGCGGGATGCTCTGGATGCCGGCCGCCTGGGCGAGCCGGGGGTTGGCGTCGACGTCGATCTTGGCGAGGACGAACTTCCCGGCGTACTCCGCCGCCAGCTTCTCCAGCACCGGGCTGAGCTGCTTGCACGGCTGGCACCACGTGGCCCAGAAGTCGATCACGACCGGCACGGTCGCGGACCGGTTGACGACCTCGGCCTGGAAGGTGGCCTCGGTGACGTCGACGACGAATCCGCCGCCCGCGCCGCCGGCACCTCCCGGGGCACCCGTTGCCCCGGCCGTGGTGCCGGGGGCACCCGCGGCACCTGCCGATGCGGGGCGGCCGCCCGGGGCGCCGGCCGGCTGGTTGGCCCGGTTCGCGAGTCCGGACAGGTCGACAGCGCCGTAGCGGGAGAAGTTTCCGGTCATGCCTCCGATTGTCCCCGACCGGGGCCGCTCGGCCACACAGGCCCTCGGGGTGTCCGGCCAGTTGTGGCCTCGGGCCGTACTACCCGTCGGCGGCGCGGGCTTCCGCGAGCAGGTCGTAGCTGCGTCGCAGCGCGGGATACAGCTCCCGGTAGACCGCGTAGTAGCGCTGGTACGCCTTGTGCCGGCCGGGGTCCGGAGAGTAATGCCTCACCGCGTCGGCCGCCCGGCCTTCCTGGGCGGCACCGACCGCGCTGCCGGCGCCCTCCCCCGGACGCGACCGCGCGGCGACCGCCTGCGCCAGGTCGGCCACCAGCCCCACCCCGGCGGCGGCCACCAGCGCCACCCCGACCGGCGCGCCCCTGGTGTTCGGGGGCACCTCGACCGGAAGTCCCGTGACGTCGGCCTTGATCTGGTTCCAGGTGCGACCCCGCGCTCCGCCGCCCACGCTGCGCAGCACCGCGGGGCGAAGGCCGAGCCGGGCCAGCTCGTCCAGGTTGTGCGCGAGGCCGTACGCCGTACCTTCGAGGATCGCCCGGACCACCTCGGCCCGGCGGCTGGCCATCGACAACCCCACCAGCGCTCCGCGCGCGTCGGCGTTCCACACCGGTGACCGCTCGCCGAGGAAGTACGGCAACAGCACAAGCCCGCCGCTGCCCACCGGCGCCGTGGCGGCCAGCGCGTCGAGGGCCGCGAACACCGAGCCTGCCGAGCCTGAGCCCGAGCCCGCCGAGCCCGAGCCCGCCGAGCCCGACTCCGCCGCGCGCACCTCCCGGTCGCCGAACTCGTCCCGGAACCACCGCAGAATGCCGCCGGTGGCCACCATCGACCCGTAGACGAGGTGGTGGCCCGGCAGCGGGTACGGCAGCACGCTCATCGTCCCCAGGGCGTCCCGGCGCAACCGGCCGGCTTCGACCGCGGCGTTCACCACGGTCGACTGGCCGGTCATCTCGCACACGTCGCCGTGCCGGGCGAGGCCCGCCTCCAGCGCCGCGGCGGCTCCGTCGACCGCACCGGCCACCACCGGCGTACCGGCGAGCAGTCCGGTCACCCGGCCCGCCTCCGCGCCGACCCGGCCGACCACCGTGCCGGGGTCCACCGCCTCGGGCAGCCACGCGCGGGGGATCCCCCACAGGTCGACCAGCGCGTCGGACCACCGGCCGGTGTCCAGGTCGGCGAGCAGCGTGAGGCCCTGGTGACCGGTGTCACACGTGGGTACGCCGGTGAGCCGGTGCACGACGTACCCGTTGGCCATCACCACCGCGGCACCGGCGCGGCGTACCTCCGGACGCTCCGCCAGCAGCCAGGCGAGCTTCGGAGCCGCGAAGTAGGCGTCCATCCGGTTGCCGGTGGCGGCCACGACGTCCGCGGCGGACTCCGCCCTGGCCCGGCACTCGGCCTGGCCGCGCCGGTCCAGCCACAGCAGCGCGGGGCCGACGGGTACGCCGGATCGGTCCAGTACGACGACGCTCGGCGCCTGGCTGCTCACCCCGACGCACTCCACGGCCGCTGGGCTCAGCCCGCTCGTCTCGGCGGCGGATCGCAGGGCGCCGGCGACGCATCGCGCGGTCGCCGACCACCAGTCGTCCGGCTCCTGCTCGGCACCGTGTGGAGGGACGTACCGGGTGGGGTACTCCTCGCCGGCCTCGGCCAGCACGCGACCGCCGGCGTCGGCGACGACCGCCTTGACCCCGGTGGTGCCCACGTCCACCCCGACGACAACGTTGCTGACACCGGTGACACCGGCCATCCGCCCGCCTCCTCGGCCTCCGGCTGCCCGAACCCCCCGGATCAGCATGCCGAGGACGAGGGGCGTACGGGAGACCGTGCCCGGCACCGGCCGCCGGAGGAGAGCCGAGGCGGCAGAGGAGAACCGAGGCGGCGGTCAGGTGTCCGAGGCGCTCCCGCCGGTGAGGCCGGCCTCGTGCGCGAGCAGCCCGACCTGGGTGCGGTTCTCGCAGCCGAGCTTGTCCAGCATCCGCGAGACGTACCCCTTCACGGTCGCCTCCGACAGGTGCAGCCGGCGCCCGATGCCCGCGTTCGACAGGCCCTCGCCGAGACAGGTCAGCACCTCGACCTCGCGCTCGGTCAGCCGGGAGACCAGGTCCCTGGCGCGGTCCCGGGCGGCGTGGGCGCCGGCGGACGCGCCGACGAGGCGGCGGGCGGCGTCCGGTGACAGGACGGTGTGCCCGTCGGCGGCGACCCGGACCAGGCCCACCAGGTCCTCCGGCGGCGTGGACTTCACCAGGAAGCCCGAGGCGCCCGCGCGCAGCGCCCGCATCACGTAGTGGTCGGCGTCGAACGTGGTCAGCGCGACCACCGCGGGCCGCTCGGCGAAGGTATTGATGCGCTCGATCGCGGCCAGCCCGTCGACGCCGGGCATCCGCAGGTCCATGAGTACGACGTCGGGCCGGTGCCGGATCACCGCCTCCACCGCGGCAGCGCCGTCGTGTGCCTCGCCCACCACCTCGATGTCGTCGGCCGCGCCCAGGATCGTCCGCAGGTGCGCGCACACCATCGGCTCGTCGTCGACCAGCAGGACCGAGATCATCGCACCGCCTCCGTGGTCTTCGGTCCGGTCCCCGGGGTGGTCTCCGGTGTGGGCTCCCGGACGGGCTCGACGGCGGGTGCAGCCGTGGGTACGTACGCCGGCAGGTCGGCGACCACCTCGAACCCGCCGTCGGAGGTCGGCCCCGCGGACAGCGTTCCCCGGACCAGTTCGATGCGCTGCCGCAACCCGGCCAGGCCGGTACCCGAGCCGGACCCGGCCAGTGCGGGGTCGGGCGGCCCGGCCGGTGCCGTGTTGGTGACCCGCACACCCACGCGGTCGGTGTCGTACCGCACCTCCACCGACACCGAGGCGCCGGGAGCATGCTTGCGGACGTTCGTCAGCGCCTCCTGGACGACGCGGTACGCCGTACGCCCGACCACCGGCGAGGCCCGACCGGGGTCGCCGACCTGGGCGAGTTCGGTCCGGATGCCCACCGACTCCGACTCGGCCACGAGCGTGGCGAGATCACCGACGGCCGGGCGTTCTGCGTCCTCGGTCATCCGCAGGATGCCCACCAGGTCCCGAAGCTCGTCCAGGGCCTGGCAGCCGGCTGCCCGCAGCTCCTCGGCCGACCGTCGGGTCTCCTCGTCCCGGGCACGCACCCGCAGCGCGCCGGCGGAGAGCACCATCAGCGACAGCCGGTGAGTCACAACGTCGTGCATCTCGGCGGCGATCCGGGCACGTTCGTCGGCGCGGGCCTGCGCGGCCAGGAGGTACTTCTCGCGTTCGGCGCGTTCGGCGCGCTCGCGCAGCACCGACACCAGCCGGTGCCGGGCGCCGAAGTACAGCGCGAGCAGCGGGCCGAGCGTGGTGCGCAGGACGGCGATGGTGACGACCGCGGCCGAGGGGTCCCAGATCCGGGCGGAGACGAGGGTGAGCAGGCCGACCAGCACCCAGCCGGGGCGGCGTACCGCCGGGTAGGCCACCGGGAGATAGGCGACCAGCACCGCGGCCACCGGAGCCCAGACCGTCCACGGGCCGGGGCGGCCGCCGGTGGAGCCGGTGGACACGAGCACGGTGACGAGGACGGTGTACGCGGTCACCGCGCCCAGCACGGCCAGCGGTGCCCTGCGGCGCAGGACCAGACCCGCGTCCACGAGCACCTGCAGGCCGAGCAGGAACCACGCCACCGTGCCCGGCCGCTGCGGCCACCACGAACCATGCGAGAGCGTGAGCAGCGTGTCGCCCACCACGAACCCGAACGCGAGGAGGACGTCCCGGTACCCCGGCGGCAGCCATCGCCGCCATCGTCTCGCCCAGGGCGCCGGCCAGGCCTGGCCGAGCGGTCGGCCGCAGTCCGGGCCGGCGGTCGCGCGTTCACTCACCCCGGCAACGGTAGGCGACGCTCGTCACCGCGGGCCAGATCTGCGGTGCTGGACCAGACGATGGTGGGTACGCCGGACCGCACGGCACGACTTTCGTCGTACCAGGGACTCCCCTACCGAGCCGCGGCTCCGGCGACGGTCTGCCAGGCCCGCACCGCCTGGTCGTCCGTCGGCATGGTCGCGGCGTGCCGTTCAGCCTCCACGGCCGTGGTGTACGCCGCGACCTCGGCGGCGCGACGTTCCTCGTCCCACCCGAGGACCGACCCCATCACCCGTGCCGCCTCGGGAGCGGCCGCCACGCCACGGTCCGGGGTCTCCATGAAGACCCGGGTCCGGCGGGCGAGCGCGTCCATCAGATGCAGGGCGCCCTCGTTGCGGGCGGCGTAGGCGACCTCGGCGGCGAGGTAGTGCGACGCGCCGGGCAGCGGCCGGGCGAGTTCGGGCCGGTCGGCGAGCAGGTCGAGCACCTCCGGGGTGAGCGCGCCGTAGCGGCCGAGCAGGTGCTCGACCTGTTCGGGTTCCAGCCCGGCCTCGCGGGCCAGCCGGTCCCGCTGGTGGCGTACCGCGACGTAGCCGGTGGCGCCGAGCAGCGGCAGCCGGTCGGTGCTGGACGCGGGGATCGTCCGGCCCAGCGAACGGCCCGCCGCGTCCACGGCGTCCCGAGCCATCAGCCGGTACGTCGTGTACTTCCCGCCGACCACGGTCACCAGGCCGGCCGGCTGCTCGACGACGGTGTGGTCGCGGCGCAGCGCGGCGGTCGTCGCGGGGTCGGTGCTCCCTCTGGCACCGGGGGTGCGTACGGGCACCCCGGCCAGCAGTGGCCGCAGGCCGGCGTAGACGCCCACCACGTCGGCGTCGCCCAGGGGATGCTTCAGCCAGCGGTTGGCCTGGCCGAGCAGGTAGTCGACGTCCTCGCGGGAGGCCACCGGATGTCCCCGGTCGTGGTCCCACGGGGTGTCGGTGGTGCCCATCAGCCAGTGGTCGAACCATTTCCTGATGATGAAGACGCTGTCCGAGGTCCGCGCGATCAGGCCGGTCCGCGACTCGATCCGGTCCGCCGGTACGACGAGGTGGACGCCCTTCGCCGGGCGGACCGCGATGCTCGGCGACCCGCCCAGGGACTGCACCTCGTCCGCCCAGACCCCCGCCGCGTTGACCACCACGCCGGCAAGGACGTCGACATGGCCGCCGTCCTCGAGGTCGTGCAGGCGTACACCGGTCACCCGCTGGCCGTCGCGCAGCATGCCGACGACCCGGGTCCGGGTGAGGACGGTGGCGCCGAGCCCCGCGGCGGTACGTGCCAGCGTCATCGTGTGCCGGGCGTCGTCCACCCGTACGTCGTGGTACTGCACCGCACCGGTGATGTCGTCCGGGCGCAGTCCGGGCATCTCGGCGAGTGCCGCCCGCCGGGTCAGATGGCGGTGCCCGGGCACGCTGCGCGGGCCGGTGAGCCGGAACAGGTCGTACATCGCCACGCCGGCACCGACGTAGGGCCGCTGCCAGCGGCTGGTGAACGGGAACAGGAACGGCTCGGGCTCGACCAGGTGCGGGCACAGCCGCTCCACCATCAGGTCGCGTTCCAGCAGCGCCTCGCGGACCAGCGCGAAGTTGAGTTGCTCGAGGTAGCGCAGCCCGCCGTGGAACACCTTGCCCGACCGCGAGGACGTACCGCTGGCCAGGTCGTCGGCCTCCACGAGCAGTACCGACAGGCCCCGGGCCGTCGCGTCCAGCGCCACGCCGGCGCCGGTGACGCCGCCACCGACCACCACCAGGTCGAAGTCGCGGCCGGCGGCAGTGGCCAGGTCGCCGCGCCGCCGGTCGGCCGACAGCGCGGTGCGGTCGTTGGTGGCGGCGCTGGTCGCGGCCAACGGCACGGGACGTTCGTGCAGACTCACCGTCCGGCTCCGGCTTCGCCTTCGCTGCCACCTGCGCCGCTCACCCCCGGCGGCGGCACCTGGCCGTAGCTGCCGAACTTCTCGATCACCCGGTCCAGCTCGTCACCCGGCAGCTCACGCGGGGAGACGCCGAGCGCGGCACCGGCGCCGACCGCGCGCAGCCACACCTCGCACAGCCATTCGAGGTACTGGTTCAGCTGGTACGCCTTCGCCAGCGAGTCGCCGACGGTGACGGTGCCGTGGTTGGACATCAGGCAGCCGGTACGCCCCTTGAGCGCCTCGGTGACCGACGCGGCCAGCTCGGGGGTGCCGTACGTCGCGTACGGCGCCACCCGGACCGGGCCGCCGAACAGCGCCGTGAGGTAGTGCACCACCGGAAGCTCGTCCACCAGCGTGGAGGCCACGGCCGCGGCGGTGGCGTGGGTGTGCACGACGGACGTGTGGTCGGTGGTGTTGTAGACCGACAGGTGCAGCGGCATCTCGCTGGTCGGGTCCAGCTCGCCCTCGAGTTGCCTGCCGTCGAGGTCGGTGACGCAGATGAGTTCGGGGGTGAGCACGTCGTAGTCCAGGCCGCTCGGCGTGGCGGCCACCAGGTCACCGACGCGCACGCTCAGGTTTCCTGACGTACCCACCACGAGCCCTTCCGGGCGGAGCCGCTGGGCGAAGCGGACCAGCTCGGCGCGTTCGTTCGCCAACCTCATACCTGACGCTCCTTCCACTCGGTGCGCGCACGGTCCACCGCCGCGCGGTAACGCTCGTACTCTTCCGCGTACCGCTTGGCGGGTCCCTCACCGGGGTTGACCACCGTGGTGTCGGCGGCCCGGTCGCGCGCCCAGGCCGCGGTGTCCACCGGCAGGCCGGTGGCGGCGATCCCGGCCAGCACCGCGCCGTACGCACCGACCTCCGGGCAGGCCGACACCCGGACCGGCCGGCCGAGGGCGTCGGCGAACAGCCGCAGCCACTCCCGGCTGCGGATCCCGCCCCCGCACACCGCGACCTCTCCTTCCAGGCCGGCCGCCTCGAAGCAGTGCCGCGCCGCGAACGCGATGCCCTCGCAGACAGCGCGCACCACGTCGGCGGTGCTGGTCTGCACGGTCAGCCCGTCCAGGCGGGCCCGGGCGCCGGACTCCACGAACGGCGCGCGCTCACCGGCCGGGGAGAAGTACGGCAGACACCGCACGCCGTGTGCACCCGGCTCACCGGTGGCCAGCAGCGGGTCGACGTCGTCGTGCGTACGGCCGACCAGCTTCAGCGTCCAGTCCAGCGCGGCGGTGCCCACCATCGCCGGCATCGAACGCAGCCAGCGGTCCGGGCCGAGCGGGATCGTCAGGCCGGCCGGTTCGCCGCCGGGCTGGAGTTCGGCGACCGCGACCTGGCAGGCGAGCGTCGTCCCGACGATCAGGTGGCCGTCCCCCGACGTGGCGGCCAGGCCCGAGCCGAGCGCGCACGCCGGCAGGTCGAACGGGCCGGCCGACACCGGCGTGCCCACGGGCAGCCCCACCAGCGCGGCGCCCTCCGCGGTCAGCGTGCCGGTCGGCAGAGGTTCGGCGACCGGGGCGAGCAGGTCGGCGCGGTGCCCGAGACCGCACCACTCCAGGACGTCCGGTGCGTAATCGCGCGTCACCGGGTCGAGGAACGGCAGCGAGGCGTCGGAGGTGTCGGTGGCGCGTACGCCGGTGAGCCGCTGCATCACCATGTCCTTGCAGTACGCCGCGGTGACCGACCGGTCGAGCACGTCCGGCTCGTGCCGGTCGAACCACGCCAGGACCGGCGCCGGACAGCCGGGGAACATCGCCCCGCCGGTACGCCGGAAGACCGCCTCGGTGGTCCCGTCCGCCCGCCAGCCGTCGGCGATCCCGGCCGCCCGGGCGTCCAGCCACGACACCGCCGGGCGGACCGCGCGGCCCTCGCCGTCGAGCAGCCACACGCCGTCACCCTGGCCGGTCAGCGCGAGCAGGGCCGGCGGGTCGCCCGCGCCCCCGTCCTGGCCGTCGACCAGGGCCCGCACGACCTCGCCGACCGCGGCGAGAACCTCGTCCATGTCCTGCTCGAACCAGCCTTCGCGGGGGTTCACCACCCGGGCCGGGGCCGTCCGCAGCGCCCGTTGTTCGCCGTTCCCGTCGAACAACGCGGCCTTGATGACCGACGTGCCGATGTCCACGCCGACGTACGTGGGCCCGGCCGCCCTGCGACCGTTCACCGCGCCACCGTTCACCGCGCCACCGTTCATCGAGCCGCCTCCTCAGCGCCGGGTCGACCTGGCCGACGTGCCCGACGTGCCCGGCGTGCCGGACGTGGCCGATCCGGACAAGACCTCCGGGTTGGCGCAGTGCGCCGGTGGTTGGCCGTCCAGCCAGCGGCGCACCTCACCGGCACAGATGGCCGCCGCGCGTTCGGCCACCTCGCGGCTGCACCCGGCGATGTGCGGAGCCATCACCAGGCGCGGCGTTGTGAACAACCGCGAGTCGGCCGGCAGCGGCTCGGCCGGGAAGACGTCGATGCCGGCGGCCGCGAGGTGCCCGCGGTCGAGGGCGTCGCAGAGGGCGTCGTAGTCGAGCAGCCCGCCGCGTGCGGTGTTGACCAGGACCGAGCCGGCCGGCATCCGGGCCAGCTCCGCCGCCCCGATCAGGTGGCGGTTCTCCTCGGTCTGCCGGGCGTGCAGGCTCACCACCTGGGAGGCGGCGAGCAGGTCGTCCAGATCCTCGACGCGTTCCGCCTCCGCGCCGAACGCCTCCGCCGGTGCCATCGGGTCGTACGCCAGCACCCGCGCGCCGAACGCGGCCAGCAACCTCGCGACCAGCTGGCCGATCGCGCCGTAGCCGACCAGGCCCACGGTGGCGTCACGGAGTTCGAAACCGGCCGACTCGTAGCGGAAGTAGTGCCCCGGCCAGGTGCGCGAGCCGAGCTCGGCGTGCCCGGCGGCGATGTTGCGGCAGGTGGCCAGCATCAGGCCGAGAGTGAACTCCGCAGCCGCGTTCGCGTTGCGGCCGGGCGCGTAACAGACGACGACGCCTGCTCGGGTGGCCGCTGTCAGGTTGACGTTGACAGGGCCGCCGCGGGAGACCACGACCAGGCGCAGGTCGGGTGCGTGCTCGAAGACCCGGCGGGTGAACGGCGCGAGATGGGTGACCGCTGCGTCAACACCGTCGAGGGCGGCGATCATCGTGTCCTCGTTGCCGGCCGCCTCGACGACCTCGCCGACCTTGCCCCACGGTTTCGTCGGCCAGCCGACGTCGAGGGTACGCACGGACACCCGGTGGCGGGACCGTCCGGCCCGATCGAGCTCGGCGTCCAGCGCCCGCGTCAGCAGGTCGGTGCGTACGAACTCGTCACCCGCGGCGAGGATCCGCGCTCTGGTCATCTGACCCGGTCTCCTGTGGTCGTGTCGAACATGTACGTCCGGTCCCGCTGGAAGGCCAGGCCCACGGCCTCCCCGGGCACCTGCGCCGGACCCGGTCCAGTCTGGACGACGAGCCGTTGCCGCGTCGCGGCGAGTTCGACCGTCAGCAGGCCGTACTCGCAGAAATCCTCCACGACGACCACCACGCCTGTGACGTCACCCCGGGCACCGTCACCCTCTGCGTCGACCTCGTCCTCCACCACCGCGACGTCCTCGGGGCGCACCCCCACGATCCGGCCGGGGCCGGCCAGCCCGGTGAGCAGGTTCATGGCCGGCTCCCCCACGAACTCCGCCACGAACAGGTCGGCCGGATCGTCGTACACCTCGTCCGGCGTGCCCACCTGACGGACCCGGCCGCCCTCCATCACCACCACCCGGTCGGCCAGGCTGAGCGCCTCCTCCTGGTCGTGGGTGACGAGGACGGTGGTGTAGCCGAGCTCGCGTTGCAGACGCCGCAGCTCACGCCGGGTCAGGTCGCGCTGGGCAGCGTCCAGGTGGGACAGCGGCTCGTCCAGCAGCAGGACCTCGGGTTCGCGGGCGATGGCGCGGGCCAGCGCGACCCGCTGTTTCTGGCCCGAGGACAGGTTGACCGGCCGGGCGTCGAGAATGTCGCGCAG
The DNA here is from genome assembly GCF_900104745.1 of Actinopolymorpha singaporensis. Lineage (NCBI taxonomy): Bacteria > Bacillati > Actinomycetota > Actinomycetes > Propionibacteriales > Actinopolymorphaceae > Actinopolymorpha > Actinopolymorpha singaporensis. Next base: position 6,019,926 of record NZ_LT629732.1, read on the forward strand.
CCCGATGCGCTCGGCAAGGTCCTGCACGCGTTCCCGGCACGCCCGCGCGGACAGGCCGCCCCGCGCGCGCAGGCCGAAGGAGATGTTGTCGGCCACCGACAGCGGCGGATAGAGCGCGTAGTTCTCGAACGCCACCCCGATGTTGCGCCGCTGCGGGCGCAGGCCGAGCACGGACCTGCCGCCCACCCGGATGTCGCCGCCGGTGACGTCCTCCAGGCCGGCGATCATCCGCAGCGTGGTCGACTTGCCGCACCCCGACGGGCCGAGCAGCCCGACGAGTTCGCCGCTGCGTACGTTCAGGTCGAAGTGGGCCACCGCCTCCACCGGCGGGCGTCCCCGGGTGGCGAACACCTTCCGTACGCCGTCCAGCACCAGGTCGCTCATCCGGCCGCCTCGGTCACGTGGGTCGTCTCCACCCGCCGGCCGCTGTCGTCGGCGAGGAACACGTGCACGCGGCGCGGGTCCACCGTCACCACCACCCGGTCGTCGGTCCCGAGCCCGGCGACCTGGGTACGCGGAACCACCAGCGCCAGCAGGCAGGAGCCCACGCGGACGGTGAGCTCCGCCTGGCGGCCGAGGTGTTCGAGGACGTAGACGGTGCCCTCCAGCCGCGCGGCCGCCGACCCCGACGCCGACTCGGGCACGTCGCCGGCTCCGCGGTGCAGGGTCAGGTCGCGGGGACGGATCCCGAGCTGTACGCGGGTGCCCGGTCGTATCCGCCTCCCCGGCAGCGGCAGGTCCAGTCCGCCGTCGTCGGCGAGGAACCGCGGCCCGGCGACGTCGGCGACCACCCCCGACACGACGTTGATGGCCGGCCGGCCGAACGACCGCGCCACCACGATGTCGACCGGTTCCTCCCACAGGTGGCGAGGCGTGCCCACCTGGCGGATCCGGCCGGCGTCGAGCACCCCGACGCGGTCGGCCAGCGACAGCGCCTCCACGTAGTCGTGGGTGACGTACAGCGTGGTCGTGCCGCGCTCGCGGCTGATCGCCTTGAGCTCCGCCCGCATGGTGGCGCGAAGCTTGGCGTCCAGGTGGGACAGGGGTTCGTCCAGCAGGTACGCCGCGGCCGGCCGGACCAGCACCCGGCCGAGCGCGACCCGCTGGCGCTGGCCGTTCGACAGTTGCGTCACCGAACGCTCCAGCAGCGCGTCGATGCCGAGGAGTTCGGCGACCTCCTCGACCCGGCGCCGGGCGGCGGCCTCGGGCAGGCGGTGGCGCGGCGAACGCAGGGGCGAGACCAGGTTGGTGAAGACGTCCTGCTGCGGATAGAGCGCGTAGCTCTCGAAGCACATCGCGAGGTTGCGGTGCGTCGGTTCCACGTCGGTCACGTCCGTGCCGCCGATCCGGACCGTGCCCTCCGTCGGCTCTTCCAGGCCGGCCACGACCTTCAGCGTGGTGGTCTTCCCGGCGCCGGACGGGCCGAGCAGGCAGCAGAACTCCCCGTCGGCCACCTCCAGCGACAACTCCTCCAGCGCACGCAGCCGGCCGAAGTCCTTGCGGATCCCCGCCAGCGCCAGCCCCGCCATCAGCTCTTCACCGCACCGAACGACAGGCCACGCACGAGGTAGCGCTGGATGAACAACGCGAGCACCAGCGGCGGCAGCACCGCCATCACCGCACCGGCGGCGACCAGATTGAAGCGCACCTGGTTGCCGCCGAGGAACGCCAGCGAGCTCACCGTGACCGTCTGCGCGTGGCTGGAGGTCAACGTGAACGGGAAGATGAAGTTGTTCCAGGCGAAGATGAACGCCAGCAGGCAGACCGCCGCCACGCCGGGGCGCACCAGCGGGAGCACGATCCGTACGAACGCCTGCCGGCGCGAGTAGCCGTCCAGCAGCGCGGCCTGTTCCAGCTCCGGTGGCAGGTCGGTGAAGAACGACCGCAGGATCCACACCACGAGCGGCATCGTCACCAGCTGCAGCACCCAGATCATCCCGACGTAGCTGTCGTACAGGCCGAGCTGCTGGTAGAGCACGCCCAGCGGAATGATCACCACCAGCTCCGGGGCGAACCGGAACGACAGCAGGGTGAAGAGCAGGCTCTCGCTGCCCCGGAAGCGGTAGCGCGCCGCCGCGTACGCCGCCGGGACCCCGATCACCAGGGAGACCAGGACGGCACCGACCGCGCACACCAGGCTGGCGACGAAGAACCGCAGGTACGGCGAGTCGGCGGCGCCGAGACCGAGCACCGTGCGGTAGTTGGCGAGCGTGGGTGCGAACCGTAGGTACGTCGAGGTCTGGTCGGCGTTCGACTTCAGGCTCAGGGCCACGATGAACACGACCGGAGCGAGGGAGAACGCGAAGTAGAGCAGGAGTGCGGCATCGGCGGCAAGCCCGGCAACGGTTCCGGTGGTTCCGGTCGTTCCGGTGGCTCTGGTGGCTCTGGTGGCTCTGGTGGAGCGGCTCGAAGTCACCATCGTCACCCCACCTCCGCCCGTGCCGCCGTACTCGGCGATGCTCCTGTCGGCGCACTCGCCGGCGTCCCGATCGACACCCCTGCGGCGCGGTTCTGGACCCGGCTCAGGTAGCGAACGAGGACGAACGAGATCGCGTACACCACCACCCAGAGGATCAGCATGAACGTCATGCCCCGGCTGTAGCGGGCGTAGGTGATCGCCTCGAGATACGCGTTGATCTGCAGCGTCGTGGTCGCGTCACCGGGACCGCCGGCAGTGAGCCCGTAGATGATGTCGAAGACCTTCAGGCAGTCCATGAACCGGAAGATGACAGCGACGAGGACGTACGGCCACAGCATCGGCAGGGTGAGCCGGCGAAATGTCAACCACCAGTTGGCACCGTCCACCGCCGCCGCCTCGAACGGCGATCTCGGCAGCGAGCGCAGCCCCGCGAGCGCGAGGATCGCCACGAACGGCGTGTACAGCCAGGCGTCCACGACCACCGACCAGAAGAAGGCCGCGCCCGCTCCGTCGGTGCCGCGGTAGCCGTGCACCCCCACCGCCGCCAGGATCGGCCGGACCCAGCCCACCTCCGGGAGCAGGATCAGTTTCCACATGATGGCGGCGATGATCGGCGCCACCATCAACGGCACGATGAGCAGGCGTTCCAGCAACCGGCCCAGCAGGCTGGAGCGGTGCAGCAGCAGCGCCACTCCCACGCCGAGCACCGTCTCCACGGTCGTGGCCGCGACCGCGAACGCGACCGTCACGCGAGCCGAGTGCCACAACGTGTCGCTGCCGAGGATGTCGGCGAAGTTGTTCAGTCCCACGAAGCTGGGTTCGCGGTTGGCGTCGGAGAAGTTGTACACCGTGTACGCGACACCGACGAAGAACGGATACAGGATCCCGGCACACAGCAGCACCGCGGGGGTGGCGAGGAGGTAGGGCCGCAGCCGGCGCCGCCACCTCGGCGTCACCGTCGCGGCGGTGACGGCTCCCGCCCCGGTCGCGCCCATCAGCCGTTGACCCGGGGCTCGAGATCCTTCGCCAGTTTGTCCAGGGTCGCCTTCGCGTCGGCTCCGCCGTAGATCTCCTGCAGGGCGGCGGCCCACGAGGTGGTGGCGTCGAAGAAGTTCCGCTGCGGGGTGAACTGGATCTTCGTCTGGTCGATGACGGTCTGGAACGTGTCCAGGAAGCCCGGCACCGCCTTCAGCCGATCCTTGTACGCCGAGTTGTCGGCCACGGACCGGCGTACCGCGTCAATGTGCTGTTGCTTCGTGCCCGCCCACAGCAGGTGTTCCTTGGATGTGGCCCACTGCAGGAACCACCAGGCGGCCGGCTTCTTCTTCGACGAGGAGTTCATGGCCAGCGACCAGATCCACATGTTGGTGGCCAGCGAACCGTCCTTGCCCTTCGGGCCCGGGTGCCAGGCCAGCTTGCCCGCGGCCGGTGTGTCGACGTTCTGGAAGTACGACGCGGTGTCGGCGTCGAACAGCATCGCCGCCTTGCCGGCACCGAGGTCGCTGGACGCCTGGTACCACGTGTACGACGTCCATCCCGACGGTCCGGCGTCCCGCACCATCTTCGCCCACCTGCTGGTGAAGTCCACTGCCTCGGGAGAGTTCATGGTGGGGACGAGCTTCTTGCCCTCGACCTTGAAGTCCTTCAGGCCCTCACGGGAGTACATCGTCATGAAGCCGGGGTGGATCGTCGCCCACTCCCGCGAGCCTCGCACGGCGATGCCGTACATCCCGTCGAACCCCGCTCCGGGCGCCTTCGCCTTCAGCGTCCGGGCGAGTTCGGTGAGGTCGTCGAAACTCTCCGCGGGCTTGAGGCCGAGCTTGGCGAAGACGTCGCTGCGGTAGCACACGGTGTTGGTCTCGAACCCCCAGGGCAGCATCCACTGCTGCTTCCCACCGAGCGGCGCGCCGTTGACGAAGTTCCACTGCCCGGCCTTGATCAGGTTGGGGAAGAAGTCGTCGGGCTCGAACTCCGCGTGGGTGGCCGAGGAGTTGTGCATCCAGGGGCCGAGGTCCTCGAGGTAGCCGGGCGGGCCGTACTGCCAGACCATGTAGGCGCCCAGCATGAACGCGTCGTAGTTCCCCTGCCTGGACTTGAGTTCCAGGGTCACCTTGTCGAAGTAGTTGGACTCGGGGAACTCGTCGATGGCGAGCTTGATGCCGGTCTTGTCCTGGAACTCCCCGCGGTGCGCCTTCAGCGCGTCGGTGTAGGGATGCTTGTTCATCAGCAGCCGCAGGGTGGTCCCCTTGTGCTTCTTCCAGTCGAAGCCGCCGGAGACCTTCTTCGCCGCCGAGTCCTCACCGCCGTTGTTCGACAGTGAGCCGAAGCCACACCCGGTCAGGCCCGCCGACCCGAGCAGCCCGGCGCCGACGCCCGCTCCCGCGAGCCGGAGGACTTCACGGCGACCCCAACGCTTCGGGCCGGTCGGCTCGGTCATGGCAGCCCCCAGTGCAGGTTCGGCGCACGCCGAGATCACCTCGCGGCGTGATCGGACCGCCTCACCTTGTGACCTCGGTGTCCGGCGGGTCAAGCCACACCGACCGCCTTCGGCCAGTTACCGGGTGCGACCTTCTGCGGCCGGCAAGGCCTGCGGGGGACTCAGTCCCGGCCGGTGCGGGTGTCACCAGGTGTCGGTCCCGGCGGCCAGGGGCGGGTTCCAGGCGACCAGGCCCCAGTGTCCTGCCCGGTCGCGACGGAGTACGGCGCCGCTGGCGTTGCGGATGACCGGCAGCACTGTGCGGTAGGTACGAGGAGGGATACCGAGCAGGTCGCAGGCGACGATGCGCAGCAATGTGCCGTGTGCGACGACGAGCACACGGTCGCCGTGAGAACCGTCGGCGAGTTCGTCCAGTGCGGCCCGGCCGCGGGCGAGCGCCGCCGCCGGAGCTTCCCCGTCCGGCAGGGGATTGTCGTACGGGTCAGCCTCGAACGCCGCACGCTCACGCGGAAACCGTTCCCGCATCTCGGCAGCGGAAAGCCCTTCGGCGGCGCCGAAGTCGAGCTCGACCAGCCGCTCGTCCAGGAGCGGTGTCAACCCCGCCTTGCGGGCGGCCGGCTCGGCGGTTTCCCTTGCCCGGCGCAGCGTGGAGGACGCCACGGCCGTTAGTCGCGCCGCGGACGCCCACTCCCCCAGATCGGCCGCCTGGGCCTGGCCACGCTCGGTCAGTGGCGCGTCGGTCCGGCCGACGTAGCGGTTCTCCGCGTGCATGGGCGTCTCACCGTGGCGCACGAAGAACACCGTGATCGGACCGGAACGGGGAGCCGGGGGGCGATCTTGGGTCACGGGCTCGACGATAGACGAGGGCGCGGCACCCGAGAGGACAGGGCCTCGGAGTTGCCTCGGAGGCAGGACCGGGCACCCGCTGCTCCCGGATCCGGCTGCCGCGTCCGGGCTGCCGCGTCCGGGCTGTGACCGCCCGATCCGGACCCCGGAGCTCGGCTGGCAGATCCCTGTGGCGCCCTCCGATCGGCGACCAGGGACATCTGACCCGCGGACCGGGGCCAGCTTTTTGTCCACAGGTGTCGGGCCGGCGTCGCATCGGGCTCTCCTTGTGGACAACGGTCTTGGTGTCATTCACGGTCATTAGGCTTCGAACATGCGTTCGGCAGAGCAGGATCTTCCCGGCAGCGGTGGCAGCGGTGGCAGCGGTGGTGGTGGTGCGGTCGCCCGGTTGAGGGCTGCGCTGGCGGCGATCCGTGCCGGGTTGGACGAGGCCCTGGCGACGCCGACCACGTTCGTGGAGGTGGGTGAGTTGGGGGAGCTGATCGGTGAGCTGGAGACCGAGAAGGCGCGGTCGGACGCGCTCACTCTGGGCTGGGTCCGCCAGGCCGAGGCGCGCGAGGTCGGGAAGGCGACCGGTGCGGCGACCACCGCTGTGTGGCTGCGGAACTCCTTGCGGATGGGCAGGAGGGACGCCTACGCGGCGGTGGCGCTGGCGCGGGACCTGGACCGTACGGTGACGCTTACGGCGCGGGCGTTGGCGCGGGGTGAGGTGTCGTTTCGGCATGCGCAGGTGATCGCCGCCGCGATCAAGGACCTGCCCCGATGGATCAGCCTGGAACAACGGGTGCAGGGTGAGGAGTACCTGATCGACGAATCCCGGCGGCGTAACCCTGACGATGTGCGGCTGCTGGGGCGGCACCTGCTGCTGGTGCTCGCCCCGGAGGAATGGGAACGGCGGCTCGGAGAGGAACTCGACGCCGCCGAACGCGCCGCCGAACGCAGACGCTCCCTGAAATACCTGCCGAACGGGATCCCCGGGTCCGAAACCATGATCGTCAAGCTGCCGGTGCTGGAGATGGAAGCTCTCCGCAAGATCATCGAAGGGCTGATCGCCGCAGATACCCGCGCCGAACCCGACGAACGCCCCCTGGACCAAAAGCGTGGGGACGCGTTCGCCGAACTCGTGGCGAGGATGGCTGAGTGGCAGGCGTCGCCGAACCGTGGCCGTGGACGCGACTGCGTGACCGTCACCATCGGACTCGACCAGCTCCTACAAGGCACCGGGTTCGGCGCCATCGACGACACCACCCCCGTCCGCCCCATGCCCTGCGGCTGCCAAACCCCCGACGCCACACGACAGGCCAAGCGAAAGAACCGGAAACAAAGCGACGGGAAGCAGAGCGACGGCGCGCAGAGCGACGGCGGCACGGATACCGCTGGCACGACGGGCACCCCCAACTTCAAGCCCACCAAGAACAAGTCCGGCGAAGGCACCGGTGACACCCAGCGTGAAGCCGGGACTCGTAGCCGTGTCCCCACCCCGGACGCGACGAGGGACCTTCGCGAGACCGCTGGGCCAGCCGGAGGCGTCGATCCGAGCAAGGCTGGCACCGACACCACGACCACTGGCCGGAAAGGTCAACCAGACAACGACAATCGGCCGCCCGACTCCGCCGAGCTGGCCGACTCAACCCATCCGGCCGCTGTTGGGGAGCGAATAGCCGGACGGCGAGAACCCCGGCAACAGCCACAACAGAACACCGCAACCGGAACGGGCCTGACCAAGGCCCATCCGGAAGCAAACGCCGAACCCGAGGAACGGTGCCTCGGGGAGATGGACGACGCCTGCGCCGACTCCGACCGGGGAGACGATGCGACGAGGCCGGACGCTGCCAACGACTCCAACAACCAACTCGATCCCCACGACGGCTGCACCAAGTGCGGCGGCGGCGGATCGGCCCGCATCCTCCGCCTGCGCGGAGAACCACTCTCCGTCGCCACCATCCGCCGCATGGCCTGCGACGCCAACATCATCCCCGTCGTCCTCGGCGGCAACGGCGAAATCCTCGACATCGGAACGGCAGACCGGTTCTTCACCGAACCACAACGACGAGCCCTCGCCATCCGCGACGGAAGCCACTGCCACTTCCCCGGCTGCCACGTCCCCGAACGCCGCTGCATCGCGCACCACATGACCGCCTGGGAGCAGTTCGGCCCCACCGACCTCGCCAACGGAGTACTGCTGTGCAAAACGCACCACGCCTACGTCCACCACAAAGGCTGGCAAGTGCGCATGGGCAACCACGGCCACCCCGAATACACCCCACCCGAATGGGTGGACCCGCAGCAGAAAGTACGCCGGCCGTGACGACTACAGGCGCCATGGCCACCGTGAAAGCCCGAGCCCACCGTCAAAGCCGATCCACCTGAAACCGAGCCCACCTGATACCGAGTCCACCTGATACCGAGTCCACCTGATACCGAGTCCACCTGACCGCAACCAGGACGCGGATCGTCCGGGACGCTCCGTACCATCCAGGCCATGGCTATCGCACGCTTCCCGAGCATCGTCATCGACTGCCCCGACCCGGGCGCTCTCGCCACCTTCTACGGCAAGCTACTGGACTGGAAGGTCGACATCTCCGAAGACTGGGCCGAGATCCGCGCCGAGTACGGCCAGTGCATCTCCTTCCAGCAGGTCGAGGCCTACACCCCGCCGGCGTGGCCCGCCCAGGAGGTGCCCCAGCAGATGCACCTGGACGTGATCGTCGACGACCTCGACTCCGCCGAGACAGCCGTCCTCGGTATCGGCGCCACCAAGCACGACCACCAGCCCGGAACGACCTTCCGGGTGTTCCTCGACGCGGCCGGGCACCCGTTCTGCCTGTGCGTGAACTGAACCCACAGGTCAGGCTCACCCGAGGCGTCGCGGCCGTGCGAACATGCCTCCATGAGCGGTGACCACATCGACAGGGACATCGACAGGGACATCGAGATAGGCGCTCTGGCGATCAACGTCACGGTCCCGGAAGCGTTGCGCTGGACCGACAACCGGCGCGGTGAGGAGTTCACGCTGACCACCCTCAACGTGCGACTGCTCCCCAGCGGGCACCTCGCCGCAAAGGCCTACGGTCGTCCCACCGCCGGCGGCCGGGGCAACTACGTGTCGTTCTCGGTCCCCGACCGGCCGGAGCTGGCGAACCTGATCGCCGGGGCAGCCGACCGCGCCGGTGCGATGTGGTCCGCACACCAGGGCCTTCGCTGACCGAGAAGCACTAGTTCCAACCGCGGGAGCCGAGTTCGTCCAGCCAGCGGCCGTACGCCTCGCCGAACCGTTCGACCGCCTGCGGGCGCGGCACATGTCGCACGCGTTCGCGGACCATCGCGGCGGCCGCGCCCGCGAGCGAGCCGTGCGCCGGCGCGGCCGCGACGACCGCCATCCCGAACGCACCGTCGGTCACCTCCGGCACCACTATCTCCCGGTCGAGGACGTCCGCGTGCAGCCTCGGCCAGTACGAGCTCCGCGCACCGCCGCCCGTCAGCGTCACCACCGGACCGACCGAAGCGCCCAGACGCTGCACGTGCTCGAGGCACAGCCGCTCCACGAACGCCACACCCTGCAGATAGGCCGCGTAGCGTTCCGCCGGATCCGACGGGTTGCCGGTCAGGAAACCGGTCGCGTCCGGGCGGGCGACCGGGAAGCGTTCCCCCTTGCCCACAAGGGGATACGCCAGCACACCCGCCGGCTCGAACGCCTCCGCCGCCGCGTCCAGCGCCTCGAGGTCGGCGCCGGGAAACTCCCGCGCCAGCACGCCGGCGCCCGCACTGGACGCACCACCCGGCCACCAGCCACCGTCCGGGCTGCGATGGGAATAGACCGCACCACTCGGGTCGTGCACCGGCTCGGTGGTCGTGCCCTTGAGGACCAGCGTCGTACCCAGCACGAAGTTCCACGCGCCCGGGGCAAGTGCACCCGACGCGACCTGGGCCGCACACCCGTCGGTGAGGCCGGCGAGGATCGGTGTTCCGGCGGGGATGCCGGTGAGCTCGGCCGCCCGCGCGCCCACCTCGCCGATCGGTGCTCCGGGCGCCACCACCGGGGGAAGCCGCTTGGCGGGCAACCCGTGCCGGTCGAGCACGTCGTACGGCCAGTCGGTTCGCACCAGGTCGACGCCACTCTTCAGGGCGTGGCTCCAGTCGGTGGCAACGGCCGACCCGGCCAGCCGTGCGGTCACCACGTCGGCCTGATGGGCCAGTCGCGCAGACTCCGGCACGTCGTACTCCGCCAGCAACCACAGCGCCTTCGCCAGCCCCCACGACGCCTGCGGACGCGCGCCCGCCGCCGACCATCCCGGGGCCGGGTCGGCGGCGAGCCGGGCGGCCTGCTCCCCGGCCCGTCCGTCGTCGTACATCAGCGCGGGCGTCACCGGCCGGGCCGGGTCGCCGGGCACCTCCTCGACGAACAGCACCGTCCCGGACGTACTGCACACCGACAGGCCCTCCACCGGCCGCCCGGCGACCTGCCCGCCCACTTCACCCGCGGCGCGCACGAACGCCAACCACCACTCCTGGGGATCCTGTTCGTGATGGACGCCATCACGGGTGCTGCGCAGCGGTGCCATGGCCTTCGCCACCACCGACCCGGTGGCCGTCGCGGCCACCACCCGAACGCCCTGGGTGCCGAGGTCGACGCCGAGCCACACCGGCTCGTGCGCGTTGCCACCACCAAGATCGGTCATGACTCCATCTCACCGACGCGCGGGTGGCCCGTCAAACCGACCCGATCCTTCGCGGCCAGGCTCGGAAAGCCGGTTCACGGCCCGTCGTCAGAACCGCGCCGGCTCGCGGTAGTCGCCCCACTCGTCCTTGAGTACGCCGCAGATCTCGCCCAGCGTCGCCTCCGCCCGGGCAGCGGCCAGGATCACCGGCACCATGTTCTGTTCGGTGCGGGCGACCTCCGCCAGCTTCCGCAGCGCGGCGTCAACCTCAGCTTGCGAACGGGACCGGCGCCGCTCGCCGAGCACGCGGCACTGCTCGGCCTCGACCTCGTGGCTCACCCGCAGGATCTCCACCGGGCCACTGACCGTACTGGTGTGCGCGTTGACGCCGACGATCTTCTTCTCACCGGTTTCCAGCGCCTGCTGGTAGTCGAACGCCGCCTCGGCGATCTCCCCGGTGAAGTACCCGTCGTCGATTCCGCGCAGCAGCCCGGCGGTGATCGTGCCGTCGTCGCTCAGCTCCCTTATCCGGGCGAACACCTCCTCCGCCTCGGCCTCCATCCGATCCGTCAGCGCCTCGACGTACCACGAACCGCCCAGCGGGTCGGCGACGTTGGCCACGCCCGTCTCCTCCAGCAGGACCTGCTGGGTGCGCAGCGCCACCTCCGCGGACTGCTCCGACGGCAACGCGAGCGTCTCGTCGAACGCGTTCGTGTGCAGGGAGTTGGTTCCGCCGAGCACCGCTGCGAGTGCCTCCACCGCCGTCCGGACGATGTTGTTGTACGGCTGCTGGGCAGTGAGCGAGACGCCCGCGGTCTGGGTGTGGAAACGCAACCAGGCCGCGCGGTCGGTCTTCGCGCCGTACACCTCCCGCATCCACCGCGCCCAGATCCGCCGGGCCGCCCGGAACTTCGCGATCTCCTCGAAGAAGTCCAGATGGCTGTCGAAGAAGAACGACAGACCGGGAGCGAAGACGTCGACGTCCAGCCCCCGCGACAGGCCCAGTTCGACGTAGGCGAACCCGTCCGCCAGCGTGTACGCGAGCTCCTGCGCGGCGGTCGAGCCGGCCTCGCGGATGTGGTAGCCGGACACCGACAGCGGCTTGTACGCCGGGATCTCCTTGGAGCAGAACTCCATCAGGTCGCCGATCAGCCGCAGGTGCGGCTGCGGCGCGAACAGCCACTCCTTCTGCGCGATGTACTCCTTGAAGATGTCGGTCTGCAGCGTGCCGTTGAGGGTGGCGATGTCCACGCCCTGGCGCTCGGCCGCGACGAGGTACATGCAGAAGATCGGAATCGCCGGGCCGGAGATGGTCATCGACGTGGTGACCTCGCCCAGCGGAATGCGGTCGAACAGCACTTCCATGTCGGCGGCGGAGTCGATCGCCACGCCGCAGTGACCCACTTCGCCGAGCGAGCGCGGGTCGTCGGAGTCGCGGCCCATCAGCGTCGGCATGTCGAACGCCACGGACAGTCCCCCACCGCCCGCGGCGAGGATCATGCGGTAGCGCTCGTTGGTCTGCCTGGCGTTGCCGAAGCCTGCGAACTGCCGGATGGTCCAGGTGCGGCCGCGGTAGCCGGTGGGATACAGGCCGCGGGTGAAGGGGTACTCGCCGGGCCAGCCGATCCGCTCGAACCGGGGATCGTCCGCGTCCGGTGGCGGGCCGTAGACCGGGTCCACCTCCATCCCGGACAGTGTCGTACGGCGTGAGCGGTCGTGCTGGTCGCGCGTTTCGCCACCCTCGCCCGGCTTGCCCTCGCCGGGCCCGCCCGGCTTGCCCCGTCCGGCCGCCGCGTCGTAACGCTGCTGCCACCGGCGCCGGCCCGCCTCGATGTCTTCGGCCCGCATAGGTCCTCCCGACTGACGTGGCCGCCCTCGTGAGGCGCCACTGCCACGATAGTAGGATGTCCAACTATCCGCAGCCGGTAAGGGGTTCGGGAGGTTACGTCCCCTCAGACGACGGGCCGTCTCAGGGTCGGTCCGCTCGACGGGCTCAGGTGAGGAAGTCGCCGGCCTCGCGGCGCACCCGCGTGAGCAGTTCGTGCACCGTGGCCAGGCTCTCGTCGTCGAGCGCGTCGAATCCGAACCTCATCCCTACCAGGTCCTTGGTGGTCGCCTTGACCACCTCGCGCCCCTCGTCGGTCACCTCGGCCAGCACGCCGCGGCCATCCTCCGGATGAGGCGTACGCCGTACCAGTCCGTCGCGTTCGAGCCGCCGCACGATCGAGGTCACCGAGGTGGGGTGCACCTGGAGCCGTTCGCCCATCTTCCCCAGCGGCAGAGCGCCGGTACGGGTGAACGTCAACAACACGAGCGCCTCGTACCTCGCGAAGGTCAGGTCGTAGCGCCGCAGGATCTCGTCCAGCCGGGAGAGCACGATCTGCTGCACCCGCATCAGGGAGGTGACCGCCCGCATCGGCTCGACAGCCGCGTCCGCGCCGAAGTGGTGTGCCCACTGGCGTGCCGCCTCCTGGACGGGGTCGAACGGTAGGGGCCGCCTCTTCGCCATGAAAGCGAACGTAACAGGCGAGCCGCATGTCCCCGGGAACCGGTCCGGACCTGACCCTCCGGCCGGCCCTGTCGAGCCATGGTCGGCCTGGTCGGGCCTAGTCGGGCCGGGCGGTCCTGGAGGTTCCGGCTTCGGCAGGGTCGGTGCGCCCGCCGGACCGATCATCCGGCTGGGCGCCGGTTCGCACGCCGGCTGGGGCGGCGGGCCGCGGGCCCGGCCGGGGATCGCGCCGATCGTCGGAGCGGGAGCCAGAGCGGGAGCCAGAGCGGGAGCCAGAGCGGGAGCCGGACAGACGCGGATCGGTGCTGGTGGTGTGCACCCGCCGTGCGACCGCCTTCGTCGGAGGGACGACCCGCGGCCGGATCAGCCCGACCGCCCACTCGACGGCCACCCAGGTCGGGCCCGCCAACCGGCGTAGCCATCGGCGCACCTCGTTCCAGTGGAGGTCTGCCAGCAACGACACCTGCAGCACCGCGCCGCCGACCATCGTGCCCGCGACCAGGTCGCTGAACCAGTGCGTGTGCCGGTAGACCGAGATCACCGTCATCAGCACCTCGGCCGCCGCGACCAGTCCGATCAGCAGCCATCGCCGGTGCTTGCTGACGTTGCCGTACCGCACCAGCAGCGCCACGACCAGTCCGTACACGAAGATCACGTTGGCGGTGTGGCCGGACGGGAAGAGCACGTTGTCACCGGTGAACAACGCGGGGCCGCCGGTACGCGGACTCTCCCGGCCGCTGGCGAGCTTGATGACGCCGATCGTGAAGTTCAGTCCGAGGGTGGCGCCCACCGCGATGACCAACGGTCGGATGCTGCGGATACGGCGACTGAGGTAGTACGCCACGCCGAACAACAGCGGCAGACAGATGAGCCGCTGGCCGATCCGGTCGACCGCATCTGCGTAGGCGTACTCGTACGGTCCCTTGAACTTCCAGATGTGGGCGACGAACTCGTCCAGCCGGAGCAGGGGTCCGCCGCGCGCCAGGTCGAGCAGGATCGCCACGACGCCGACGAGCAGCAGGGCCGCCAGCACCGGGAAACGCAGAACCGGACGGACGATCTCGTCGGCACGGGACGGAGTGGTGGTGAGCTCGGCGTCCGGGGACTCCTCGCGACTCCGCTGGTCGCGGCGGGACTCGTCTCGGTGCGGCTCGGAGACTCGGCCATACATTGACCAGCCGGCTCCTCTCGGTGCGGGTGGACATCGGCGGTACTGGTGTGATGGCGTGCCGATACCCAGGTGCCAGGTGTCCCTGGTCGGTCAACCTGACGATAGACGAGTGGTGACAGATGGTTGTTCCGACGTGAGTGTCGATCACTGAGCGTTGTCTCATCGTTCATCCACCCGTCGCGATGACCTCGCGAGCATACCCACTACGGCTGGGAGTGGCCGGACTGGTGAGCGCGGCCACGGCGGGCGCAGGAGCGACCACACCGGGCGAAACCGGGCAGAAGTCCGGCGCGAGGCCGTGCCGGCTGAGAGGCGGGCCGGAGAAGGCCGGAACATACCCGAAGAGGGTCGGGGACCCGAAAGGAGCCGGCGCGGCGTTCGGTCGGCGGAACGCCGGCGCGGCCGTCAGCGCGGGAACCGGCGCGCGGTGGGCGGGCCGGGGCGGCGCGGATGGTTGGCGCGGGGCCGGGCGCCAGCCGGTGCCTTCACGATCGTCGAACTCGAACCGTCGCCCTCATCCTCCTTGGCGGTGGCCCGCAGACCGGAACGCTGCAGGAGCCGTTGGATCGTGAGGTCACGCTGGTCGGGTTTGCCGACGAACTTGATGATGCGCAGCCCCTGCTCCTGCGCGGCGTTCTCGAAGATGAAGTGCCCGTATCCGAGGATCCGTCCGACGAACGGCTTGTCCACGGTGATGTCGAGGATCCGCATGATCGGGGTCGTGGCGATCTTCTTGGTCATGACCCCGCTCACCCGGAACACCCGCATGTTGGTGATGACGAATCTGTCCATGTGTTCGATCAGCGCACGTGAACCTGCGTGAGCAAGCAGCGCGAGCGCGGCGATGAACGGCACCCATGCCAGGTTGACGGGGAGGTTGAGCATCGCCCCCAGCAACAGCAGCGCGCCGACACACTCGAGTACCGGAATGATGAAGACCACCCAGTGGTGGCGTACCTCATCGACGACCACCTCGCCCTCGTCGGCGAGAAGGTGCCGCACGATCTTCGGGTCAGCGAAGCTGTGCCTGACCCATCGAACGGGTCCGGTCACGCGAACACGGAACTGAAGAACTGGATGAGGGCCTGAAAGCCCTGTCCAATCAAGGCGCCCGCCCCACGGACGGCGCCAGCAGCGTTATCCGGCCTGGTCACCAGATAGAACGCCAGAAACGCGATCACAAGCCAGGTGACCACTTTCTTAGTACCGGCTGTCACGACCGTACTCCTCCCTCGTCGGGCTCCCCTGCGGCCTTCGCGTGTTGTAGCCCAGCATGAACTCTAAGTGGTTTCGACCGGAAGGCAAATGGGGCACGGCACACTTGTCCACGCCGCGGGCTCAGACGGCCAAAAGGTCTGACCAAACGGGCATCGCGGACGATGTTAGCGAGATCTCGCCGCCGTGGCACCCCCGTTGGGGTCGCCGATCTGTGACGGCTGGTCACCGAGCATCTGGCCGACCAGTTCGTCGGCCGCGCGGTACGGATCGAGATCACCTTCCGCGACCCGGGCTGCCACGGCGTCCAGGCGGTGGTCGCGGGGCAGTCGGTCCAGGCGGGCACGCAGGTCGGCCAGCGCCAGCGCCTCGACCTCCGCGCGGGCCCGCCGGACCCGGCGACGGGCGAGTTCGCCGGTGTTCTCGCCGTCCGTGTGGTGCCGGTGCACCGCGTCCACCACGGCGTCGACGCCCTCACCGGTGGTCGCCACGCTCAACACGATCGGCGGCTTCCAGGCCCCCTCGGGCCAGGTCCCCAGCGCGAGCATGTTGCGCAGATCGCGGCGAACGCGTTCGGCGCCCTCGCGGTCGGCCTTGTTGACGACGTAGACGTCGCCGACCTCCAGCAGTCCCGCCTTGGCGACCTGCACGGCGTCGCCCATACCGGGCGCGAGAAGGACGACGGTGGTGTCGGCGAGCCCGGCGACCTCGACCTCGGACTGGCCCACTCCCACCGTCTCCACCAGGATCACCGCGCAGCCGGCCGCGTCGAGGACGCGAACCGCCTGCGGTGTGGCCCAGGCCAGCCCGCCGAGGTGTCCTCGGGTGGCCATCGAGCGGATGAACACCTCGGGGTCGGTGGCGTGGTCCTGCATCCGGACCCGGTCGCCGAGCAGTGCACCCCCGGAGAAGGGCGACGTCGGGTCGACGGCCAGCACACCCACGCGCAGGCCCTGCCGACGGTAGGCAGCCACCAGGGCGGAGGTGCAGGTCGACTTGCCGACCCCCGGCGCGCCGGTGATACCGACGATCCGGGCCTTCCCGGCGTACGGAGCGAGTGTGGCGGCCACCTCGCGCAGGTCGGGCGAGGCGTCCTCCACCATGGAGATCAGCCGACCGACCGCCCGCGGGTCACCTGCCCGTGCGCGCTCGACCAGATCGGGGACCGAACGCCGGCGCCGGTCGGCCGTGTGATGCCCGGCTGCCCCGCCGGCTTCGGCATCCGGGGCGGGCTCGCTCACCGGGATCCGCCGGCGGCCCGGACGACCAGCGCGTCGCCCTGACCACCACCGCCGCACAGGGCGGCCGCGCCGACCCCGCCGCCACGGCGGTCGAGCTCCAGCGCGAGGTGCAGGACGAGCCGGGCACCCGACATGCCGAGCGGGTGGCCGAGCGCGATCGCTCCGCCGTGCACGTTGACGCGTTCCTCGTCGACGCCGAGTTCGCGCACCGAGTGCACGGCGACGGCCGCGAACGCCTCGTTGATCTCGATCAGGTCCAGGTCGGCGGGGGTGATCCCCTCCTTGGCGCAGGCGGACCGGATCGCCGCGGCCGGCTGGGAGTGCAGCGAGGAGTCCGGCCCGGCCACGGTGCCGTGCGCACCGATCTCGGCGATCCAGCGCAGCCCCAGGCGTTCGGCCACCGCCTTGCCGGCGACGACGACCGCGCACGCGCCGTCGGAGATCGGGGAGGAGGAACCGGCCGTGATCGAACCCTCGGGTGTGAACGCCGGCGAGAGCCCGGCCAGCCGGTCGGCCGTGGTGTCCGGGCGGATGCCCTCGTCGGCGGTGACCACCAGCGGCTCACCCCGACGCTGCGGCACTTCGACCGGGGCGATCTCCGCCTCGAAGATGCCGTCCTTCGCGGCGGCCGCGGCCCGCTGGTGGGAGCGAGCGGCGAAGACGTCCTGCTCCTCCCGGGTCAGCCCCAGCTCGGCGTTGCGCCGGTCGGTCAGTACTCCCATGGGCGCCTCGGTGTAGGCGTCCCACAGCCCGTCGTGCTCCATGGAGTCCACGAGCCGGGCGTTGCCGTACTTCACTCCGGTCCGTGAGCGCGGCAGCACGTGGGGGGCGTTCGTCATCGACTCCATGCCGCCGGCCACCACGATGTCGAACTCGCCGAGCCGGATGAGCTGGTCGGCGAGCGCGATCGCGTCCAGGCCGGACAGGCACACCTTGTTGACCGTGATCGCCGGGACGGTCATCGGGATGCCGGCCTTCACCGCGGCCTGGCGGGCGGTCAGCTGGCCGGCGCCGGCCTGCAGTACGTGGCCCATCACGACGTACTGCACCTGGTCCGGTGATACGCCGGAGCGGTCGAGGGCGGCCTTGATCGCGATCCCGCCGAGGTCCACGGCGGAGAAGTCCCTGAGCGAGCCGAGCAGGCGCCCCATGGGGGTGCGCGCGCCGCTGACGATGACGGTTTCCACGAACCCACCCTACGCGGGCGAGGTCTGCTCGTCCCGGTTCGTCGGCGGGCCTGGGACCGGCCGGGCCGGCGATGGCGGAGGATGGGTGACATGCCCGACGAGACCTCCGCTCCACGGCCGGCCACCCCGCCGGTCCCCCCGTTGTTCGGCTCGATCGACCACGTGGGCGTCGCCGTCCGCGACCTGGACGCGGCGATCTCGTGGTACGAGCAGACGTTCGGAATGCGGCTCGCGCACATCGAGACCAACGAGGAACAGGGCGTGCGCGAGGCGATGCTCGAGGTGGGTACGTCCGGCCCCCAGCTCCAACTGATCGCTCCCCTGCGGGACGACTCCCCCGTGGGCCGCTTCCTCGCCTCCCGCGGCGAGGGCCTTCACCAGGTGGCCTACTCCGTGGACGACCTGGCGGAGGCCGCCGCGACGCTGCGGTCGCGCGGAGTGGAACTTCTGTACGACCAACCGCGGCGGGGCACCGCGGGGACGCGGGTCAACTTCATCCATCCGAAGGCGGCCGGCGGCTTCCTCGTCGAGCTCGTCCAGGCCGCGCCGGAGGGCGCCGAGAGCACGTCGGACTCGCCCGCGGAGACGGACCGGGACACGGACCGGTAGGCAACCCCGTGGCCGGGCCGGGAGTCCGTCCAGGAGGGATCCCGCTCCCAGGCGGGGCGCGCTAGACCGAATCCTTAACAGTTCCGTAGAAATCTGAGAATCCTGGTCACAGGCATCCACGGGGACACTGTCGCGTGCCAAGGTTGTGGAGGTGCCCTGCTCGCGGCGCACCAGGTGCGGTGGAGGGGTTCACCGGACGGGGCTGGACGGAGGTCGTGGCGCGGATCGTGTCGTGCGTTTTTGCGGCCTGTCCAGGTGGCTGACACGCGCGGTCACCGGCTAGGGTTCGTCGCCGCACCGGCCGGCACCAGTCGGTGGTCCCGTCGTAGCGGGTGTCTGCCGGGCCGGGCACCATAGGGGGAGTTCCACCGACGCTGTGAGGAGCGCAGATGTCTGAGCCGGACGAAGGCCTTTCCCTACTGGAGAATGGTCGCAAGGTCGGCACGTTCACCACCGTCCTCCTCGGTTACGACCGGCAGGAAGTCGATGAGGTGGTCGCACAGCTCGACTCCGCCCTCGACGAACGTGACCGGTCCCTCGGTGAGCTCCAACGAGATCTCGCGCTGACCAGGCGTGCCCTCGAGGACGCCGGTGAGCCCACCTGGGCCAAGCTCGGGCGGC
Organism: Actinopolymorpha singaporensis; assembly: GCF_900104745.1. NCBI lineage: Bacteria > Bacillati > Actinomycetota > Actinomycetes > Propionibacteriales > Actinopolymorphaceae > Actinopolymorpha > Actinopolymorpha singaporensis. The sequence continues at coordinate 6,038,839 of NZ_LT629732.1, forward strand.
GGGCACAGGAGATCCTGCGGCTGTCGGAGGAACAGGCCCTCGACGTGGAGACCCGCGCCGACGACGCGGCGGCCGACATCCGGGCCGAGGCGGAGGCGGAGGCGCGGCGGCTCACCGACGACGCCGAGCGGGCGGCGTCGGAGCTGCGCCGGCGGGTGGCGGAGGAGACGGAGAAGATCCGCAACGCCTCCGACGAGGAGGCCGAGCGCATCATCAAGGCCGCACAGAAGCGGCGCGAGGAGATCCTCCGGCACGCCACCGACAACGCCAACCGCCAGTTGCGTGACCTCGACCACCAGCTCAAGACGCGCCGGCAGGGTGCCGAGCACGAGGTGGCCGCCATGCTCGCGACCGCCGAGCGGGAGGTCACCGAGCTGCGCGGCCGCGCGGACCAGGAGGTGACCGAACTCCGGTCGACCGCCGAGCGGGAGACGAAGGAGCTGCGCACCACCGCCAGGCGGGAGGTCACAGCGCTGCGCGCCACCGCCGAGCGCGAGGTGACCGAGCTGCGCACCACCGCGGCGCGGGAGGTGGCCGAGCTGCGCGCCACCGCCGAGCGCGAGGTGGCCGAGCTCCGAGACACCGCCGAGCGGGAGGTGGCCGAACTTCGGGCCACCGCCGACCAGGAGGTGGCCGAGAAGCGCGCGGCCGTCGAACGCGAGGTCGCCGAGCGCCGCAACGCCGTGGCCGGGGTTCTGGAACAAGCCCAGCGCGAGGCCGCGGCGGTGTACACCGCGGCCACCGCCGATGCGCACCGCAACACCAGCCACGCCGAGCAGTTGCTACGGGACGCCGAGAAGCGCGCGCAGGACAGCGACCAGCGCACCGAGGAACGCCTGCGTGCCGCGAACGACCGGGTGGCCCAGGTGCTGGCCCGCTCCCGCCGCGAGGCCGAGCAGATCCGCAGGGAGGCGCGCGCGGAGGCCGAACGCATCGTGCGGGACGCGCAGGCCCGGGCGCGTGAGGAGACCACGGCGGCCGAACGCCAGATCGCCAACCTCCACCGCCAGCGCGACGAGCTGATCGAGAGCCTCACCCGGCTCAAGGACAACGTCCACCCGATCTCCGGCGCCAACGTCCCCGACCAGCAGCGGCCGGCACCGGTCGGCGCGACCAGTGGGTCGGCCGCGCAGGCGGGGAAGAACTCCCCGGAGAGCAACCGGCCCGGCACCGGCGGGGCCTCCACCGAGTCCTGACGCCCGGAGGCCTGATCTCGGGCCGGTTCGCCGCCGGGCGGTCGGCTGCCGAGGAGTCGCGCCGACCGGGCGCGGCAGGACAGGTGCAAAGCCGGGGCGGTCGTGAGAACCTGCACTGGCGTACGCCGGGCAGGACACACCTGGAGCCCCCGGCATGGTCGGAGGCGACATGGGTGAGCAGAACGCGCCGGGCGGGTCCCGGCCCGGAGCCGGCGACGGCGGTCAGGCGTCCGGGTCCCCAGGGCGTGACCACCCGGCAACGAACGGTGACTCGGCCACGAACGGCGGCCCGGCCTCGACCCCTGGCGCAGCCCCCGAGGCGGGCCGCGACCGTGGCCCGACGCCGGCCGCCTCGACCGCCACCCTGCCCGCCGGCCCGGGCGCCGAAGTCGGCTCCGGGAAGGTCTCCGACCTCGGGGCGCAGCCCGGCGCGGGCGCCTCCGCGCGGCGCCAGGGCGAGCTCGGGCCGGACATCCAGCCGGACGGCGAGGACGACGGAGACGGCAGGGGGGCGAGGTTCGGCCGGCCGGGGCCACGGATCAGCCGGCGTTCACCGTTCTATCTCGGCTTCTTCGGTGCCCTCGGCGCCCTGCTGGCCTGGCAACTGTTCAACCTGCTGGCCTCGGCCAGCAGCGTGATCGTGCTCCTGGTGGTGTCCCTCTATCTCGCCGTCGGGCTCAACCCCGCGGTCGAGTGGTTCGTCCGGCGGCGGATCAGCCGTGGCGTCGCGGTCGCCCTGGTCTTCCTCTGCCTGGTGGTGGTCTTCGCCCTGATCGGCCTGGCGATCGTGCCGGTGGTGACCAAACAGGTCACGCTGTTGATCAACCAGGTACCCGACTGGTTCACCACGCTGCGCAACAACCCCAACCTCCAGTCGCTGGACGACCAGTACCAGGTCACCAAGAAGGTCCAGGACTACATCACCAGCGGCGGGCTGGCCGAGCGGCTGTTCGGCGGCGTGGTGGGAGCCAGCCGGATCGTGGCCAGCACGTTGTTCGGCGCGTTCACGATCCTGGTGCTCACGCTGTACTTCCTCGGCTCGCTGCCGACCACGAAGACCGCCCTCTACAAGCTGGTCCCCCGCTCCCGCCGGGACCGCGTGAGCATGCTCGGCGACGAGATTCTCGCCCGGGTCGGCAGCTACGTCGGCGGGCAGCTGGCGGTGGCGGCGATCGCGGCGTCCGCGTCGTTCGTGTTCTTCATGATCGTGGGGCTGAGCGAGTACGCCCTCGCGCTGGCGATCGTGGTGGCGATCCTCGGCCTGATCCCGTTGATCGGCGGCGCCGTCTCGGCGGTGGTCGCCACCTCGGTCGGCCTGCTCACCGACGTGAAGATCGGGATCGCCTGCATCATCTACTACGTCATCTACCAGCAGATCGAGAACTACCTGATCTACCCACGGATCATGCAGCGCTCGGTGAAGGTGCCCGGCACGGTCATCGTCGTCGCCGCCATGGTCGGCGGCTCGCTGCTGGGCATCGTCGGCGCACTGCTCGCGGTGCCCACCGCGGCCGCCATCCTGCTGCTCATCCGCGAGGTGCTGCACCCCCGGCTCGAGGATGCCTAGCCAGGGCCGTCCAGGCCCGGACTCCGGCGGGGCAGGGCACCCACCGACGCGAAAGCTCCCCGGCATCTCAGTGCTTCGAGATGCCGGGGAGCTTCGTCGTTCACCGCCCGCCGGTCAGGACTGCGCGAGGCGCGGGTCCGCGGTCGGCAGGGTCTCGCCGGACTCGTACCAGCCGGTCGGGCGACGGGACACGAACGGCGTGATCCGCTCGGTACCGCTCGGGGCCGCCCAGGTGACCGCGTTGGCCAGCACCCGCTGGATGTCCGGGTGGTGGTAGACGGGGTACTCCTGGTCGCCGGGGCTGAAGTAGAACACCCGGCCACGGCCGCGGCGGTACGCACAACCGCTGCGGAACACCTCGCCGCCGGAGAACGAGCTGATGAACACCAGCTCGTCCGGCTGCGGGATGTCGAAGTACTCGCCGTACATCTCCTGCGCCGGGATCAGGATGGGGTTGGGCACGCCCACCGCGATCGGGTGGTCGGGCGCGACGGTCCAGACCATCTCCCGGTCGTTCTCGCTGCGCCAGTCCAGCGAGCAGGTGGTGCCCATCAGCTTGCGGAAGATCTTGGAGAAGTGGCCCGAGTGCAGGACCAGGATCCCCATGCCGCCGAGCACCGCCTCGTGCACCCGGTCGACAACCTCGTCGGACACCTCACCGTGGGCGGCGTGGCCCCACCAGGTCAGCACGTCGGTCTGCGCGAGCACCTCGGCGGTCAGCCCGTGCTCGGGCTCCTGCAGGGTGGCGGTGCGGACGACGACGTTCTCACCGAGGTGCTTGGCGATCCCGTCGGCGATCGCGCCGTGCATGCCGTCGGGGTAGATCTCCTTGACCGAGGCGTCCCGCTGCTCGTGGACGTTCTCGCCCCAGACTGTCACCCGGATCGGGGACACGCTCATGTGGTAACTCCCTGTAAGTCGGTTCGGAAAGCTCTGTACGGGCCGGTCCAGACTGGTGGCCTGTGACCCTGGTGTGGTGAGGGCGAACGGGACGGACCCGTCGCTCAGGCCTCCACCACCGGGACCTCGCGGCCCTCCAGCGACGACAGGTAGCACGCGTCGATGATGCGGGCGCGGGCCAGGCCGTCGCGGCCGGCGTGTGCCGACCAGTCTCCGTTACGGATGACGCCGACGAAGTCCCGTACGACCGCACGGTGCCCCTCACCACGGACGACCCGCGGACGGACCTCGGCGGGCGCTCCGGCCACGTCGGTGTAGATACGGAGCGTGTCCTCGGAGGCGTAGTTCTCCACGCCGATCTCGGCGCCGCCGTCGGTGCCGTACAGCGAGACACCGAAGTCGTCGCCGGGCTTGCGGAACGTCGCCCAGCTGGTCTCCAGCTGCAGGACGCCGCCGCCCTCCAGCCGCAGGAACGCGGTGGCGAGGTCTTCCACCTCGTACGCCGACCCCACCGTCTGCTTGGCGGCGTACTGCGAACCGCCGAGCCCACGCGGTCCCAGCTCGGAGAAGGTCGACGCGCTCGCGGACAGCACCCGCGGCTCGCCGAGGAGGTACAGCGCCATGTCGAGCATGTGCACACCGAGGTCGATGAGCGGGCCGCCGCCGGCCATCTCGCGGTTGGTGAACCAGCTGCCCATGCCGGGGATGCCGTTGCGCCGCATCCAGTGCGCCTTGGCGTAGTAGACGCGGCCGAGCTGACCGGCGTCGAGCTGCTGCTTGAGGATCGCGACGTCGCCGCGCTCGCGGTGGTTGAAGCACACCTTGAGGACGCGGTTGGCCTTGGTGGCCGCGTCGACGATGGTCTGCGCCTCCTCACCGGAGCGGGCCAGCGGCTTCTCGCACAGAACGTGCTTGCCGGCCTCGAGGGCGGCGATCGAGATCGGCGCGTGCAGGTGGGTGGGGGTGGCCACGCTCACCGCGTCGATGTCGTCGCGCGCGATCAGGTCCTGCCAGCGCTCGTACAGATAGGGGATCGAGTGCTCCTTGCCGAGCTCGGCGAGGCGGTCGGCCTCGAGCCCGGCAAGGGCGACGACCTCGACGTCTGGCAGGGCTAGGTAGCCCTTGAGGGCGGCCTGCCCGGCGAAGCCGAGGCCGACGACGCCGACGCGAAGGGGACGGGAAGGATCGGGCTGCCCGGCGGCCGGAGGCTGCGCCGGATTCGAATTGGTGCTCATCGCCGCCCAGTTTATGGAGTCGACCTGTATGCCCCGAAGACATGAAGTCGGGGGCAGGTTGGCCAAACCCGGCCAGTCTGCAGGCGGGGTCGAGGGTTGTCCACCATGATCGGGTCCGACTGTGTCAGCACGGCGACGCGCCGGAGCCGCCACGGCGAATCATCGGCGTACGCGCCGCTTCGCGGTCATCCCTCCGACGTCAGGTCGCCGGGTACGGGAACGTCGGCGAAGGCGGCCACGGTCCGGTCCGCGTAGGCGCTGGCGTCGGCGTACTCCATCGGGCCCGTCCAAGTCGTCGGCAACGGCCCTACCTCGGGCGCCACCCGGGCGACGATCTCGTCCAGGATCCGCTCGGCGTCTCCGACCCACAGGTGCTTGCCGCCGTCGATGCCGATCACCTCCGCCTGCGGAACAGCCGCGAACCGCTCGCGTGCCTCCGCCGGCCGCAGGTAGTCGTCGAACTCCGGTACGAGCGCGGTGAGCGGCTTGCCGGAGTCCGCCCACAGCGCGAGGTGCTCGGGCCGGGAGAACCGCAGCGACGGCGACAGCAGGATCGCGCCCTCCACCTCCGGGTCGCAGCCGTGCATCAGAACCAGGTCCGAGCCGAACGACCACCCCACCAGCCAGATCCTGGGCAGGTCGGCGAACTCGGCGTACTCCAGCGCGGCCGCCACGTCGAACCGCTCGGCGCTCCCGCCGTCGAACTCCCCCTCGCTCACGCCCTGGACGCTGCGGGTGCCGCGGGTGTTGAACCGCACGACCGCGAGCCCGGCCAGTGCGGGCAGCCGGTAGGCGGCCTTGCGATAGATGTGACTGTCCATCATTCCGCCGTGGGTCGGCAGCGGGTGGACGCAGACCAGCGTCGCGGTCGGTGCGCGGTCCAGCGGCTGTGCGACCTCGCCGACCAGGGTCAGCCCGTCGGCGGTTTCCAGGGCGAGGGGGGTACGCCTGGCCGGGAGGACGCTGTTGGCCCGGATCGGCCGGGCAGTGCCCTCAGCCTGGTCGGCGCTCTGGGCGGAGCCCTGGCCGGCGGTCTCGGCGGGGGTTTCGGCGGAACTGGTCACCCCCCGATTGTCGTCTCCGGGCCAGGACGGGTTTCACGCTGGGGCGCCCGGGGTGGGGTGCCGGGAGGCGAGTGGCTCAGCGGCGCCGTCGCCGGTCGCGGGCCCGCCAGCAGCCGTTGTGCCAGTGCCGGCGTTCGTCCAGGCCGGTGCCGACGAACGACGCAGGGTCGACCGGCCACGCCACCACGTGCGGCGTGGCGGGCGGGATCAACTGGTCGCAACCGGGACAGCGGTACGGCTTCGTGCTGGTCGAGCCGGTGAGCTTGCGAACCACCCAATCGCCGTCGGGCCACTCCTCCACCTGCTGGTGACCGCCGAACAGCGGCCGCTGCGGGGGCTCGGGGCGACGGGGGCGCGGGCGGCGGCGGGGCACGGTCCAATTGTCACCTGCTCACCCGTGCCGCCGACTCGCCCGGTCGCCTACCCTGGTCGCGTGCCGCGATACGAGTACCGCTGCCGCACCTGCGGCGACACGTTCGAGCGGGCCCTGCCGATGAGCGAGTCGGGCTCGCCCACCCCCTGCCCCCAGGGCCACGGGGACACCGTGAAGTTGCTGTCCACCGTCGCTCTCGCCGGCCGCGCCGGCACCGGCCCGGTGGTCGCGCCACCGAGCGGGGGCGGCTGCTGCGGCGGCGCCTGCGGTTGCCGCTGACCCGGCCCGGGTGCGGAGAGTTCTAGTACAGCCCGTACGCCCGGATCGAGGTCATCGTCAGCTCGTTGCCCTGGTCGTCCTCGGCCTTCGTCCGGATCGAGACGAAGCGGCCGGGCAGGTTCGGGTGGTTCACCCGTGCCGACCAGCGGCCGGGTGCGCCGGGAGTCGTCTTCACGCGCGTCCAGGTGTGCCCGTCGTCGTACGACAACCACAGCAGCGTCCGGGTCACCGTGCTGGTCGCGTCGGGGCTCGTCGTCAGCAGGTTCAGCGTGAACGGCTGCCCCGCGCGCGCCCGCCCGAGCAGGTCGAACGTCCCGGCCGCCACCGTGTTCAGCAGCGGGACGGGGGCGCCGTAACCCGCCGGCGCGGCCGAGGTGAACTCCCAGTGGCCGGTCACCGTCGTGGCGTACCTCGACCACGGCACGTGCTGCCCGGCTCGAAGGTCCAGGGTGTAGGGCGCGCCCGCCTTCGGCTGGACACCCGCGTTCAGGACGAACGGGTCGGTCGACCTGGCCACCACGGCGCCCGAGCGGCGCAGCGTGCTGGTGGCGGTGATGCCGGTCGGGTCGTTGACGATGAGCGTCCCGTCGCGCAGGGACGGTGACAGCGGCTTCGTCGAGAGGTTCATCACGCCGTCGCCCTGCCGGAAGCCCTGCGCCTGCGGCCGGAACGCCGCAGGACTGAACGTGTGCCGGACCCGCTGGCCAGGCGCGTAGCGCAGCGGGTCGCAGACCTCGCTGTACCAGACCTGGGTGGGCGCACTCCGCATGTCGAAGTTGTCCGACCACGCCAGCGACCGGCCGGCGTACTGCGGGGTGAACAGGTGCGTCCGCCGGGCGGGCAGCGGCACGTCGAAGTACCAGCCCAGCCCCATCATGGAGTCGCCGGGGAGCTGCGCCTCGCGGAACCACACGCCGTCGATGTCCAGCCCGCTTCCCGGGGCCGCGAACGCCGCGTCGTAGCGGGTCAGGGCAGCGTCGTGCACGACGTACGTTGGGTTCGCCGGCACACTGCCCTGCTGCCCGAGGAGCAGGTCGTAGGTGACCGAGCCGGCCGCCAGGGAACGGAACACGGTGAACTGGTACGTCCGGCCGGTGACCGTCCCGGTGGCCCGCGCGTAGAGCTGGTTGGGCGCGTTGCCCTGCAGGGTCAGCAGCGTGGTGAACGGTTCGCCGCCGACGGTTTCCACCAGGCCGAAGGTCGTCACGCCCGTCGTCGGGGAGGCCGCGTCGACCCGGGTGGTGATCAGGTGTGCCTGCCGCGCGTCCAGCGTCACCGTGGTGTTGGCGTGCACGGTGATCCGCGGGGCCGACAGCAGCGTGTAGCTGGTCGGCGAGGAACCCTGGTCGGTGGAGACGATCCCGCTGAACGTGTAGGTGCCGGCCGTCAGCTGCGCGACCAGGCCGGTCGGTCCTCCGGTCAGGTCGGCCATCTCGCCGGTGTCCAGGTCGGCGACCACGGTGGGCGAGGGCTGCAGCCGGCCCGGGTCGGTGACGAGCCTGCCCGCGCGGTCGATCACCCGGAGGGTGAGGGTGTAGGTCGCGGGGTCCACCTGCGCGGCACGGAGCTCCTCACCCTTCGCGGTGGCGCCGGCCGCCGACGGGTCCAACCAGATGTGGCTCGGCGTACTGGCGAGCCAGCGCCAGGTCCTACCGGCCGCGGCCTTGGGTTCGGCGACGGCGAGCCCGCTCAGGGTCGGCACGGCACGGCCGGGTCGCAGGGCGGGCGGGAGCCACGAGTGCGCCGAGGAAGCGGCTGAGGCCGAGGTGGCCGAGGCCGAGGTGGCCGAGGTGGAGGCCGTCGGCCGGGCGACGACGAGCGGGACCTGGCCGGCCTTCTCGTCGCCGTAACCGGCGCGCACGAGCCCGGCGACCTCGAACAACCGCGGATCGAGCCGTCCGCTCGCCACCAGAGGGGCGGCGTCGGCCGGGACGACGCTCAGCTCGCGCCCGTGCCGCCGGATGCCGAACGTCGTTCCGCCGCGGCCCGGCCCGGGGATCGGTGTGGCGGTGGAGGCGCCGTCGGGGCCGGTGGTGAGGCGTACCCGGTCGCCGGTCACGAGAGTCACCGTGGCGAGCTTCGCCTGCTGCGCGCCTCGCCCGGCCCCGGGTCGGTCCGCGCGGCCGGCGCGGTCCGGCCCGGTGAGCGTGGTGTGCCCGGATGGTGCCACGGATGACCCGGACGGAGCTGCCGCCCACGCGCCGGCTGTAGCCAGTGTCGTCAGAACGACCGTGGTCAGGGCAGGCAGAACCGTTCGCAGGCGACGCATCGATACACCCCCGTGTCAGCGCCGCGCGCGGCAACCGGTGCGGCGATGCCGGAAGCATTCCACCCAAAGCCGGCGGCAATGCGTTATTGCGTACGCGTCTCGCAATCGGCGACCCGACCGCAACCCGGTTCCCGTACGGACGCCGCTGTGCGGCCGCCCGCGGCACACCAGCGCACACACCCGGAGCAGCCGACGGGCCGGCCACCGGACATGCCCTAGGGTGAGGCGTCGTGCGCCTCGTCATCGCCTCGTGCCAGGTCGACTACCTCGGCCGGCTCACCGCCCACCTGCCCCGCGCGAACCGCCTCATCCTCGTCAAGGCCGACGGTTCGGTGTCGATCCACAACGACGACCGGGCGTACAAGCCGCTCAACTGGATGAGCCCCCCGTGCAAGCTCGTCGAGCAGCCGGCCACCGAGTCCGACCCGGCGCGGTGGACGGTCACCGGGAAGGACGGCGGCCAACTGGTGATCACGCTGGACGAGGTGCTGCACGACTCCAGCCACGAACTCGGCGCCGATCCCGGGCTGCGAAAGGACGGCGTGGAGGCGCACCTGCAGGAGCTCCTCGCCGAGCACCCCTCCACGCTCGGGGAAGGTCTGACGCTGGTGCGGCGGGAGTACCCCACCGCGATCGGCCCGGTCGACCTGCTCTGCCGTGACGCGGGCGGTGCGGCGATCGCCGTCGAGGTCAAGCGGCGCGGCGAGATCGACGGCGTCGAGCAGCTCACCCGCTACCTCGAACTCCTCAATCGCGACCCGCTGCTCGCGCCTGTCCGCGGAGTGTTCGCCGCGCAGGAGATCAAGCCGCAGGCCCGGGTGCTGGCCGGTGACCGGGGCATCGAGTGCGTGACGGTCGACTACGACGTACTCCGCGGGCTGGACGACCCGACCGCACGGCTGTTCTGACGGTAACCGCCCGGCGGCACCCCGAACCGCTCCCGGAACACCCGGCTGAAGTGGAACGCGCTGACGAACCCCGACGCGGCGGCCACACTGCCCACCGGCAGGTCCGTCGCCTCCAGCAGCCGCGCCGCGTGCCGCATCCGCGCGTCCCGCAGCGCCTGCATCGGCGTACGCCCTGTCTGCGCGGAGAACAGGTGCGCCAGCCGCGACGGTGACAACGCGACCCGTGCGGCCAGCGACGCGACGGTGTGCGGCGCGGCCGGGTCGGCGACGAGCAGCGCTTCGACCCGGCGTACCCGCGGGTCGACGGTCTCCCCCGACCGCGGTCCGGCGGGGGGTCCGGCGCCCGCCGCTGACCTGGGGCCGGCCGCCGCCACCGCCGCGGTCGTGAGCACCAGCACCTCCTCCACGCCACCGAGGGCGAGCTCGCGGGCCGCCACTCCGGTCGCCGCGGCGGGTACGACGTCGCGGTGACTCGGGCTCACCGGCTCCGGCGACGGGCCCTCGCCCGACCACCGGGCATCGGCGTGCAACCGCCGGAACGCCGACTCCACCCGGCCGCGGACGTACTCCGGCACCTCCGGTACGCGGTAGAGCCGCTCGCCCACCCGGTAGGGCGCCAGCCAGCCGTGCCAACCGGGGCGGGCCGGACAGTGCACCCACCAGAACGACCAGCCCGGCGCACCCGGCGCCACCGTGTAGTCGTGCGCGAGCTCCGGACCGAGGGCCACCAGGTCTCCGGGTTCGGCGCGGACGGTCACCCCACCCTGCCGGAACCGCCCGCCGCCGGCGAGCGTCCAGGCGAACAGCCAGCTCGGCGCACCCCGCGCCCGATGGACGGCGTACCCGCCACCAACGTCGAAACGGGCCGCCACCACCAGCTCCGCCGGAGGCGCCGGCGTCCCCTCGACGTCCCCGTCCCCCGTGGGACCGGCAGCAGGGCCGGCAGCAGGATCGGGCAGGTCGGCAGCGGTCACGGGCATCCCCACCCGCCGGGTGGCGCCGTACCGTCAGGAGTCACAGGCAGTTCCATCAGGTACGACCGTACTCACGGCCGACCTGAGCCGGAACCGAGTCGAGGAGGCTCTCCACCATGACGGACGTCCGCACCAGCGCTCCCGCCGCGCCCACGCGCGAGCGAGAAGGTGTTCCCGTCGCCGCCGCGGCCCGGCAGTTCGCCGAGGACGGCTTCACCATCATCCGGTCGCTGTTCTCCCCCGAGGAGATCGCCGAGATCCAGGACGAGTTCACCGCGCTGCACGCGCGCGGCCCCGTGCCCGGCCACTTCGAGCCGCGGCCCAACCCGCCCGGTGAGCCGACGGACGTGCTGCGCGAGTACCCCCGGGTGATGCACCCGCACAAGATCAGTGCCGTCGCCAGGCAGTACCTCCTCGACGCGCGCCTGCGGGTGATCCTCAGCTACCTGCTCGACGAGGAGCCGCTGGCCGCGCAGAGCATGTTCTACTTCAAGCCGCCGGGCGCGCGCGGACAGGCGCTCCACCAGGACAACTTCTACCTGCGCGTCGAGCCGGGCACCTGTGTGGCGGCATGGGTCGCCTGCGACGTGATCGACCGGGACAACGGCGGGCTCGAGGTCGTACCCGGCACTCACCGGATGGACGTGTTCTGCCCCGAGGACGCCGACCCCGAGGTGTCGTTCACCAAGGAGTACGTCCCGCCGCCGCCCGGCCTCGCCGCCGTGCCCGTCGACCTGCAGCCCGGCGACGTGCTGTTCTTCAACGGCAGCCTGGTGCACGGTTCGGGACCGAACACCACCACCGACCGGTTCCGGCGTTCGTTCATCTGCCACTACGTCGGCCGGGACTCCTGCGAGCGGATCTCGCCGTGGTACGCCACGCTCACCATGGACGGCGACCCGGTGGAGCTGCCGGAGAGCCTCGGCGGCGGCCCCTGCGGCACAGAGACCGACACCGCCGGCCCGCACTAGCCGGCCCGGACAGGGGCAGCCGGGACCAAGCCACTTCGCAACCTGTCCCTGCTCCGGCATCATCGGTGACATGGCGACCGGCCCAGAACAGGTGACCGAGCAGGCGACCGAGTCAGGCAGCGCGCAGGTGACCGAGCCGCTGCCGGCCACCACCGCCTCGAGCGCACGGCGGCGGGTGCTGGTGGTCGGCGCCGGAGTGGTCGGGCTGACCTGTGCGGTGGCGCTGGCCGAGGACGGGTTCGAGGTCAACGTCGTGGCGCGCGACCTTCCGCCGGAGACGACGTCCGCGGTGGCCGCCGCGCTGTGGTTCCCCTACCGCGCGCTCCCCCAGGACCGGGTGACGGCCTGGGCCGCCGCGTCGTACGACAGGTTCACCCGGCTGGCACGCGAGGAGGAGTCGGCCGGGGTCGACCTGGTTCCCGGCGCCGAACTCGTCCGTACGACGAGCAGCGAACCCTGGTGGGCCGCGGCGGTGCCGGGCCTGCGCCCGCTGAGCGAGCCGCCCGACGGGTACGCCGGCGGCTGGGAGTTCGAAGCGCCCGTGGTGGACACCGGCATCTACCTGCCCTGGCTGGTCGCCCGGCTGACCGCGCTCGGCGGCACGCTCACCCGGCAGGCGCTGCCCGCCCTCCCCGACAACGCCCCGATCCTGGTCAACTGCACCGGGCTGGCCGCCCGCGCGCTCGCCCGGGACCGCTCGGTGACGCCGGTTCGCGGTCAGCTCGTCGTCCTGGACCAGGTCGGGGTCACCCGCTGGTGGGCCGACGACACCGATCCCGGCCGCCCGCTGTACGTCGTACCCCGGCGCCGTTCGGTGGTCGTCGGCGGCACCGCCGAACCCGGCGACTGGGACACCCGGCCCCGGCCGGAGACCACCCGGGACCTGCTCGCGGCCGCGGCGCGGCTGGAGCCCGCGCTGGCCCGTGCGCGGGTGCTCCGCGAACGCGTGGGGCTGCGGCCGGCCCGACCGGCCGTGCGGGTCGAAGCCCAGGCGAGCGAGCCCGGTCGGCTGGTGGTGCACTGCTACGGCCACGGCGGCTCCGGCGTCACCGTGTCCTGGGGCTGCGCGGCCGAGGTCGTCGGGCTGGTCCGCGCCCACGTCGGCTGACCCGCTCGGCCACTCGCCCGTCGCGGCCTCCGTCGCGGCGGTCGGCCACGGCTCGATCCCGCGCCCCTACTTACTCCTCTACTCGTCCGGGCGCAGCAGGACGTGGGTGTCCACCGGACGGAACCCGATCCGGCCGTACATCCGGTGCCGGTGCGGCTCGGCGCTGAGCCACACCGCGCGCGGACGCAGGCCGAGGGCGTACCTCGCCGCGGCCGCCGAGATCGCCGAGCCGATGCCGCGGTCACGCCACTCGGGCAGGACGCCGACCGCCGAGATGTACGCCGTACCGGCCACCTCCCGGACCTGGGCACAGGCGACGGCCACACCGTCGACCCGGCCGACCAGGAGGTGGTAGGTGGGCGAGGCGAGGACGCCGGGCGTCACCAGCGGGCCGAGCCCCGCTCCGTAGACACCGAGGAACTCCTCCGCGCTGTCCGGCGCGCCGACGGTGAGGCCGGCGACCGGCACGGCCGCCGCGAGCCGGGCGACGCTGCCCAGGACCAGGACGGGAAGCTCCAGCCACGACCGGAACCCGCGCCGGGTGAACTCGGGTTGGCCGGCGTACCTCGCGCGGGTGGTCACCACCCACTGCCCGCGGGTCATCGCATGCGCGTCCAGCCACTCGATCGCCTGGTCCAGCGCGGACGCCGACGGCGGCCCCATCGCCTTGGCCTGGGTCGCCCACGGCTGGTCGATCGGGTAGCTCACGCAGGCGATGCCGGCCACCACGGCGCTCGCGCCGCTGTCGGCGGGAACGTCCGCCAGCGCGGCCTCGGCCCGGGCCAGCAGGTCGGAGAGGTCGGTCATCGCCGGACCTGCTCGAGGCTTGATCGTACGGGTGCCACGCCGTCACCCTAACGATCACGTACGCCGAGGTCCTCCTGGTTTACCGGTGGAGGTCAGCCGATCCGCTGGTCCACGTAGCACCAGCGCCAGCCCTCGCCGCGCTCGAACGAGCGGATCACCGGGTGGCCGGTCTCGCGGTGGTGCGCGGTCGCGTGCTTCCACTGGGAGGAGTCGCAGCAGCCGACGTGGCCGCAGGTCAGGCACAACCGCAGATGCACCCAGTCGTCGGTGCCCTGCGCCAGGCACTCCTCGCAGCCCTGCGGCGTCTTCGGGGTCACGTCGTCGGTCGCCTGTGCGAGGTGCGTACAGGCCGGGCTGGTCATGAGTCGTCGTCCTCCTGTCGGCCGCGGGCCATCATCAGCTGTTCCAGGTCCAGCTCGCGCTCCACCTGGCGCAGCACCTCCTCCGGGATCCGCTTCTCGTCCCGGGCCTTAACGAAGACGCCGCGCTCGGCGTCCAGCATTCCCAGCCGCAGCCGGCGCATGGTCTCGGTGGGGGGTTCGCGGTCGGGGTTGCCGAGGCGTTCCCACACCTGGTTGGCGCGGATCTCGGCCGACTCGCGCAGCCGGTCGACGACGTAGTCGGGCGCGTCGCCGCGGTCGTCGTCCAGCCTGGCCAGGGCGGCGCGCATGGCGTCCTGGCGTACTTCCGCCTCGGCCAGCAGGTCCTTGCGCGGATCGTCCCGGCCGACACCCACGAGGCGGACCACCGCAGGCAGCGTCAGCCCCTGCGCGACCAGCGTCACCAGGATGACGACGAACGCGATGAACACCAGCAGTGCGCGTCCGGGGAACCGCAGCGGGAGGCTGAGCGCCGCCGCCAGCGTCACCACTCCGCGCATACCGGCCCAGGAGACCACCACGACGTTCGGCCACGGCGGATAGGCATGATGTGCCCGGTCCAGGCGCAGCATCGGAGGAAGGTACGCGCCGGGGAAAACCCACACGAACCTCCCGACCACGACGGTGGCGACCACGGCCACGGTCGCCGCGGTCACCAGTTGCCAACCCGACGCCAGGGCGTCCACCACCGACCGCATCTGCAGCCCGACGAGGAGGAACAGCGTCCCTTCGAGCAGGAACTGCGTCACCTTCCACACCGCGTCGATCTGCACCCGTGCCGCCGGGTCGAACATGCGGTCTCGGCGGTGTCCGAGGTAGAGGCCGCAGGTCACCACCGCGACGATGCCGGAGGCGCCGATGTAGTTCGCGGGTACGAAGGCCACGAACGGCGTGAGCAGGGAGATCGTGTTGTCCAGCAGCGCGTCCCGGGTGCGCTGGTGCAACCACATGGCGAGCATGGCGACCACGCCGCCGATCGCCAGCCCGCCGAACACGGAAAGGCTGAGCTGGCCGACGGCGCCGAGCCAGGTCACCGTCGTACCGAGGGCGGCCGACACCGCCACCCGCAGCGCCACCAGCGCGGTGGCGTCGTTGACCAGGCTCTCCCCCTCCAGGATCGTCACCACCTGGCGGGGAAGGTGCAGGCGGCGGGCGATCGCGCTGGCGGCCACCGCGTCCGGCGGCGCCACCACGGCCCCCAGCGCGAACGTCGCCGCCAGCGGGATCGACGGCACGACGGCGTGCAGGACCAGGCCGACGATCGCGGCGATGAACAGCACGTGCCCGAACGCCAGCAGCACGATCGGGCTCAGGTTGCTGCGGAACGCCGGCAGGGAGGTGCGGATCGCCCCGATGTAGAGCAGCAGCGGCAGGATGCCTTCGAGAACGAGCTCCGGCTCGAGGTGGATTTCGGGACCGATCGGGATGAACGAGAACGCAACGCCCGCCACGACCAGGAGGATCGGGGCGAGCAGACCGGTTCGGCGGGCCAGCCCGGAGACCAGCCCGACCACCGCCAGCAACAGAACTACGTCGAGCAGGCTCTCACGCACGTCACGAGACTAGCCGGGGTTACAAAACCAGCCCCGGCTGCCGCGACCTGCGCTTCCGCACGCCCGGAGGGCGCAGGCGCGCGGGTCTTCCGCGCCCGGCCGGCCAGGCGGAGGAGGAGGCACGTAGCGGTGTTCTACGTGCGACGACGACAACGCAGCCAGGCAGGATGCGGAGGCCCGCGGGTCAGGGCTGGTCGTAGTCGTAGAACCCGCGCCCGGACTTGCGGCCGAGCTCGCCGGCCTCGACCATCCGGGTCAGCAACTCCGGGGGGAAGAACTTCGGGTCGGCCGTCTCGTCCCAGATGTTGCGGGTGGCGTGCCGCAGGACGTCGACGCCGGTCAGGTCGGTGGTGGCCAGCGGGCCCATCGCGTGCCCGAAGCCAAGCTTGCAGGCGGTGTCGATGTCCTCGGCGGTGGCCACGCCGTCCTCCACCAGGCGTACCGCCTCCACCACCAGGGCGGAGATCAGCCGGGTGGTCACGAAGCCCGCGATGTCGCGGTTGACCACGACGCAGGTCTTGCCCACGGACTCGGCGAACTCCCGGGCGCGCTCCAGCGTCGCGTCGGAGGTGCGGTGACCGCGTACCAGCTCACACAGCCCCATCATCGGCACCGGCGAGAAGAAGTGCGTTCCTACCACCGCCTCCGGGCGGTTGGTGGCGGCGGCGATGCGGGTGATCGGGATCGCGGAGGTGTTGGTGGCCAGGACCGTGCCGTCGGGGCAGATCCGGTCCAGCTCGGCGAACACCTCGCGCTTGACGTCGAGGCGTTCGAACACCGCCTCCACCACGATGCCGGCCTTGGCGACCGCGCCCAGGTCGGTGGTCGTGGTGATCCGCCCCAGGGTCGCCTCGACGGCGTCCTCGGGGAGCTTGCCCTTGCGCGCGAACGTCTCCAGCGACCGCCGGATGCCGGCCGTCCCGCGTTCGAGCGCGTCGTCGGTGACGTCGCGGAGGATGACCTGCCAGCCCGCCGTGGCCGCCACCTGCGCAATCCCGGATCCCATCAATCCGGAACCTACGACCGCCACCGTGCGACTAATGAGTTCCGTCATGCAGGCACCTTACGAGAAGACGGCGACCAACACGGTGAGTCGCCGCGACGCGAAAGTCGCGGCGTACGACCACCAGGAGGGAGACGTATGAGCCGTACGAACACCGACACCATGGAGGTGTCGGGTGGGACGCCACTGGCCGGAGAGATCTCCGTGCGCGGGGCCAAGAACCTCGTCCCCAAGGCAATGGTGGCGGCCGTCCTCGGCGACCAGCCGTCGACGTTGACCAACGTGCCCCGGATCAGCGACGTCACGATCGTCCGCGAGCTGCTGGAGCTGCACGGAGTGACCGTGCGCGACGGGGCCGACGGGCCGCACTCGCTGGTCCTGGACCCCTCCCGGGTCGAGCAGGCGACGATGGGTGACATCGAGGTGCACGCGGGCTCCAGCCGGATCCCGATCCTGCTCTGCGGGCCGCTGCTGCACCGCGTCGGGCACGCGTTCATCCCGGACCTGGGCGGCTGCCGGATCGGCGACCGGCCGATCAACTTCCACCTGGACGCCCTCCGGCAGTTCGGCGCCGTCGTGGACAAGCGGCCGGAGGGCCTGCAGATCACCGCGCCGAACGGCCTCACCGGGACCCAGCTCGAACTCCCGTACCCGAGCGTCGGCAGCACCGAGCAGGTGCTCCTCACCGCCGTCCGCGCCCAGGGAGTCACCGAGTTGCGCAACGCCGCGGTCGAGCCGGAGATCATCGACCTGATCTGCGTCCTGCAGAAGATGGGCGCGATCATCAACCTCGACACCGACCGGGTCATCCGCATCACCGGCGTACGCCGGCTCGGCGGCTACATCCACGAGGCGCTGCCCGACCGGATGGAGACGGCCTCGTGGGCCTGCGCCGCCCTGGCCACCGGTGGCGAGGTGTTCGTCCGCAACGCCCGCCAGGTCGACCTGATGACGTTCCTGAACGTCTACCGCCGGGCCGGCGGGGAGTTCATGGTCACCCACGAGGGCATCCGGTTCTGGCACCCGGGCGGCAAGCTCAACGCCGTGGCGCTGGAGACCGACGTCCACCCCGGGTTCATGACCGACTGGCAGCAGCCCCTGGTGGTTGCGCTGACCCAGGCGACCGGGCTGTCGATCCTGCACGAGACGGTGTACGAGAACCGCCTTGGCTTCACCGAGGCACTGGTCCGGCTGGGCGCGCAGATCCAGGTGTTCACCGACTGCCTCGGCGCGACGCCGTGCAGGTTCGGCCGGCGCAACTACACCCACTCCGCGGTGATCTCCGGCCCCACCTCGCTGCGCGGCGCCGACCTCACCGTGCCCGACCTGCGGGGCGGCTTCTCGTACATGATCGCCGCGCTGGCCGCGCAGGGCAGGTCGACGCTGCGCGGGATCGACATCTTCGCCAGGGGGTACGAGAACTTCCTGCCCAAGCTGGAGGGACTCGGCGCCCAGGTGGACCTCCGCTGACGCCCCGAGGGGTCAGCCGAAGTCGACGTTGTCCGGCTCGCGCTGCACGTCGGCACCGAGTCCCTGGAGGACCTCCACCAGGCGGGGATAGCCGCGGTCGAGGTGGTGTACGCCGGACACCAGCGTCTCCCCCTCCGCGACCAGTCCGGCCAGCAACAGGCCCGCACCCGCGCGGATGTCGGTCGCCTCCACGGGTGCGCCGGACAGCGCCGGGCGTCCTCGGATCACCGCGTGGTGCCCGTCGGTGCGCACGTCCGCGCCCAGCCGGGCCAGCTCCTGGACGAACCGGAACCGCCCGTCGAAGAGGTTCTCGGTCACCATCGAGGTGCCCTCGCTGATCGCGGCCAGCGCCACCATCATCGCCTGCAGGTCGGTCGGGAACCCTGGGTACGGCAGCGTGACGACGTTGACGGCTCGCGGCCGCCCCTCCATCGACACAGTGAAGCTCACCGGCCCGGTCCGCACCGACGCGCCGGCCCGGGTCAGCTTGTCCAGCACGATGTCGAGGTGGTCGGCCCGCGCGTCCCGCAGGGTGACCTCCCCGCCGGTCACGACGGCACCGATCGCCCAGGTGCCGGCCACCATCCGGTCCGGCACCACGGTGTGCTCGACCGCGGACAGGTCCGCCGGCCCCTCCACCTCCAGCGTGGGAGTGCCGATCCCGCCGATCTTCGCGCCCATCTTGGTGAGCATGTCGGCGATGTCGACGATCTCCGGCTCGCGGGCGGCGTTGTCGATCAACGTCGTACCGTGGGCGAGGGTCGCGGCCAGCAGGAGGTTCTCGGTGGCGCCGACGCTCGGGAAGTCCAGCAGGATGCTCGCGCCGTGCAGCCCCGCAGGCGCCTCGGCCACCACGAAACCGTGCTCCACGCCGATCTGGGCGCCCATCCGTTCCAGCCCGGACACGTGCATGCCCAGGCCGCGGGAGCCGATGCTGTCACCGCCCGGCAACGCCACCTTCGCCCGCCCGCAGCGGGCCACCAGGGGGCCGAGCACCGTGATCGAGGCCCGCAGCCGGCGTACGAGGTCGTAGTCAGCCTCGTGGTGGATGGACTCGGGCACGTCGATGGTGAGCGTTCCGCTGTCGAACATCGAGGTGTCGAGCTCACAGCCCATGCGTTTGAGCAACGCACCCATGAACTTCACGTCCAGGATGTCGGGCACGTTGTGCAGGACCGTACGACCCTGTGTGAGCAGCGACGCCGCCATCAGTTTCAGCGCGCTGTTCTTGGCGCCGCTGACCGGCACCTCGCCCTCGAGCCGGTTGCCACCGCGAATTCTCAGCCGTTCCACCCGTGCATGCTATGAGCCCCCGCCCGCGCGCCGCGCGGCACACTCGTGCTTCCGGACGAGACCACCCGCCGAGGGTGAGGTGTCCTGGGGCCTGTCCTGCGGAAAGGCCCTAGGCTGCGGACATGGTCAACCTCACTCGGATCTACACCCGTACCGGAGACGGCGGGCAGACCCGGCTGGTCGACAACAGCCAGGTCACCAAGACCGACCGCCGGCTGGCGGCGTACGCCGACGTGGACGAGGCCAACGCGAGCATCGGCACCGCGCTCGCCCTCGGCGGCCTGGCCGAGGACATCGCGGCGGTTCTGGTGGAGGTACAGAACGACCTGTTCGACGTGGGCGCCGACCTCGGCAACCCGGTCGACCACGGCGCCGAGCCCGGCGCGGCCCTGCGAATCACCCCGGAGTACGTCCAACGCCTCGAGGCGCACTGCGACGCGTTCAACGAGCGGATCGAGCCGCTGCGCTCCTTCGTGCTCCCGGGCGGGACGCCCGGCGCGGCCCTGTTGCACACGGCCCGCACGGTGGTCCGGCGGGCCGAACGCACCGCGTGGGCGGCCTGGGAGGAGCACGCGGACACGATGAACGCGGCCACGATCAAGTACCTCAACCGGCTGTCGGACCTGTTGTTCATCCTGGCCCGGGTGGCAAACGCCGGCCGTGGGGACGTGCTGTGGCAGCCCGGCGGCGGGCGGGCCGACCAGGCGGGGCGTTCCTAGCTCACGCTCGAGGGCCGGGGCTGAGGTCGTAGGTTTCAGAGCGGCGCGTGCCGGCGGCCCGGCGGGGCCGCCTCGAGCCAGACCAGGAAGCCGGTCAGGGCGTCCTCGGCCATCGCCAGCTCGATCGTCCGGCCGGCCTGCTCACACTCCACCACGACGTGGTCGGCGTAGAGCCCGAGGGCCTCGTTGGCGGCCGGGTCGCGGCGGGCCTGCACGATCAGGTCGTTCCGGGAGAACGTCCGACGGGGGCGGAAACCGTACGAGAACACCGGAAACCACTCCACGGAGTCCCCGGCGTAGCGGGCGATGCCGAGTGACCAGCCCTTGCCGTTGTCCTGCTTGCGCAACCTGAGGCTGGAGTCGAAAGTGCCGCCGCCGCGTTGCAGCAGACGGCGGCGAAATGCCAGACCGGCAAGACCTACGAGGACGAGCGCGAGGGTCAGCCCGGCGATGTCGAGGATGATCTCGATCATCGCCTGCGACCGTCCGGACAGCCACGCCTTCGGGCAGGACGGACTCCACCGGTGGTACGGCGGTAAGGCTCACGGGAGGGCGTGCGCGGCGCGGCCGCATGACCTGTCGCTGCCACACCCACCCCCCGTCCAGCCGTCAGGAAGCCATCTCGACAGCGCGTACGCGAGCCTCGGCGCGGCGTACGTGCTCGAGAGCTTCCTGGTCGTTCTCGCCGGCCGCCCGGGCCCGCTCCAGTTGCTGCCGGGCCTCCTCGAGATCGATCTCGTGGGACATCTCGGCGTACTCGGCGAGGATGGACACCCGGTCGTTCGCGACCGAGAGGAAACCGCCCTGGACCGCGGCCACGTAGATCTCCGAGTCCGGCGTGCGTACCTCGACCACGCCGTCGACCAGGAGACCCAGGACCGGTGCGTGCCCGGGCAGGATCCCGATGTCACCTTCGGACGTACGGGCGATGACAGTCGTCGCCTCGCCCGACCAGACCGTGCGGTCCGGTGCGACCAGCTCGACGTGCAGGGGCTCTGCCACCGTGAATCCTCCTGGCCTGAATTCGTTCTTGCCTGAATTCGTTCTGTGGAGAATACCCGCTCCCGGGCATTCCACTTCCGGCTACCCCGCACCGCCGAACCGGTGCCGGATCGGTGCCGGATCCGCCGACAGGGCCTCCCGGGCGACCTGCGCCCGGGAGGCCCCAATCGTCACATCTGTGTTGCGTCCTGCGAGCCGGTCAGAGACCCTTCTGGATCTCCGCCCACTTGCGCTCCACGTCGTCCAGACCGCCGACGGAGTAGAACGCCTGCTCACCCACGTGGTCGTACTCGCCGTCGCAGACCTTCTTGAAGGCCTCGATGGTGTCCTCCAGCGGGACGAACGATCCCTCGATGCCGGTGAACTGCGTGGCCGCGAAGGTGTTCTGGGACAGGAACCGCTGCAGCTTGCGCGCCCGGGCCACGGTGATCTTGTCTTCTTCGGGAAGCTCGTCGATACCGAGGATGGCGATGATGTCCTGCAGTTCGCGGTTGCGCTGCAGGATCTGCTTGACCCGGATGGCCGTGTCGTAGTGCTCCTGGGAGATGTAGCGCGGGTCCAGGATGCGCGACGTCGAGGTCAGCGGGTCGATGGCCGGGTAGATCGCCTGCGCGGCGAGGTCCCGGGAGAGCTCCGTGGTGGCGTCGAAGTGCGTGAACGCCGTCGCCGGAGCCGGGTCGGTGTAGTCGTCCGCCGGCACGTAGACCGCCTGCATCGAGGTGATCGAGTGCCCACGGGTGGAGGTGATCCGCTCCTGCAGAAGGCCCATCTCGTCGGCCAGCGTGGGCTGGTAACCCACCGCCGACGGCATCCGGCCGAGCAGGGTCGACACCTCCGCGCCCGCCTGGGTGAAGCGGAAGATGTTGTCGATGAACAGCAGCACGTCCTGACGCTGTACGTCGCGGAAGTACTCCGCCATCGTGAGGCCGGCCAGCGCGACCCGCAGCCGGGTGCCCGGCGGCTCGTCCATCTGGCCGTACACGAGCGCGGTGTCCTTGATGACGCCGCTCTCGTCGAACTCGAGGATGAGGTCGTTGCCCTCACGGGTGCGCTCGCCGACGCCCGCGAAGACGGAGGTGCCACCGAAGTTGCGGGCGACCCGGATGATCATCTCCTGGATGAGCACCGTCTTGCCCACACCGGCGCCGCCGAACAGGCCGATCTTTCCGCCCTGGACGTACGGCGTGAGCAGGTCGATCACCTTGATGCCGGTGACCAGCATCTCGGTCTTGCCCTCGAGCTGGTCGAACGGCGGGGCCGGCCGGTGAATCGGCCAGCGCTCGGTGATCTCGAGCTCCTCGCCCTCCTCGGCGTTCAGGCAGTCGCCGGCGACGTTCCAGACGTGCCCCTTGGCCACGTCACCGACCGGCACCGTGATCGGGCCGCCGGTGTCGCGCACCTCCTGGCCGCGCACCAGGCCGTCGGTCGGCTGCAGCGAGATCGCC
This sequence comes from Actinopolymorpha singaporensis, assembly GCF_900104745.1. Taxonomy (NCBI): domain Bacteria; kingdom Bacillati; phylum Actinomycetota; class Actinomycetes; order Propionibacteriales; family Actinopolymorphaceae; genus Actinopolymorpha; species Actinopolymorpha singaporensis. The sequence continues at coordinate 6,061,355 of NZ_LT629732.1, forward strand.
CGGACGAGGTTCTCACCCAGGTGCTGCTGGACCTCGAAGGTCAGGGTGCTGCGCTGGTCGCCGAGGGTGATCTCGGTCTTCAGCGCGCTGTAGATGTCGGGGATCGCGCCGGCGGGGAACTCGACGTCGACGACCGTGCCGATCACGCGTGCGACACGGCCGACGCCGGCAGCCGACTTCTCGGCGGTGTTCTCGCCAATCGTGGCAGTCATCTCTCTCACTCACTCCCAGCGCTTGACTCGGCGAGCGCGCTAGCGCCACCGACGATCTCGCTGATCTCTTGGGTGATCTCGGCCTGGCGGGCCTGGTTTGCTTCGCGGGTGAGCGTACGGATCAGCTCCTCCGCGTTGTCGGTGGCCGACTTCATCGCACGCTGGCGGGCCGCGAGCTCACTGGCCGCCGCCTGCAGCATGCAGTGGTAGATGCGGTTGTCGACGTAGCGCGGCAGCAACGCGTCCAGCACCTCGGCGGCCGAGGGCTCGAACTCGTACAGCGGCAGCACATCCTCCTCCGCCGGGGGCTCCTCGCCCTCGACGACCTCCAGCGGCATCAGCCGGATGACCTCCGGCCGCTGCGTCATCATGCTGACGAACTGGGTGTAGACGATGTGGATCTCGTCCACCCCGCCCTCGTCCGAGCCGGCCAGGAAGGCCTGCGTCAGCTCCTGGCCGACCGCTCGGGCGTCGTCGTAGCTCGGCCCGTCGGAGAACCCGGTCCACTCCCCCGCGATCTCGCGGTTGCGGAAGCGGTAGTAGGCCACCGCCTTGCGGCCGCAGACGTACGGGACGACTTCCTTGCCCTCGCCGCGCAGCAGCTCGGCGAGCCGCTCGCCCTCCCGCAGCACGCTGGAGGAGTACGCGCCGGCCAGGCCGCGGTCGCTGGAGATGACCAGCACGGCTGCCCGTCGCGGGTTCGCCCGCTCGGTGGTGATCGGGTGGTCGACGTGGGAGTACGTCGCCAGCGCCGACACCGCTCGGGTGAGCTCCCGGGCGTACGGCGTGGCCGCCTGCGAGCGCTCCTGCGCACGGCGGATGCGCGACGCGGCGACCAGCTCCATCGCGCGGGTGCTCTTCTTGATCGTCGTCACCGCACGGATGCGCTGACGATAGACGCGGATCTTGCCTGCCATGGCTCAGCCCCGCTTCTGCCGGACGATCTTCTCCTGCTCGACGCTCTCCTCTTCCAGCGCCTCCACCTCTTCCCGGCCGGGCTTGAGCAGCTGGCCGTCGGAGGTCTCGAAGGTCTGCTTGAAGTCGGTGACCGCCTCTTCCAGCGCGCTCACCGTGTCGTCGGTGAAGTTGAGCGTCTCGCGGATGCCGGCGAGAATGCCGGACCGGTCACGCCGCAGGAACTCGAGGAACTCGCCCTCGAACCGGCGCACGTCGTCGACCGGAACGTCGTCGAGCTTCCCGGTGGTGCCGAGCCAGATCGACACGACCTGCTCCTCGACCGGGTACGGCGAGGACTGCGGCTGCTTGAGCAGCTCGGTCAGCCGCTGGCCACGCTCCAGCTGGCGGCGGGAGGCCGCGTCGAGGTCGGAGGCGAACATCGCGAACGCCTGCATCTCACGGAACTGTGCGAGCTCCAGCTTGAGCTGGGCACCGACCGCCTTCATCGCCTTCGTCTGCGCGGACGTACCGACCCGGGACACCGACTGGCCGACGTCGATCGCCGGGCGCTGGTTGGCGTTGAACAGGTCGGACTGGAAGAAGATCTGCCCGTCGGTGATGGAGATGACGTTGGTCGGGATGTACGCCGAGATGTCGTTGGCCTTGGTCTCGATCACCGGGAAGCCGGTCATCGAACCGCCACCGAGCGCGGCGGACAGCTTCGCGCAACGCTCCAGCAGCCGGCTGTGCAGGTAGAACACGTCGCCGGGGTAGGCCTCGCGGCCCGGCGGGCGGCGCAGCAGCAGGGACATCGCGCGGTAGGCCTCGGCCTGCTTGGACAGGTCGTCGAAGACGATGAGGACGTGCTTGCCGCCGTACATCCAGTGCTGGCCGATGGCCGAGCCGGTGTAGGGGGCGATGTACTTGAAGCCCGCGGGCTCGGAGGCGGGAGCCGCGACGATGGTGGTGTACTCCATCGCGCCGGCCTCCTCCAGCGTGCGCTTGACCTCCGCGATCGTGGTGCCCTTCTGGCCGATCGCGACGTAGATGCAGCGGACCTGCTTGGTCGGGTCGCCGCTCTCCCAGTTGGCCTTCTGGTTGATGATCGTGTCCACCGCGACGACCGTCTTGCCGGTCTTGCGGTCACCGATCAGCAGCTCGCGCTGGCCGCGGCCGATCGGGATCATCGCGTCGATCGCCTTGATGCCGGTCTGCAGCGGCTCCTTCACCGGCTGGCGCGCCATCACGCCCGGAGCCTGCAGCTCCAGCGCGCGGTTGCCGTCCAGGCCGGTGATCTCGCCCAGGCCGTCGATCGGCTTGCCGAGCGCGTCCACCACGCGGCCGAGGTAGCCCTCGCCCACCGGTACCGACAGCACCTGGCCGGTACGGCGGACCTTCTGGCCCTCCTCGATCCCGGTGAACTCACCGAGGACGACCGCGCCGATCTCGCGGACGTCGAGGTTCAGCGCCATCCCCAGCGTGCCGTCCTCGAACTCCAGCAGCTCGTTGGCCATCGCGGACGGCAGGCCCTCGATGTGTGCGATGCCGTCACCGGCGTCGACGACCGTGCCGACCTCTTCGGCGGCCAGCTCCGCGGGCTGGTAGCTCGAGACGAAACGCTCCAACGCTTCCCGGATCTCCTCCGGGCGGATCGTCAGCTCCGACATCTTCGTGGTCCCTGCTCTCTCGGCAATCTCAGGTGTGTGCGGGGCGGTCAGCCGGCCAACCGGCGCCGCGCGTCATCCAGCCGACTGGCGATCGTGCCGTCGATGACCTCGGCGCCCAGCTCGACGCGCATTCCGCCGAGAACCCCGGGGTCTACCAGGATGTTGAGGTGTACGTCGTGGCCGTACTGGCGACGCAGCGCGCCCGCCAGCCGATCCTGGTCGGCGGCGCTCAGCGGCGTCGCCGTACGGACCGTGGCCACCAGCCGTTCCCGCCATCCGGCGGCGAGTTTGGCGTAGTTGTCGAGCGCCTCGGTGAGCGAGAGCCCGCGCGGGGCCACCACGGCCTGCTCCACCAAGGGTACGGCCCCTTCGGGGGCCTTCCCCGCGAGCAGCTCCCGGACCAGGGTGGCCCGGTTGTCCGCCGGGATCCCCCGGTCGGTCAGCGCCAGATGGAGGCCTTCCTCCCGCTCCAGGAGCCGGGCGAACCGGAACAGGGCGTCCTCGAGGTCGTCGAGGCGTCCCTCCTCCTCGGCCGACCGCACCAGCGCCAGGGCGCCGACCTCTTCCAAGGCGTCGGTGAACTGGCGCGTCCGCGGCCAGGAAAGGCGGACCGCGGCGGTCACGAGATCCAGCGCCTGGGCACCGATCCGCGATCCCAGCAGGTTGCCGGCGAGCGCGGCCCGGTCGTCCGGGGTCCGGGTGGAGTCGGTGAGAGCCCGCCGCAACGCCGGTTGGGCGTCCAGCAGCCGGACGACGGAGAACAGCTGCCGCCCGGCCTCTTGGAGCTCCGCCGGCGTTCCGGCGACGCCCCGCAGCCGCTGCCGCAGGGACGCCACCGCCTCTCGCGAAGTGCCGTGGAAGTCCGTCATCGCGCCTCTCCGACGGGCTGCTGCTCCAGCTCGTTGATGAAGCGTTCGACGATGCGCCGCTGGCGGCCCTCGTCCTCGAGCGCCTCACCGACGATCCGGCTGGCGAGCTGGGTGGACAGGTCACCGATCTCGCTGCGCAGCTGCAGCAGCGCCTGCTGCCGCTCCGCCTCGAGCTGGGTGTGCGCCTGCGCGACGATCCGCTGGGCCTCGGCCTGGGCCTGTTCCCGCATCTCCGCCACGATCGCGGCGCCCTGCTCCTTGGCTTCCTCGCGGATGCGGGACGCCTCGTGCCGAGCCTCCGACAGCTGCTGCTGGTACCGCTCGAGGGCTGCCTTGGCCTCGGCCTGCGTCTCCTCGGCCCGCTTGAGCCCACCCTCGATGGCCTCGGCGCGCTCGGCGAACGCCTTCTCGAACTTCGGCGCGACCCACGTACGGACGACGTAGAACAGGATGCCGAAGACGATCAGGCTCAGGATGATCTCGATCGGGTGCGGAATGAGCGGGTTGACCGCTTCCCCCGCGGCGAGGATCGATGTCATGGCTAGTGCCCCTTAGTGTGCGGTCAGCCCTGGAACACGAAGGCGAGGGCGATACCGATGATCGCGAGCGCCTCGGCCAGACCGAAGCCGAGAATCGCGATCGTCTGCAGGCGCGCCTGCGCCTCGGGCTGGCGGGCGACACCGTTGATGTACGCCGCGAAGATCAGGCCGATGCCGACGCCGGGGCCGATGGCCGACAGGCCGTAGCCGATGATGGCGAGCGAGCCTCTCATGGGCCAGTCCTTTCCTTGGTTACTTCGGTCGTTCGTTGCGGATGGAACTCGGATTGCGCTGTGGAGCAGATCAGTGTTCTTCGGCGAGGGCGCCGGAGATGTAGTTGGCCGTCAGGAGCGTGAAGATGTAGGCCTGCAGCACCTGGACCAGGAGCTCGAGGAAGAAGAGCGCGATGTCCAGGAGCAGCGACACCACGCCGATGGGCTTGAAGAACAGCACGTCGGAGTGGAGCAGGAGGTACTCGCCGCCGACCGCGAACAGGATCAGCACGAGGTGGCCGGCGAACATGTTGGCGAAGAGCCGCAACGACAACGTGATCGGCCGGACGACGATGTTGGAGATGAACTCCAGCGGAACCAGCAGGATCAACATGACCGGGCTGACTCCCGCAGGCACCGTCTGGTGCTTGAGGTAGCCCAGGAAGCCCTTCCGCCCGATGCCCACCGCGTTGTAGACCACCCAGCTGATCAGCGCCAGCGGGTAGACGAAGCCGATGTGGGAGAACGTCGGGAACTGCAGGAACGGCACGATGCCGAAGACGTTGTTGACCAGGATGAAGAAGAACAACGTCACGAGGTACGGCACGAACCGCATGAAGTCGTGCGACCCGATCACGTCGCGCGCGATCGAGTTGCGGACGAAGCCGTAGGCCATCTCGCCGCTGTACTGCAGCCGGTCCGGCACCATGGCCGCGCGGCGTGCCGACATGACGAAGAAGACACCGACGACCACCGCGGCCAGCACCAGCAACGTCATCGGCTTGGTGATGCCGGCGGCGTAGGGCGGCAGGTCGAAGACGCTCGGCCCTGGTGGCGTGAAGCCCCCGTCCGCAGCGAGGATCATCGCGCTCACACGCTCTCCTCTCGTACTGGTCGAGTGATGGTGGCGGGGGTCACTGGTCGTCCCTGGGCTCGTTGTGGCCGTACCGCTTGAAGACGAGGTACAGCGCGAGCGCAAGGCCGAGCAGGATTCCCACGGGCACCAGGAAGGACGTTCGGAAGTAGTGGTCGCCGAGCCAGCCGAGTCCGCCGTAGAGCCCCACTCCGGCCACCAGGTAGCCGAAGGCACCCCAGGGATCCTGCCCGCGGTGCGGGGGCGGCTCGTTCTGCCTCATCGCGCACCGAACGGTAGCAGTCGACGCGGCTGTTGGCCCGGGCGGGGTAAAGAGACGGTAATGGCGCCGGGCACGTCGCCGGAGTCCACCGGCGCACGCCGGCGGTCACGATCCACCGCCGGTGGTGCCGGCGCCGCTGGCGGCACTGGGCCGGTCGTCGAAGTCGTAGATCGGCTGCCGCATGCGGACGAACGCCCGCAGCTCACCGGCGAGCCAGGTGGCCACGCAGGCCAGCACCGCGAGTGCGGTGGCCGTGCGGTTGAGCACGTCGTCGATCCCGTCGACGGTGCCGAGAATGGCCAGCAGCCCGCCGAAGATCACCACGCGCACGAAGTAGCTGCCCACCGCTACCAGCAGGACCACTTCGGGATACATGGTGCGTACGGCCCGCATGGCGAGGAGTCCGACACCGGAGAAGACGAGAACCACGGCCGCGCCGACGCAGGCACCGACCAGACCGCGACTGCCGGCGACCACCGTGCTCACCGCGACGGTGAGCACCGCGACCACCAGGGTCGGGAGCAGCGCACCGCGCAGCAGGGGGGTCACTCTGTCGGTCGTCATGACGGCGGCCGTCCTCGGGAGAAGTCCATCAAGGTTTGTGAAACTTAGCACAAGGTCCGGGCAAAACTCGAATCCACGCCCACTTACCGCGCTCCGTGCCGCGGCCGGATCCGGTCCCGGGGGCCGCACACCGGGCCTGCCCGCCCGTCCGTCCGGACGGCGGCCGGACCCACCCCGGCCCGCCGGGGATCGCCCGGCTCAGAGCGGATGTGGCAGCTTACGACGGCGTGGCAGGACCGCCGTACAGAGGATGGCCACCACGACGATCACCCCCACCACCGCGGCGGTCACCCAACTCGTCCACAGACCGACCGCGACCATGCCGAACGACAGCACCCCGGCCCACAGGTACATCACCAGCACCGCACCCGGATGGGAGTGCCCGAGCTCCAGGTGCAGCCGGTGGTGGAGGTGCTTCTTGTCCGCGTCGAAGGGCGACCGCCCCGCGCGGGTCCGCCGGATCACCGCGAGCATCAGGTCGATGAACGGCAGCGCCATCACCGCGATCGGCAGGACCAGCGGCAGCAGGGCCGGCAGCAGACTCTGCCGTACGCTCGCGGCCGCCGTGACGCTCGGGTCCAGCCAGCCGGTCAGGCTGATCGTCGAGGCGGCCAGCATCAGCCCCAGCAGGTAGGCGCCGGAGTCGCCGAGGAACACCCGGGCCGGGAAGAAGTTGTGCGGCAGGAAGCCCAGGCACGCGCCCGCGACCACCACCGTGACCAGCGTCGCCGTGGTCGCGCGGTTGAGCGACAGCCCCACCGTCAGACCGTAGGAGTACGTGAAGAACGCGGCCGCGCCGACGCACACCACCCCGGCGGCCAGCCCGTCCAGCCCGTCGACGAAGTTGACGGCGTTCGCCATCCCGACGATCACCACCGCGGACACGATCGCGCTCTGTGACGGGGACAGCGACAGGGTGGTGCCGTCGGGCAACGGCAGCCAGTTGAGCTGGATGCCGGACACCACCAGGATCCCCGCCGCGACGACCTGGCCGGCGAGCTTGGTGATCGGATCCAGGTCGACCACGTCGTCGACGGCGCCGACCACCGCGATCACGAATCCGGCCAGCAGGAGGGCCCAGACGTCCCCGCGCAACTCCGGCAGAAGTCCCAGGAACGGCAGATGGGTGGAGACGACGAACGCCGCCAGCACCCCGCCGAGCACCGCCAGCCCGCCCAGCCGCGGGATCGGGACCGAGTTGATGTCCCGGTCCCGGATCTCCCGGACCGCGCCGATCCGCGCCGCGAAGCGCCGGGCGAGCCCACCGAGGAGGTAGGTCGTACCGGCGGCGACGAAGAGGACGAGCAGGTATTCGCGCACGCGGCCGCCCTACGAGCCGACCAGCGCGGTGACCGACACCCCGACGGCCCCGGCGATGATCGCGCCGACGTGTTCGTACACCTCGGCCGACCGGCCGATGGGGTCGGGGATGTCGTCGTCGTCCGGCCGCGCGGGCCGCACGGTGCCCCTCGCCCGGGCGGCGGCCGCGACCAGCGCTCGCGCACGCTCGACCGGCTCGGCGGGCAGCTCCGGCGGCGCGTCCACGAGGGCCTGTCCCGCCGGTGCCCGGTCAGTCAGCGCGCGGTCGGTCACCGCGCGGTCGATCAGCGCTGCGGCGAGCCGGGCGAACTCGGTGATGGTGAAAGTACGCCGCAGCGCGCCCGGGTCCATGGTCACCACGTCGCTGCGGTGGGCGCGGGTGGCCGCCAGCACCAGGTCGGCACCGCCCACGTGGGACTCGGTGAGCTCGGCGGAGACGAACCCGGTGGGGTCGGCGGCGTACGCCTTGACCTGCGCGGCTGCCTCGGCGGTCATCACCCGGCCGTCGACGGTGCCCGTCCCGGCGCTGTACACGGTGAACCGGTCCGCGTTCGGCCCCAGCCTGGCTGCGAGGGCCGCCCGGGTCATCCGCTCGGCCACCGGGGATCGGCACATGTTGCCGGTGCAGACGTACAGGATCGCGAACGTGTCGCCCATCGTGCCGCTCCTCACCGGTCGTACTCCTCGCTCACGTCCACTCACTACCCCGCCGCCGGGTGTCCCGGCAGCCGCGTGCCGTCCGGCCGCCGTCAGCCGAGGTCCTCGATCTCCGGAACCACCGCGCGCAGCCGGGCGAGCGAGATCACCCCGGCCCGCAGGATCCGCGGCGTACTGCTGGTCAGGTCGACGATGGTGGACGCCACCGAGCCCGGGGTCGGGCCACCGTCGAGGTAGACCGACACCGCGTCACCGAGCTGCTCCTCGGCGTCGTCACAGGTCGTCGCAGCGGGAATCCCGGACTTGTTGGCGCTGCTCACCGCGAGCGGCCCGGTCTTCTCCAGCAACGCCAGCGAGATCTCCTCGTCGGGCATGCGCACCGCGACCGTCTCACCGGTCTCCCCGATGTTCCACACCAGGCTGGGCTGCTGGCGGCAGATGATGGTGAGGGCGCCAGGCCAGAACTCCTTCACCAGTGCCCGGCCGGCGTCGGGGATGTCGGTGGCGATGCCGTCGAGAGTGGCGACCGAGCCGACCAGCACCGGTGGAGGCATCGAGTGGCCGCGGCCCTTGGCGGCCAGCAGGGCGTCGACCGCCGCCGGCACGAAGGCGTCGGCGGCGATGCCGTAGACGGTGTCGGTGGGCAGCACCACGAGGTCGCCGGCCCGGATGGCGGAGGCGGCGATTTCCAACCCGATCGTGCGTTCGTCCCGGTCCGCGCAGGAATAGCGTTCGCTCACAGTCGCTCATCGTGCCATGTCGCGGTGGGAACCCACCGGGCAGCCGCCGGGGCGTCGGGAGGTACGCCGGCCCGCACGCCGGTCCGCACGCCGGTCCGGGGCGTGGGGTGGCCGGCCGCCGTCAGCGAGCGACCCGCCACGCGGTGACGAACCGGTGCCGCCCGGCCAGGTCCAGGTGGTCGCGTACGCGGTCCCAGCGGCCGGTCCCGGCGAACACCGCCGGCGCGCTCTCACCCTGCACGTCGGCGTGTTCGACGACGGCGACGCCGCCGGGCCGCAGCAACCGGGCGGCCGTCCGCTCGACCATCCGGATGGCGTCCAGGCCGTCCGGCCCGGACCACAGGGCCAGGGCGGGGTCGTGGTCGCGTACCTCCCGCTCGACCGACTCGTAGGCATCCAACGGGATGTACGGCGGGTTGGCGACCACCAGGTCGACCGTGCCGTCGAGGTCGGGGAACGCCGTCGCCGCGTCGCCGCGGACCAGCGTGACGTCGGTGCCGGCGAGGTTGCGTTCGGCCCAGGCGTGCGCGTCCGGGTCCAGCTCGACGGCGTACACCCGTGTCCTGGGCACCTCCCCCGCGATCGACCCGGCGATCGCCCCGGACCCGGTGCACAGGTCGACCACCACCGGGGCGTCGGCGAGGCCGGCCAGGGCGCCGATCGCCCAGTCGACCACCACCTCGGTCTCCGGCCGCGGCACGAAGACGCCCGGACCGACCAGGAGCTCCAGGTGGCGGAACGGCGCGGTGCCTGTGAGGTGCTGCAGGGGCTCACGGTCCGCCCGGCGGGCGACGAGCTCGGCGTACCGGCGTTCCTGGTCCGGGCTGAGGTCGACCGACGCCCACGCCAGCCGGGACCTCGGAACCCCCAGCAGGTGGGCGAGCAGCGCCTCGGCGTCGTGCCGCGGCGAGGCGACCCCGGCCTCGGCGAGGCGGCGGGCCGCGGGCTCCAGAACCGTGCGGGCGGTGGTCATCGTCCTGTGCTCACTGGGCTCGGGTTCACCGGGTCGGTACCGATCGGCAGGCGCGGCTCAGCCGGCCTGGCTCTCCAGCGCGCCGAGGCGCTCACGCTGGTCGGCCTCCTGCAGCGCCGCGATCACCCCGTCGAGTTCGCCGTCGAGCACGTGGTCGAGGTTGTAGGCGGTGTAGCCGACCCGGTGGTCGGTGATGCGGTTCTGCGGGAAGTTGTACGTGCGGACCCGCTCGGACCGGTCGACGGTGCGCACCTGGCTGCGACGAGCCGCGGCGGCCTCCTGGTCGGCGGCCTCCTGGGCGACGGCCAGCAGCCGGGACCGGAGGATCCGCAGGGCCTGCTCCTTGTTCTGCAGCTGGCTCTTCTCGTTCTGGCAGGAGACGACGATTCCGGTGGGTACGTGGGTGATCCGGACGGCGGAGTCGGTGGTGTTGACGCTCTGCCCGCCGGGTCCGGACGAACGGAAGACGTCGACGCGCAGGTCCTTCTCCTCGATCTCCACGTCGACGTCCTCGGCCTCGGGCAGCACCAGAACGCCCGCCGCGGAGGTGTGGATGCGCCCCTGGGACTCGGTGACGGGCACCCGCTGAACCCGGTGGACGCCGCCCTCGAACTTCAGCCGTGCGTACGGCGTCTCCCCCGGCTCGGCGCCGTTGCGTCCCTTCACCGCCAGGGTGAGGTTCTTGACGCCGCCGAGGTCGGACTCGGCCACGTCGAGCGTTTCGGTCTTCCAGCCATGGCGTTCGGCGTAGCGGAGGTACATCCGCACCAGGTCGCCGGCGAACAGCGCGGACTCCGCGCCGCCCTCGCCGGCCTTGATCTCCAGCAGGACGTTCTTGTCCTCGTTGGGGTCGCGGGGCAGCAACAGCAGCCGGAGGCGCTCGGCCGCCGCCTGCTCCTCACCGGCCAGGCGTTCGGCCTCCTCGGCGAAGCCGGCGTCCTCCCCCGCGAGCTCCCGGGCGGCCGCCGCGTCGTCGACCAACTGCCGCCATGTGTTGTGCGCGGCCACGATCCGGCCCAGCTCCGCGTACCGCCGGCCGACCTTGCGCGCCGCCGCCTGGTCGGCGTGGATCGCGGGGTCGCCGAGGCGGCGCTCGAGGTCGGCGTGCTCGGCGAGCAGCGTCTCGACGGATTCGAACACGGAGGCCTCCTCAGGGGCGGGTACGGGCGGAGCGGGCGGAGCGGGCGGAGTGACCCGGGCACCTCGGGTCGTCGGCGTACGGCGCGGTGGGTCGCGGACGCAAACAGCGCCGGCCAGGGGGACCCGGAAAGGTCCGCCGGCCGGCGCTGAACGCTCGCTACTTGCTCTTCTTGCCCTGGGCCTGCGCGTAGCGCTTCTCGAACCGGGCCACCCGGCCACCGGTGTCGAGCAGCTTCTGCTTGCCGGTGTAGAAGGGGTGGCAGTTGGAGCACACGTCGGTGTGGATGCTGCCGGAGGTCGACGTGCTGCGCGTGGTGAACTCGTTGCCACACGTGCAGGTCACGGACGTCTCGACGTACTGGGGGTGGATGTCAGGCTTCACGGCTTTCCTCCGCTCTCGGGGCACCGGGTCGTCGCGCCTTCGGACGGGACGTGAACCGGGGCCGGCGAATCAGTGTGCCATCTGGGCGCCACGACTGCTCAACCGACCCGGCCCCGCCCGCATTCCCCTGGGAGGTGCGGGCGGAGCCCCGGTCGTGGGTCGAGGTCAGTCGTCGTCGCGGCGGTCGCGGGACGAGGACGGCGCCGTGGGCATCGTCTTGTTGATCTGCATGAGGAACTCGACGTTGCTCCGGGTCTGCCGCAGCTTCTCCAGAACGAGTTCGAGTGCCTGCTGCCCGTCGAGCCCGGACAGGACCCGGCGGAGTTTCCAGACGATGCCGAGCTCCTCCTTGCCCATGAGGAGTTCCTCGCGCCGGGTGCCGGAGGCCACCACGTCGATCGCCGGGAAGATGCGCTTCTCGGAGAACTCCCGCCGCAGCCGCAGCTCCATGTTGCCGGTGCCCTTGAACTCCTCGAAGATGACCTCGTCCATCTTCGAGCCCGTCTCGATCAGGGCGGTCGCGAGGATCGTCAGCGATCCGCCGTTCTCGATGTTGCGGGCCGCGCCGAAGAACCGCTTGGGCGGGTACAACGCGCTGGAGTCGACACCACCGGAGAGGATCCGCCCGCTGGCCGGAGCCGCGATGTTGTACGCACGGCCCAGGCGGGTGATCGAGTCCAGCAGGACCACCACGTCGTGGCCGAGCTCGACCAGGCGCTTGGCCCGCTCGATCGCCAGCTCGGCGACGGTGGTGTGGTCGTCGGCGGGGCGGTCGAAGGTCGAGGCGATGACCTCGCCCTTGACCGTCCGCTGCATGTCGGTGACCTCCTCGGGCCGCTCGTCGACGAGCACGACCATGAGGTGGGCCTCGGGGTTGTTCTGCGTGATCGCGTTGGCGATCGCCTGCAGGATCAGCGTCTTACCGGCCTTCGGCGGGGAGACGATCAGACCGCGCTGCCCCTTGCCGATCGGCGTGACGAGATCCATGATCCGCGTCGTCGGGTTGTTGGCGTCGACCTCGAGCCGCAACCGCTCCTGCGGGTACAGCGGCGTGAGCTTGTTGAACTCCGCCCGCTGCTTGGACAGTTCCGGGTCCGCGCCATTCACGGTGTCCACCCGGATCAGCGGGTTGAACTTCTCCCGCCGCTCACCCTCGCGGGGCTGCCGGATGGCGCCGATGATGGCGTCGCCCTTGCGCAGGCCGTACTTCTTGACCATGGCCAGCGAGACGTAGACGTCGTTCGGGCCGGGCAGGAAGCCGCTGGTGCGGACGAACGCGTAGTTGTCGAGGACGTCCAGGATGCCCGCCACCGGGATGAGCACGTCGTCCTCGGACAGCTGCGGCTCCGGGTCGAAGCGGTCCCGGCCGCCGCGCCGGCCACCGTCGCGGTCGCGGCCACCACCGCTGTCGCGGCCACCGCCGCCGTCCCGGTCGCGGAAACGGTCGCGCGAACGCCGCCGGCGACGCCGGCCGCTGCCGTCCTCGTCGTCGTCGTTGCGGTTGCCCCGGCCGCCGTCGCGGTTGGAGTCGCGGTTGTCGCGGTTGTCGCGGCCGTCGCGGTTGTCTCGGTCGCGGGTGGTGTCGCGGCCGTCGCGGTCCCGGGACTCGCGGCTGTCGCGGTTTCCGCGACCGCCTTCCCGGTCACCCTCGCGGTTGTCGCGGGACTCGCGGTTGTCCCGGTTGGAGTCGCGGCCGTCGCGTCCGTCGCGGCCGGTCTCCTGGCCGGCGTCGCGGCCGGACTCGCGTCCCGCGTCGCGCCGGTTGTCCCGGCCGCCGTCGCGGTCGGTCTCCTGCTCGTCGCGTACCCGCTCGGAGGTCGCGTCGGCGGACGGCTGCTCACTTGCCGCCACCTGGGCACGGGCCCGGCGGCGCTGCCCATGGCCGTTGGCCGTGGGGTCGGGCTGGGCGTCCGGCCCAGCCGCGGTGTGGTCACCGGCCGGGGTGTCCCCGCCGGCGATGTCGATCTGGGTCTGCTCGCCGCGCCCCCGGGCACGGCCCGCCCGCTTCGCGGCGGGACGGGCGGCAGACTCGTCCGAACCGGCAGGTGTCGGAGCGCCGCCGGCCTGCGCCGCCTTGATGGCGTCGATCAGCTGGGACTTCCGCATCCGCGCGGTCCCGGTGATGCCGAGGCCCTGCGCGACCTGCTGCAGTTCGGCGAGCACCATCCCCGACAGGCCACTCGCGCGACGCCGCGTCCGGGTGGGTCCGTCCTCCTGGGACGGCTGACCGGAGACAACGGAGCCGGGAGCCTGCGAGGTGGTGAGATCGGTGGTTTCGGTCACGTGAGGTCCTTCCCACGCGTGATGTCGGCCGTGGTGATCGCGTGCCAACCTGTCGATTGCCGGCGAATGCCGGGTCCTCCCTGGTGGAGCTCGCGCGCTGTGCGCACGAGGTGGATCTTCTCGACGAGTCCGGGTCCGCCGGCTGTGCCCTTGTCCGCACAAACAGTGCACAAAACCACAGAGGGGACGCCACAGAAACTGTTGACAGCGAAGAAACGCTTCCCGGATTCGTGGCGAGATGGCGCCAAGCCATAACATGGGCTCGGGCTCGTCACGGAGCCTAACAGAATCTCTGGGTTCTGGCTGCTCCCCCCTGTGAACATCCCTCCCGGCGTTCTCATTCCCCGGCCGCGGTCCAGGTCACCCGCCCGCCTGCGCGATCCACCGGGAGCACGTACACGGCCCAGCCCTCGGGCGCGCGGGCGCGGAGTTCCTCCTCACCACCGGGCCGGGCGAACGCCAGCACCGTCGGACCGGCGCCGGAGATGACCGCCGGATGGCCGCGTTCTCGCAGGTCAGCGACCAGGTGGGCGGACTCCGGCATGGCCGGGGCCCGGTAGTCCTGGTGCAGCCGGTCCTCGGTCGCGGCCAGCAGCAGAGCCAGGTCGACCTCACCGGCGGGCGGAGCACCGAGGACGTCGGAGGCGCCCACAGGGCCCGCGGGTGGACCGGCCGTACCCGGGGTTCCGGTGAGAGCAGCCACGAGGAGCGCGGCCCGGCCCGCGTTGGCGGCGGCGTCCGCGTGCGGGACGACCCCGGGCAGCAGGCCGCGTGCGGTCCGGGTCGAGAGTTCGGTACGGGGCACGAAAACCACCGGCTGCACCCGCGCAGGTTCGAGGCGTACCGCTCGTCCGGCGGTGCGCCCGGAGCCGCCCCGTATGTTCGAATCCGTCATCCAGGCGATCGTCAAGCCGCCACGCAGGCAGGCGGCAACATTGTCCGGATGACCTTCGAGTTCGGTCGCCAGCGCCAGCGCCTCGGTGTCGTCCATCCCGGACGCTCCGGACTCGACCAGGGCCCGCCCGGCCAGTACGCCCGCCACGATCGCGGCGGCGGAGGACCCCAGCCCGCGTCCGTGTGGAACGCGGTTGGTGCACGTCAGAGCGAGTCCTGGCGGCTGGCCGCCGAGCCGGTCGAGGGTCGCCCGCAGGGCTCGTACGACCAGATGGCTCTCGTCGGTGGGCACGTCGCCGGCACCCTCGCCACGGACGGTGACCGAGAGACCGCCGGGCGCGAGCCTCACCTCCACCTCGTCGTACAGTCCGAGCGCGAGGCCCAGCGCGTCGAAGCCCGGGCCGAGGTTGGCGCTGGTCGCGGGCACCCGGACGCGAACCCGCCCGGGCACGAACGTCGGCGCACCCATCAGCGCCTCTCCTCCCACCGGACTTCCCGCCCGGCTTCCGCTCCGGCTTCCCGCCTGGCTTCCCACCCGATCAGCGCAGCTCCAGCGCTCGGGCGGTGGCTTCCGGGTCCGGGGGCACGACGAGCTTGACCAGGTCCCCGGCCGCCGCCAGCGCGGTGTCGACGTCCTTCAGGCCGTGCCCGGTCACCGTGATCACGATCCGTTGCCCCGGATCGACCAGGCCCTCGGCCTGGGCGCGCAGCAGTCCCGCCACGCCGACCGCGGAGGCAGGTTCCACGAACACGCCCTCCCGGGCGGCGAGCTTGGACTGTGCGGCGAGGATCTCCTCGTCGGGTACGGCGTCGATCCGGCCGCCGGACTCGTCCCGGGCGGCGACCGCCTGGGTCCAGCGAGCGGGGCGGCCGACCCGGATCGCGGTGGCGACCGTCTCCGGGTGCTCCACCGGTTGGCCGGCGACGATCGGCGCGGCACCGGCCGCCTGGAAGCCCCACATCCGCGGGAGGCGGGTGGCGTGCCCGGCGGCGGCGTACTCCTGGTAGCCCGCCCAGTAGGCGGTGACGTTCCCGGCGTTGCCCACCGGCAGGAGGTGCAGGTCGGGCGCGTCCCCGAGGACGTCCACCACCTCGAACGCCGCGGTCTTCTGCCCGGCCAGCCGGTAGTTGTCCTCGTTGGCGGAGTTGACCAGGACGACGGGGTACTCCTCGGCGAGGCCGCGGGCGAGCCGCAGGCAGTCGTCGAAGTTCCCGCGGACCTGCAGCAGGCGGGCCCCGTGCACGATGGCCTGGGCCAGCTTGCCCTGCGCGATCCTGCCCTCCGGCACCAGCACGACCGGTTGCAGGCCCGCCCGCGAGGCGTACGCCGCGGCCGAGGCGCTGGTGTTGCCGGTGGAGGCGCAGACCACCATCTTCACCCCGGCCTCGGCGGCCTTGGACACCGCGACCGTCATGCCGCGGTCCTTGAAGGAGCCCGTGGGGTTGTCACCCTCGACCTTGATCCACACCTCGCAGCCGGTGACCTCGGCAAGCCACGCCGAGGGGACCAGCGGCGTGCCCCCTTCGCAGAGGGTGACCACCGGCGTGTCCGGACCCACCGGAAGCCAGGAGCGGTACTCCTCGATGACACCTCGCCAGGGCCGAGGCACCGTAACCACCACGCCTTCTGTTCGATGACCTGCTGTTCGGGAGTGGTTCGTCCCGGACCGCGTTGTTCGGGAGCGTTGCTGTTCGGGCGTTGCCGTTCGGGAGGTCTGCGTGCGATCGCCCGGGTGTACGGCGGCTGGTGCGTGGCGGCCCGGTTCGGCCGGCCCCCGGCTCACCTGTCGCCGAGCCCCTCCACCCGCATGACGCTGGTCACTTCGCGCACGCTGTCCAGGTCCTCGAGCTCCTCGACCGTAGCGGTGAGGGCACGGTCGGGCGCCTGGTGGGTGACCACCACGAGCTGCGCGTCGGCGCCGCGGCCTTCCTGGCGTACGGTCTGGATCGACACGCCGTGGCGGGAGAACGCGTTGGCCACGCTGGCCAGCACGCCCGCGCGGTCGTAGACGTCGAGGGAGATGTGGTAGCGCGTCGGCGTCTCCCCCATCGGGTGCACCTCGAGCTGGGCGTAGGTCGAGGCGGCCGCGCCGCGCACCCCCTGCACGCGGTTGCGGGCCACGGTCACCAGGTCGCCGAGCACCGCGCTGGCGGTGGGCGAGCCGCCGGCTCCCGCGCCGTAGAACATCAGCTGCCCCGCGGCCGCGCTCTCCACGAACACCGCGTTGTACGCCCCGCGCACGCTGGCCAGCGGGTGCTCGCGCGGAATCATCGCGGGGTGTACGCGCACCCCCACGCCCGTGCCGTCGGCGGCGAGCTCGGCGATGGCGAGCAGCTTGACCACACAGCCCATCGCCCGCGCGCTCTCCACGTCGACCGAGCTGACCTGGGTGATGCCCTCCCGGTGGACGTCGGAAGCCAGCACTCGAGTGTGGAACGCCAGGCTCGCGAGGATCGCGGCCTTGGCCGCCGCGTCGAAGCCCTCCACGTCGGCGGTCGGGTCGGCCTCGGCGTAACCCAGCTCCTGCGCCTCCTCCAGCGCCTCGGCGAAGCTGGTGCCCTCGGTGTCCATCCGGTCGAGGACGAAGTTGGTGGTGCCGTTGACGATGCCGAGCACCCGGCGTACCCGGTCGCCGGCGAGGGACTCCCGCAGCGGGCGGATCAGCGGGATGGCCCCGCCCACGGACGCCTCGTAGTAGAGGTCGGTGCCCCGCTTCTCCGCGGCGGCGAACAGGGTCGCGCCGTCCTCGGCGAGCAGGGCCTTGTTGGCGGTGACCACGGAGGCGCCGTTGTCCAGCGCGGCGAGGATCAGCGAACGCGCCGGCTCGATGCCGCCGATCACCTCGACCACGAGGTCGATGTCGGTACGCCGCACCAGGGCGTGCGCGTCGGTGGTGAACAGAGCCGGGTCGACCGGGACGTCACGGTGCCTGCCACCCCTGCGCACGGCGATCCCGGCCAGCTCCAGCGGCGCGCCGACGCGGGCGGCGAAGTCGGCCTGGTGCTCGACGAGCAGGCGGACCACCTCGCTGCCGACCACACCGCATCCGAGCAGGGCGACCTTCAGCGGCCGGTCCGGCTTCGGCGGTTCCGCGGACTGCTCCACCATCTGTTTTCGGCCTCTCGTCTCCCTTGTCGGCGTTCTGCCCGTCCAGTGTCGAAGACGCCGCAGATCCTTGCGCGCTGCGTCCAGAATTCGAGACGTCGTCTCAGTTCACGGTCACGGCAGTCCGTACCACCCGTCGGCCGGCCGTCCGGTCACCCAGGTCACCTGGTCAACCGGTCACCACACGTCCAGCCGCATGAGATCCTCCTCGGTCTCCCGCCGGACGACCACCCGGGCCTCACCGGCCCGCACCGCGACCACCGGCGGGCGCGGCACGTGGTTGTAGGTGCTGGCCAGTGAGCGGCAGTATGCCCCGGTCGCCGGGACGGCCACCAGGTCGCCCGGCCGGACGTCGGCGGGGAGAAACTCGTCCTTGACGACGATGTCGCCGGACTCGCAGTGCTTGCCCACCACCCGGCTCAGGGCCGGCGGCGCCGACGAGCGCCGGGAGGCCAACGTGCAGGAGAAGTCCGCGTCGTACAACGCGGTGCGTACGTTGTCGCTCATCCCGCCGTCGACGGCGACGTAGGTGCGCACCGCCCCCGCGTCGAGTTCGACCCGCTTCACCGTGCCGACCTCGTAGAGAGTGAGGACGGCGGGACCGGCGATCGCGCGCCCCGGCTCCACTGACAACCGCGGCTTGACGACGCCGTACCCGTGGCACTCGTGCTCGACGATCGCGGCGAGCTCACCGGCCAGCTGGGCGGGCGACTCCGGGTCGTCCTGAGTGGTGTAGGCGATGCCGAAACCGCCACCGAGGCAGAGTTCGGGCAGGTCGACACCGTGCCGGTCGCGGACCTGCGCGTGCAGCCCGACCACCCGGCGGGCGGCGATCTCGAACCCCGCGCTGTCGAAGATCTGCGAGCCGATGTGGGAGTGCAGGCCCCGCAGCTCCAGGGACGGCTCGGCCAGCACCCGGTCGACGGCCGCGGCGGCGTCGCCACCGGCCAGGGAGAAGCCGAACTTCTGGTCCTCGTGGGCGGTCGCGATGTACTCGTGGGTGTGTGCCTCGACGCCCACGGTCACGCGTACCAGCACCGGCGCGGTGACTCCGCGGTCGGCGGCCAGCTTCGCCAGCCGGCTGATCTCCTCGTGGGAGTCGACCACGATCCGGGCCACGCCGGCGTCCAGCGCACGGGTTAGCTCGGACTCTGACTTGTTGTTGCCGTGGAAGGCGATCCGGTCCGCCGGGAAGCCCGACCGCAGTGCCACCGCCAGCTCTCCGCCGGTGCACACGTCCAGGCGCAGCCCCTCCTGGGCGACCCAGCGGGCGACCTCGGCGCACAGGAACGCCTTGCCGGCGTAGTAGACGTCCCATCCGGCGAAGCCGTCGCGGAAGTCCCGGCAGCGGGCACGGAAGTCGTCCTCGTCCACGACGTAGGCCGGGGTGCCGAACTCCTCCGCAAGTTTCGTGACGTCGACACCCGCGACGGACAGAACACCGTTGGCGCCCTTCGTCACGTTGGCGGGCCACAGGGAAGGGGTCAGCGCGTTGGGATCGTCCGGCGCCACCAGCCAGGCCGGGCCACGGTGGCCGGCGCCGGCGTGCAGCGCACCGGCTTCGTGGGCTCTACTCACGCAGACCATCCTGACGGCTGCGCCCGTACCGGGTGAGACCGGGGCGGGCGGTAGCTTCTGGTTCCGCCCTCAGGTCCTGCGCAGCAGCGCGGCGTTCTTCTCCAGGCTCACCCGCTCGGCGCGGTAGTCGGGACGCGCGGCGAGCCAGCGTTCGAGCACCTCCTGCTCGTCCGGCCGGATCAGGTCGTCCAGCACGACCACGGCGTCCGGGCTCAGCTTGTCCACCAGCAGTGGGAACGCCGGGAACCGCGCGTGCGGGCCGACCTCGCCGGGTGGGCCGTCCACGAACAGCAGCCCGATGCCGTCCAGCTCGTCCCACGCCTGCCGGGAGTACCACTGGTACGTCGTTCCGTCGACCTCGACCGGCTCCAGCGGCGCGTACCGCACCTCGACGTACTCCGCCAGGTCGTGGCGCAGCACCGTCGCCCACGCCGACTCCACGAAAGGCTGCTGGTGTTCGAGCGAGATCACCCTGCCCTTGATCTCGAACCGGCGCAGCAGCATGGCCAGCCACAGCGTCGACGTCCCGCTGCCGCACTCGACGACCAGGCTCGGCTCCTCGCGTTCGACCAGGGTGGCCAGCAGGAGCAGGAGGTCCGGGGAGGACGCCCAGCCGCGCGTCGGCGGCATCGGCCGGTCGACACCGCCCACCGCGTAGAGATTGTGCATCGCCTCGATCTGCCGGAACGTGAGCAGCAGGTCGACGGCCACACCCTTGCGGGTCCGGGTGATGACGTCGGCCGCCGCCGTCCGGAACTTCGCGTCGAACTCCTCCCGGTGCGGCAGTGCGTCGACGGTGGCGCGCAGCGCGCCGAGGTCGGTGGCGATCGACGGGGTGAGGTCGGCGAGCCCCTCGACGCGCTCGCCGACCTGGGCGACACGCTGGGTGTGGCTTTCCAGGATCGCCGTCTGCCGGTCGAGCAGCGCCTTCTGCCGGTCGAGCCGGGCCAGCACGGTGCGGTGCTGGCGGTGGGACTGCACGAGCCCGGCGACGAGGGGGGCGAGCGCGACCAGGACGACGGTGGTGCCGGAGGAGGGCCGGGCGAGGATGGCGTACGCCGCGGCCGCGCAGACCCAGCCGAGCAGCGCCAGGACGATCCACGTCCTGCAGGGCTTCATCGGGAGGTCCGGCCGATACGGCGGCGCAGGCCGCCGCGTGCCTGCCAGTAGCGCAGG
This sequence comes from Actinopolymorpha singaporensis, assembly GCF_900104745.1. NCBI lineage: Bacteria > Bacillati > Actinomycetota > Actinomycetes > Propionibacteriales > Actinopolymorphaceae > Actinopolymorpha > Actinopolymorpha singaporensis. Next base: position 6,081,700 of record NZ_LT629732.1, read on the forward strand.
GTGAGCGCGCCCAGCTTCGACGACCGGAGCCGCCTGTGCTGGCGGTCCAGCGTCTCGAACCGGCGCCGGAGGTCGGTGTGGTCGCGTTCCAGCCGGGACCGGGCGGCCCGCTCCGCGGCGAGGTCGGCACTGAGCCCGGCCAGGTGACGCAGCAGGGCGGCCTCGCTGCCGGCGCGGTCGGCGAGCGCAGCCTCCTGATCGGCGCGCCGACTCCGCTCGGCGAGGTCGAGGGTCCGGGTCATCGTCGCCAGCCGGCCGGCCACGTCGGAGCCGGCGGAGGTGCCGGAGTCGCCGAAGTGGTCGTGGTCGGGGTGGTCGTCGTCGGGGTGGTCGTCGTCGGCCTCGGTCTGCGAGTGAGGCAGACCGGCGTCCTTGCGCAGCAGGGCGCACGGCCGGTCGGCGAGCAGGGCGAGACCGACCCAGCGCACGCCGGGTTCGGCGGGCGGCGGAGGTGGCGAGGTGTCGCCGTGGCCGGCGGGCACGACCGCGAGGTGACCTCCCGGGCGCACGCACCGGGCTGCGGGCGCGAGCACACCGGCGGCGCCGCCTACTCCCAGCGCCGGGCCGTCGATCACGACGGCGTCGTAGGACTCGTGGTCGACGAGGTCGAGGTCCTCGGGCCCGGCGATCGTCGCCCGCTCGAACGGAAGGCCGAGCCCCGGGGTCGTCGTACCGGACGTCACGAGCAACAGCCGACCGACGGCCCACCGCCGCGCCGCGATATCGGCGAGGTCCATTGATTCCGGATCCGCGAATTCGCGATCGCCGGGGATCGACTTTCTCAACTTGGGTGCGGAATATGGCACCGTCGTCCTCCTGCCACCAATTGACGCGGCCACCGCGCCAGACACCGAGCCCGCATCCTGCGGAATGCGGGCAGTGGATTCATCCACACGTTGATACCGTACGCGCGCTACGTCACAACGCCTGGCAGGCTTGCGGAGTGGGTGTTCCAGCGCCGGCAGGCACCGCAGAGTGTGGTCGACGAACGGCGCCGGGGTCAATTGCCCGCGCCGTCGACAGAAAAAGGAAAACACGTGGTGAACAACAGGGCGACGAACCGAGAAGAAAGCCCGACGAATCCGGGTGACAGGCCCTGGGTCGCGCATTCGGATACCCGGCCGGTCGACGAGTCGGTGGTCGCCAACTGGACCCG